>JAZRCP010000096.1:0-6658 GCA_045659825.1 Dysosmobacter sp. | reverse complement strand
CTCCGACTTATTCAGCCGGCGGTTGACGCTGTTGCGCAGATCCTTTTCCAGCTTGGCGGACATGATATTCATCGCTGCCACCGGCGCACCGATCAGCGTCAGGAAGTCTTCGATCTGATCGCTTTGCTTGAAATATGTAATGAAGCTGCCGTTGCGGAACAGCCCCTTGGGCGGATAGCCGCTCTCCCGCAGCAGGACCTCCAGTTCCCGGCTGGCCTGTAAATGAGAGGTAGTCAGCTCCAGATGATAGCGCTTGAGAGGATCGGTGATGCTGCCGCCTGCGAAGAACACGCCCCGCAGGAACGATGCCCGGCAGCACTCCTCCTCCAGCAGGGCAAAATTGATGTGCAGCACCAGATTCTGCCGGGGATCATAGCCCAGCAAGTTAATGATGTGATTCAGCTTTTCCCGCTCCGTGATCTGAAAGACCATCTTTCCGGGAGAGCCGGAATCCTTCTCCTTTGACCGCTCCACCGCGACACGCACCTCCTCCGGGTCCGGCTGGCGGTCAAAGCGGATATTGAAGGCCCGGGAGAACAGCCGCGGCAGACGGGCGGCAAAATTGGGATTTTCCGTAATGATACGCACTTCTAAAGAGTTGAACGTGTTGCAGTACAGTAAAATTCCATAGGCCTCCGCCCGCGCACAGCACAGCTTCTGCACCTGCAGTCTGCATAATTCGTTTTTTGTGTCAAAGGAAAAGGACATAGATGCTCCTCTCAGAGTTCTCTTTTCTTTCGTTCTCTCCGGTAGCCGCCGCTTTCCTGACGGAACCGGTCGCCTGCAATGCGCACACTTCGTTCCGCGTGCAGCAGCATCAGCTCTCGGGCAAGGTAATCAGGTTGGTGACGGACGTAACCGTCGGCATCTACCGTGGCAATGGGACGGTTGACCAGTTCCACACCCAGTGCCGCACAGCGCATCTCGTCTGCCTTCAGCAGTTCAGCGCCCTCCTCCGCATACCGTTCCGCCACAGTATCCGGAATGGGCGAGGAATTGGCAAGGCACAGATCGAACAGATGGGGTACGGAGTGTTGAAACAGGGCTGCGATATGGTCTGCGACCGTATACCCTTCCGTTTCGCCCTCCTGCGTCATAATGTTGGCCACATATATCTTCATGGCACGGGACTCCCGGATGGTGTCCACGATCCCATCCACCAGCAGGTTGGGAATGATGCTGGTGTAGAGGCTGCCCGGTCCCAGTACGATCAGATCCGCGTCACGAATCGCCGCCAGTGCCTCCGGAAGGGCCTTGGCATGCTCAGGAAGCAGGCGCACACGGGTGATCCGGCAGTCCTCCTTCTTTTTGCAGTAAAAGATCTTGGACTCACCCACCACCGCAGCGCCGTTTTCAAATTCCGCTTCCAGCTGCACGTCAGCCGTAGTCACCGGAAGCACCCGTCCCGTAATGGCCAATACTTCGCTCATGCGGCCGACTGCCGCATCGAAAGACGGAGAAATTTCATTCAGCGCCGCGAGAAACAAATTTCCAAAGCTCTGTCCCGCAAGGAAGCCGTCTTTAAAGCGGTAACGCATCAGTTCATCCATCAGCGGCTCCGTGTTTGCCAGTGCCACAAGACAGTTGCGAATATCCCCCGGAGGCGGCATGCCCAGATCCTGCCGCAGCATACCGCTGCCGCCGCCGTCATCCGCCACCGTGACGATGGCGGAGATATGTTCTGTATATTGTTTCAGTCCCCGCAGCATATTGGAAAGCCCGTGACCACCGCCGATGGCAGCGATCTTCAGGCCGCTGGAACGGGGAAGCTGACTGGAAATGCCTTGCTGCTCCATGTAGCTCCTTTCAGCTGTTGCGGTTAATATCCCGATGATTTTCCGTCACCGAATACCCCTGCCCACGAATCTTTTCCGTCAGCGCACGGGTCACAGCCACACTGCGGTGATGTCCGCCGGTGCAGCCAATGGCAACGGTAAGGCTGGTCTTTCCCTCCTCCGCATACAGCGGCAGAGAAAAAGCCAGCAGGTCTTCCAGTTTCTTTAAGAAGTCTTTTGTCTGCTGATACCCGAACACATAATCGGCCACTGCGCTGTCCAATCCGGTCTGATGGCGCAGTTCTTCAATGTAAAAGGGATTGGGCATAAAGCGGACGTCAAACACCAGATCGGCCTCCAGCGGCAATCCGTATTTAAACCCAAAGGACATGACGTTGACCGTCATACCGCTCTTCTCCTCCGTATCCCCGAACAGGCGCAGCATCTCGCTGCGCAGCTGGGCTGTGGAGGTTCGGGAAGTATTGATGACAAAATCCGCCCGCTCCCGGACAGGCGCCATCATCTCCCGCTCCTTTTCTACTGCTTCTTCCAAAGTAGCTGTGGAATCACTTAGGGGATGACGGCGGCGGGTTTCCTTGTATCGCTTGATGATAACCTCAGGTGTGGCCTCCAAAAACAGCATCCGGCACACACCGTCAGAGGATTTCAGCGTATTCAGCACCTCAAACAATTCGTCAAAGGAACTGGCGGTACGCACATCATATACCAGTGCCACCCGGTCATAGCGACTGCTGCCGGCGGCGCAAAATTCTGCAAATTTTAAAATCATGGCTGCCGGCATGTTATCGACAACGTAGAAGCCAATGTCCTCCAGAAAGGAGGCCGCCTTGGATTTTCCACCGCCGGAGAGGCCGGAGATGATCAGAATGTCCATATATGTTCTCCCCTCCCGAAGGCTCTCAGCGAATGATCTTCACTTCCGGCTCCAGCCGGACGCCCTTTTCCTGCAGCACCCGTGCTTGCACCTGACGGATCAGTTCCTCCACATCCGCACAGGTAGCGCCGCCTTTATTGATCACAAAACCAGCGTGCTTTTCGCTGACTTGCGCCCCGCCTACCGTAAATCCTTTCAGGCCGCACTGGTCGATCAGCGTACCGGCAAAATAGCCCACAGGCCGCTTGAAGGTACTGCCTGCGCTGGGCCATTCCAGCGGCTGGCTGGCCTTGCGCTTCTGCATCAAAAGCTGCATCTTCTCACGAATAGCCTCAGGATCACCTGCCGTCAGTTTGACGGTCGCATGCAGCACCACTGCATCGGGATGATCACTGAGAAGGCTGTGCCGGTAGGCAAAGTCCATCTCCTCGCAGGAAAGCGTACGAATCCCCTTCTGCGGGAACAGGACAGTCACCGTTTCGATCACCTGCTTCATCTCGCCGTCATAAGCGCCGGCATTCATACACACAGCACCGCCCAGTGTACCGGGAATGCCGTGGGCAAACTCCAGTCCCGTCAGGCCCCGCTTGCAGGCGAAGTCTGCCAGCCGCGCCAGAGACACGCCGGCATCCGCCGTGATCCGGCCATTCTCTCCCGCCTCTATGCGGTTCATGGCAGAGGTTTCGATCACCAACCGATCCAGTCCCGCATCGGAAATCAGCAGATTGGTACCGTTGCCGATCACCAGCGGCTCCACACCGCACGCCTCCGCAAATCCCACCAACAAAACCACCTGCTCCCCGTTTTGCGGAAAAGCCATGCGCTTGGCAGAGCCACCAATGCGAAATGAAGTGTGGCTGCTCATCGGTTCTTCACGAAAAATTTTTACGTCCGGCAGATAATCTGCCGTCTGTTTGTCAAATTGCGTTGTCCAGGCCATCAACGGACCTCCCAAAATAAATTACGTCGCTGCGGGCATATACCCAGTATACGCAAGCCACACTTACAGTTTGCCCTCTGCGCGCTGATCTACGCGGCGTGCCAGTTCTTCTGCCGCATTGAATCCCAAAAAGCGGTGACGGGTATTCATGGCTGCAACCTCCACAATGCTGGCCAGGTTACGGCCGGGACGCACCGGAATCGTAACGATAGGTACACGGACATCCAGAATCTCTGTATAGTGGTCGTCAATGCCCAGACGGTCGTAAATCTTCTTATCATCCCAGGGTTCAAATTGAATCACCAGATCCAGCTGGGCTTCCAGCTTGATGGCCCGCATACCAAAGAGCTCCCGCACGTTGATCACACCAATTCCGCGCAGCTCAATAAAATGGCGAATGATCTCAGGTGCCGTACCAATCAACTGATTGGAAATGCGGCGCAGCTCCACAGCGTCATCAGCCACCAGACGGTGGCCTCGCATGATCAGCTCAATGGCAGCCTCGCTCTTACCTACGCCGGAATCGCCCGTGATCATCACGCCTACACCGTGAATATCCAGCAGAACACCGTGGCGGGTCACACAAGGCGCCAGCACGCGGTTCAGATGCTCAATAGTATGACTGGTGAAATCTACCGTTGCTTCTTTGGTGCGCAGGATCGTCCGGCCATGCTCGATTGCACTGGCCATGCACTCTTCAGGGCATTCCAGTTCGCGCGCCAGAACCAGCGCAGGGATATCATACAGGAACAGATTATCAAAGCACCTTCTGCGCTGCTCACTGCTCAGGCCCCGCAGATAAGTCATCTCCGCCTTACCAATGACCTGCAGGCGGCGGGGATCAAAATAATCATAAAAATCCAACAGCTGTAAACCGGGACGATTCACATCCATAACAGTCAACAGGGCTGTATCGAAATCATTTCCGGCATAGAGAACTTCCAGATCTGATGTCTTGACAAGGTCCTTTAATTTTGTTCCGTTTGCTTGCATCTCGCTCCCTCTTCTTTCCAGTGCGAATACATCCCGCACTACGTTTTCATTTCCTCCGAACGCCCGGCTGAGCGGTCAAATTTTCGGGCAACTTTATTCATTTATATTATATAACAATTCCCCTGATTCCGCAACACTTTAGCCCTTTCCGGCACCTGCAAAAAAAGTTTGTAGATGTCAAGAAGAATTTGGACACTTTAACAGAAAGAAGTTTTTAGATGTGCGGTGCGTAACACGGAAGATCTACAGCTGCAGACGCCAGGATCTTGAAGTTGTGTTACGATGTGTAGCATAAGACATCCCCCAGTAAAGAGACTTTCGCGGCATAAAACCAGTCTGCGGACTGGAATTATTCCACGCTTCTCTTGACTGGGGGATTTTCTCTTATGCCGTCTGTACTCAACAAAGCTCGCGAGCGAGCTTTGCTTTGCCTATTCTTTATTTTGAGACCGCCGGGCATCCGGCAGAGGGAGGATTTATGCAGCACTTGAACAAAGAGTTCCGTCATTATCTGGAAACGCATTTGGATCTGACACCGGAGGAAATTGCAGTATCAACGCCCAACGAGATCTTCGACATGGTTCTGGCCTACGAGGGCCATGGTGAGTTTGCCGGTTATGCGATCCGGCACTGGGTCAATCTGATCTACGACTGTGATCTCAACGATCTTAGCTTAGCAACCTTTATGCACGAAAGGAAGGACACATGAGGGATTTAGGCCGGGCAGGTATCTCCCCCATGAGAAATGAACCGGAGCATCCGGAGAGCCGTGAGGACTGTCCGTTTATCGCCCAGGACGAGAACACCGGAAACAAGGTATGTAATCTGGATGGAGGAGTGTGTGAATTTAATGTTTGATTATTTTAACATCCAAGATCTTCGGCATTATTGGCATTTAATAGAACATGGGCCAGACGGGAAACGCGGTTTTCACTGCAAATCCAGTCAAAAAAAGCGGCGCAAGAATCAGCGGCGTGTTGGGAAAGGACGAGGACGATAATGGCGAGCAAGAGTAACATCCGCAGTATCCGGATCTCTGACGATATGCTGGAGCTGATCGAGCAGCAGGCCGGGAACAACTTCACAGAGAAGTGGGAGAATCTGGTTACCCGTTGCATCTGGGAGCTGCCTGCGCAGGAGCAGAGACTGGAGGAAGTCGAGAGACAAATCCAACACGCACGAGAGCGGCTCAAAAACCTACATGAACTCTATCGGAAGCTGAATAGCATCTATACAGACCTCGACCGAAAGACCACAACCATTCTGCAGAGTGTAAATCTGGCAATCAGAGAACTATATCCAGACGCGTAACACAATTTACAGATGCAGCCGGCTTGGATCCAGCGTGCCGGCAATGATTCTTGTGTTACAATCATACAAGCCTACCCACGCCCTGAGCGTGGGTAGTGTCATATTGGAGGACAGCGTGGGACAGCATTATATGACTTATCAGGAGCGGATCCGCATGGAGACGCTCCTCAAATACAAGGTGCCGATCGCTCAGATCGCACGAGAGCTGGGCTGCTGCAGGCAGACCATTTATAACGAGATGAAGCGAGGAATGTATGAACACGAAAGGAACGGATTTCTACAACTTCATTACTCTGCAGACAAAGGACAGAGCCTCCATGACCGGGCCTGCCGGAACAAAGGGCGTGACCTAAAGATCGGCAGCAATCTGGCCTATGCAAACTTTCTGGAAGAAAAGATGCTGCAGGACAAATACTCCCCTGCGGCAGCTCTGGCAGCGGCAAGGGCGGCAGGATTTGCCATGACCCTATGTATCCGGACAGTCTACAACTATATCGATCAGGGCGTATTCTATGCCATGACAAATAATGATCTATGGGAGAAACCTCACAGGCGAAAGAAGGCGCAGAGGCCAGAGCAGCGGGTGGCACATCCCAAACTCCCCAGCATTGAGCAGCGGCCACAACACATCCAGGACCGGGAGGATTTGGGACACTGGGAGATGGATCTGGTTGTCGGAGCCAAAAGCTCAAAGGCTGCGTTGCTGGTACTGACGGAGCGGATCACCAGAGAAGTGATCATACG
>JAZRCP010000095.1:0-11871 GCA_045659825.1 Dysosmobacter sp. | reverse complement strand
CAGGGCGTGGAAGACTTCCACGGCGAGATGGACTTCAAGGTGGCCGGTACCAAGAAGGGTATCACCGCCATCCAGATGGACCTGAAGAACGACGGTCTGACCATGGAGATCATCGAGAACGCTCTGGACATCACCTACGACGCCCGCGTGCAGATTCTGGACCAGATCATGCTGCCCTGCATCGCCGAGCCCCGCGAGGAAGTTTCCAAGTACGCTCCCAAGATGATCACCATGCACATCGATCCCGATAAGATCCGCGACGTCATCGGCAAGGGCGGTTCCGTCATCCAGAAGATCGTGGCCGACACCGGTGCCAAGATCGACATCAACGATGACGGTTCCATCTTCATCGCCGCTCCCAACCCCGAGAGCTGCAACGCCGCCAAGAAGTGCATCGACGATATCGTCTTTGTTCCCGAGGTGGGCGCGCTGTACTACGGCCGCGTTGTCCGCCTGAAGACCTTCGGTGCCTTCGTGGAGCTGGCTCCCGGCAAGGACGGTCTGGTTCACATCTCCAAGCTGGCTGAAAAGCGCATCGAGAAGGTGGAGGACGCCTGCAAGATCGGCGACATGATGTGGGTCAAGGTTACCGAGATCGACGAGAAGGGCCGCGTCAACCTCTCTCACAAGGACGCTCTGCGCGAGATCGCAGCCAAGGAAGCTGCCGGCGAGCGCGTGAAGTAATTTGATCAACGCAAACCCTACGGGGCGGGCAGACGCCCGCCCCGTGTTTCTTTTCTCTGAAAGGAAGTGACAGTTTATGGATATCATTGCCGCTATTTCCACCGGCAGCGCCGCCACCGCCATCGGCATTGTCCGCGTGTCCGGCGAGGGCTGCTTTGCCGCCTGCGACCGGGTGTTCCGTGCGCTGAATGGGAAGGCGTTTTCGGAACATCCCGCCCGCAGTATGATCTACGGCGATATGCTGGACGCCGCGGGCCGGGTCATCGACCGGGGCCTTGCCGTCCGGTTTCCCGGTCCCCACAGCTATACCGGTGAGGACAGCGCGGAGTTCCACTGCCACGGTTCTCCTGTGGTGCTGCGGGAGGTACTGGAGGCCCTGTTTGCCGCCGGAGCCAGACAGGCAAAGGCGGGCGAGTTTACCCGCCGCGCCTTTTTGAACGGACAGCTGGATCTGACGCAGGCGGAGGCGGTCATCGACCTGATCGACGCGGAAACAGCTGTCGCCGCCCGCAACGCCGCAGCCCAGCTGGACGGCGGACTGCGCCGGAAGCTGGAACCGATTCAGGACGCGTTGTTGGAAATTTCCTCCCGCTTTTACGCTGTGGTGGATTATCCCGATGAGGATATCGAGGACATCCAACCGGAGGAGATTGCAGACGCGCTGCAGACTGCGGAGGAGCAGCTGTGCCGACTGCTTGCAACCTGCCGCCGCGGCAAGGTGCTGAAGTCTGGTGTCCGCACCGCCATCGTGGGCCGCCCTAACGCGGGCAAAAGCTCCCTGCTCAACGCGCTGGCGGGCTACGACCGCGCCATCGTCACCGATATCCCCGGCACCACCCGCGACACCGTGGAGGAGTCCGTAGTCTGCGGCGGCACCCTGCTGCGTCTGATCGACACTGCCGGTATCCGGGAAACCGAGGACACTGTGGAGCGCATCGGCGTGGAGCGCAGCCGCGCCGCCATGGAGTCCGCCGATCTGGTGCTGGCCGTGGTGGACGGTTCCAAACCCGTCACGGAGGAGGATATGCCCTTCCTGCTGTCCGCCGCCCGCTGTCCCAGATGGATTTTGATCTGGTCGAAGCAGGATCTGACGCCCGCGGATGCGTTTTTGGATTTTCCCGTGCCCCTTTCCATGGAATACCATTCTCCCGCCGCCGTGGTGCAGCTTTCTTCTCTCACCGGGGCAGGTCTGGACAAATTAGAGTTCGCTGTGGCGGAGCTGTTTCCTGTGGGCAGCGAGGGCGAATCCGGCTCTCTCCTGACCGATCAGCGGCAGGAGGAGGCGGCACAGCGTGCCGCGGACGCCGTCCGCCGCAGCGCGGAGGCACTGGAGGGCGGCTTGACGCCCGACGCCGTGCTGACCGATGTGGAGGCGGCGCTGGACGCGCTGGGCGAACTGACCGGCAGAACCGCCAAAGAGGAGATTGTCTCCCGCATTTTTGAGCGCTTCTGCGTGGGCAAATAACGAAAATGATTTTATTTCTTATAAAATATGGTTTACAAAACCACGTCAGGGTGTTACAATGCTCTCCGATAACTGTAAACGGATGAGGAGGAATTCTGATGGATGAACTGACAGCGCTGCAGGAGCGCCTGCGGCAGCAGCGCCCCGTGGAATGGGATCAGCTGCCGGATTTTGCGCTGTATATGGATCAGGTTCTCAGCTATATGGACCGGCAGGTCATTCGCTTTGACGATACGGACGGACTGACGGCCGCCATGGTGAACAACTACACCAAGAGTGGTCTGGTGCCCCGTGCCGAGGGTAAGAAGTATAACCGGGACCATCTGGCGTATCTGACGGCGATTTGTGTACTGAAACAGGTGCTTGCCGCCAGGGACATTGACCTGCTGATCCGCGAATCCGTGGGCCGGGAAAAGGATGTCCGGCGGGGTTACGAGGATTTCTGCGTGGCGCTGGATAAGGTGCTGAACGAAACCGCGGATGAGGTGGAAACCCGCAGCAATGAGCATCTGGCCTATGACGCCATCCATTTTGCCCTGCTCAGCTATGCTTCCGGCATTGCCTGCAGCCGGTATGTGGCGCTGCTGCGCCAGCAGAAAGAGGCGGAGCAGACAGCCCCGGCGAAAAAAGCAAAAAAGGAGAACGACTGATATGCGTGAGTTTGTGATCATGACCGACAGCTGCTGCGACCTGACCGCAGAGATGGCACAGGAGCTGAATGTAATGGTGCAGCCGCTGAGCCTGCTGCTGGACGAGAAGAGCTATTGTAATTATCTGGATGGCCGGGAGATCGGCTTCAAGGAGTTTTATGACTATATGCGCGCCGGTAAGCTGGGCACCACCAGCGCCGTCAGCGTGGGCCAGTTTGAGGACGCTATGCGTCCCGTGCTGGCGGAAGGCAAGGACATTCTGTACATCGGCTTTTCCAGCGGCCTGTCCACCACCTACCAGTCTGCGGCCATTGCGGCAGAGGGCCTGCGGGAGGAGTTCCCCGATGCGGATATTCGCGTGGTGGATTCCCTGTGTGCCTCCATGGGGCAGGGTATGCTGGTCTGGCTCTGCGCCCAGCAGCAGAAGGCCGGCAAGACGCTGGCAGAGGTCTATGACTACTGCGTGGAGACCATTCCCCATCTGTGCCACTGGTTCACGGTGAATGACCTGAACCATCTGAAGCGGGGCGGCCGCGTCAGCGCTGCCACTGCACTGGTGGGCACCATGCTGTCCATCAAGCCGGTGCTCCATGTGGATGACGAGGGCCACCTGATCAACGTGGGCAAGGCCCGCGGCCGCAAGGCGTCCCTGCTGGCGATGGTGGACGAGATGGAAAAGAGCGCCATCAATCCCGCGGAGCAGACCATCTTCCTCAGCCACGGTGACTGTCTGGAGGACGCCGAGTTTGTGGCGGCGGAGATCAAAAAGCGCTTTGGTACCGAGACCTTCCACATCAACTATGTGGGCCCTGTCATCGGCAACCACACCGGCGCGGGCGTTGTGGCCCTGTTTTTCCTGGGCAACAAGCGGTAAAATACGCTTTTCAAGGCAAGAGGCTTGTGTTAAAATGCATTTGGACGCACTCCGTCCAAATGCATTTTTTATGTTACGCCGCCTGAATTTGTGCGGCGTTGATCGGGAGGTTGCCGTTATGAACTGGTTGGAACTGCATATTGACACCAATCACGCCGGACTGGACACCGTGGCGGAGATGCTCTCCGTGCTGGATATCGATGGTGTGGTCATCGACGATGAAACGGATTTTCAGGACTTTTTAGAAAACAACCACCAGTATTGGGACTATGTGGACGAGGGTCTGGAAAAGGCCATGCAGGGCAAGTCCCGTGTGACCTTCTATCTGCCTGCGGACGATACCGGCTTTGCCAAGCTGGGCGAGGTGCGGATCGCGCTGCAGAAGCTGAAGGAAGTGCGGACGGACTGCGGCACGCTGCTGATGACCATGGAGGACTTGGCGGACAGCGACTGGGAGAACAACTGGAAGCAGTACTATAAACCCATGGAAATCGGCGAGCGGCTGCTGGTCATTCCGGAGTGGGAGCAGGAAAACGCGCTGGGCAAGCCGAAATACGCAGGCCGCGTGCCCCTGATTCTGGAGCCGGGCCTCACCTTCGGCACCGGAAGCCATGCCACCACCCGCCTGTGCCTGACGGCGCTGGAGCAGGAGATTCGCGGCGGCGAACGGGTGCTGGACCTCGGTTGCGGCAGCGGCATCCTCTCCATTGCAGCCCTGAAGTTAGGTGCGGCAGAGGCGCTGGCAGTGGATATTGACGATAAGTGTCTTGGTGTGGCCTATGACAACGCCGCCCTCAACCGCATCGGCAAGGATGTCTACACCGTCCGCGTGGGCGATGTCCTGACGGACGAGGCCCTGCGCACGGAAATTGGCGGCGGATACGATGTGGTGCTGGCGAATATCGTGGCGGATGTGATCATCGGCCTTGCGCCGGTGGTGCGCTCTCTGTTGAAGGAAAACGGCGTGTTCCTCTGCTCCGGCATTATTGATACCCGCGCGGAGGAAGTGGCGGACAAGCTGCGCGCCGAGGGACTGGAGATCACTCAGACCCGCAGCGGCGAGGGCTGGTTTGCCTACACCTGCCGGTAAAATAAGAAACGAATGACAGAAAATGCGCGGCAAACGCCGCGCATTTTTTCGCTTTGTCAGCGGTTCGACGGATTTCCCCTCGTTTCACTTTTCCGCAGCGGTACACTGAAAGACGAGAGGAGGGGAGCATGGATGGAAACGCTCGAACGAACGGTGCTGCACCTGCCGGTGGAGGAGATTAAGCCCAATCCCCGTCAGCCGCGGCAGGTGTTTGAGGAAACGGGCTTGCGGGAGCTGGCGGACTCCATTGCGCTACATGGTATTTTACAGCCGCTGACGGTGCGGCAAAGCGAGGACGGCTGGGAGCTGATCGCGGGAGAACGCCGTCTGCGGGCGGCACGGCTGGCGGGACTGGAGACGGTGCCCTGTCTGGAAAGCAATGTGGATGATGAGGCTTCGGCGGTGCTGGCGCTGGTGGGGAACCTGCAGCGGCGGGACCTGCATTATTTTGAGGAGGCCGCCGCCATTGCGGACTACCTGCGCCGTACGGGCTGCTCACAGGAAACGGCGGCCCAACGGCTGGGCCGGTCGCCCTCGGCACTGGCCAACAAACTGAGGCTGCTGCGGCTTCCGGAGGTATGTCGGGAAGAACTGGTGGAGGGAGGCCTGACGGAACGTCACGCTCGCTGCCTTCTGCGGTTAGAGGATCGGGAGGAACAGCTGCGGGTGGTGAGACATATCCGTGCGCGACAACTGAATGTGGCGCAGGCAGAGCAATACATTGAGCGGCAGCTTGCCAATTTACAGACCACGCCCACGGGAAAGCGGACCTTTATCCTGAAGGATGTCCGGTTGTTTCTCAACAGTGTGGAGCGGGGACTGCGGCTGGTGCGGGAGGCGGGGATCGACGCCCGTGCGGAGCGGCAAGATACCGAAGAGGATATTTTATTGACGATCCGGATCCCCACACATCGGCAGAAATGACAGAAAAAAATAGGCTTGTTGTTACGGGATTGTAATCCTTTTTTAAAATAAGTGTGCTAAAATAAAAAGCTAACAGCATACGCTGTGGGGAGGACAAACTGTCCCCTCAATTCATCGTAACAACAGGAGGGCTTCCATGGAACAAGTCAATGAAGCCATCGTGAAAACCGTGGAACCGCAGGCTCCGCAGAAAAAAGGCAAACGAGTCTGGATCGTACTGCTGGTATTGGCAGTGCTTTTGGCTGGTGCTTATGTCGGACTGTGCGCCTACGCAAATTCTCTGAACACGTTTTATCCAAACTACTACATCAATGGGATTGATGTGAGTGGTTTGACAGTCGATCAGGCACAGGAAAAGCTGGAGATGCAGCTGCTGACGCAGGAGATTGAGATTGCCAATCACACGCAGGATGCGCAGATGAGCATCTTTGTGCATGATCTGGGCTATACGGCAGCGTCTTTCAAGGGAATTGCCCAAAGCCGAATGGATGGACTGAAGCAGGAGCATTTTCTCGTCAAGGGTTGGACGTATGCCGCCTTTTGGATGGGACGCTGTTATGGCGGAGCGATCTGGCCGGATATGGAGCAGGAAACTTTGAACGGGACCTGCGCGGCTGTGGCGGACTTCTTTTCGCAGGAGCCGGTTCACGGCAGCTATGAGCTTTCACAGGGAAACATCTTTGTGACCTGTGCCCGTGACGGCCGTGTGGTTCAGCCGGAAGCAGTCTGTGCTGCATTGGCGGATATTGCGGCTTACAGTAAAAATGATTACCGGGTGGAGCTGACCTGGGAGCCCATTCCTGCCACCGTGGTGACTGCCCAGGAAATTCACAATGAATTAGCCGGGGAGATGAAAAACGCGGCCTACGACAAGGAAGTGGAAGGCATCTCCGTTGAGCAGGTCGGCGTCAGCTTTGATCCTGTGGCTGTGCAGAAACAGTTAGATGCTGCACCGGCCGGTGAAACGGTGAAGATTACCGCACTGGTAGAGTACCCCACCGTCACGGCGGAAGAACTGCAAGAGGTGCTGTTCCGCGATGTGCTGGGCGAGTGCCGTACTCATGTCTCCGGCACGGCGGCACGCATCAATAATGTAAAATTGTCCGCCGCCAGCATCAACGGCTATGTGATGAACAGCGGCGAGGTGTTTTCTTATAACGAGGCCGTGGGCCAGCGTACCGCCGCCAACGGCTATCAGGCCGCTCCCGCCTACATCCGCGGCGAGACGGTGGACGAGATCGGCGGCGGCATTTGCCAGACTTCCTCCACGCTGTATCTGGCCTGTCTGCGGGGCGATCTGGAGATCACAGAGCGCTACGCCCACCGCTATGTGCCCGCCTACATCCCGTGGGGCATGGACGCCACGGTGTCCTGGGGCGGCCCCGATTACAAGTTTACCAATCAAACGATCTATCCCATCAAGATTGTCACGGAGTACGAGAAGAACTACCTCACTGTGAAGGTTCTGGGTACCAATCCGGATGGCAGATACGCCAAGGTGACCAACGAGGTGCTTTCCACCACGCCGTGGACCACGGTGTATGAGGAGGACCCCACTATGATGCCCGGTATGCCGGAGAAGGAAAAGACTTCTCCCTATACCGGCTATAAGGTCAAGACCTACCACACCATTTACGATGCCGAGGGCAAGGTGATCGACTCCCACTACGAGGCTACCAGCGATTATAAGGTGCGAAATAAAGTCATCCTCCGTGCGCCTGCGGCGGCAGCAGTGCCAGAGGTCCCCGCAGCCGGGACGGCTGAGATCCCCGTGGTGACGCCGGAAACGCCGGTGGAGCCGGAAGTGCCTGCGGAACCGGTGGTGCCGACGGTGGGGCAGGATCTCCTGCCCGGAACGGAGCCGGTGACACCGGAGGGCGCGCTATAATACAGATATGAAAAAGGACGAACCGGATGGTTCGTCCTTTTTTAATATAATTTTCAAAAAATTCAAATATTATTCACACATTTTGCAGAATATACAAAAAGCAAACGATTAGTATAGATAAATATGATAAAAACAGATGTTGACGAGTAAACGATTGCGCAGTAGACTGGGACCAACTTGAGAGGCGGGTTTCCGCTTCGGAAAGGAAGGTTCTGATTATGACAAAAACCATTCAAATTACCGACAACCATCAGGTGGAGCGCATCAGCGAGTTAGCCTCCAAGGTCCCCTACGAAGTCTGGCTGACGGATGACACGGTCATGCTGGACGCCCGTTCTCTGCTGGGCCTGTTTGCGCTGGTGGGAAAGCGGGTGCATGTGGTGGCGGAAGACAACGTCAATCCGGATGCATTTGCCAAGCTGGTCAGCAAGATGGTGTAATACGGCGGCGGAGACGCCGCGACTGCCCCGGCCCGATTTTTTCGGGCCGGGGCCTTTTCTTTCTTGTACTTTTACGGCTTGTATGCTATGATATTTTAGTTAAAGTATCTGCATTTCTGGAGGAATGAAATTGGAACGCAAAAACGTACTGGTTCCCGAGACGGACCTTGCCCGCCAGCGGGGATTTGAAGAAAAAATCAAAGAAATGTTCACCGCCCGCGAGGCCCATCCCGTGGCCTGCGTGGACACCTTTGGCTGTCAGCAGAATGTGGCCGACGGCCAGAAGCTGATGGGTATGCTGGCCGACTGCGGCTTTAACCTGACGGACAAGCCCGCCGAGGCCGATCTGGTGATCCTCAACACCTGCGCCGTCCGCGAGCACGCAGAGGATCGGGTGTTCGGCAACCTCGGCGCCCTGACCCACGCCAAGAAGGAAAATCCCGAGATGGTCATCTGCCTCTGCGGCTGCATGGCGCAGGAGACCCGTGTTTCCGAGCGCATTAAAAAGTCTTATCCGCTGGTGAATCTGGTGTTTGGGCCCCATGCGCTGTGGAAGTTCCCCGAACTTCTCTGGCGGGTGTATGAGAGCCGCAAGCGGGTGTTCTCCGTGGATGACGAGCACGGCACCATTGCCGAAGGCATTCCCGTGGTGCGGGAAAAGGGCGTGAAGGCGTGGGTGTCCATCATGTACGGCTGCAACAACTTCTGCTCCTACTGCATCGTGCCCTACGTCCGCGGCCGCGAACGCAGCCGCGATCCCCAGTGTGTCATCGCCGAGGTGCGGGAACTGGTGGAGGCCGGCTACAAGGACATCACCCTGTTGGGCCAGAATGTCAACTCTTACGGAAACGATCTGGACATCGGCTACGATTTCTCTGACCTGCTGGCGGAGATCGATAAGATCGAGGGCGAGTACCTCATCCGCTTTATGTCCAGCCATCCCAAGGATGCCACGAAAAAGCTGTTTGACACCATGGCGGGCAGCCGCCATGTGGCCCACCAGCTGCACCTGCCCTTCCAGTCCGGTAACGACCGCGTGCTGAAAGAGATGAACCGCCGCTACACCCGGGAACAGTATCTGGACCTGATCTGCTATGCCAAGTCCGTCATGCCCGATCTGGTGCTGACCAGCGACGTGATCATCGGCTTCCCCGGTGAAACGGAGGAAGAGGCCATGGACACGGTGTCTCTGGTGGAGGAAGTGGGCTTCGACGCCCTGTTCACGTTTATCTATTCTCCCCGCCCCGGCACCAAGGCCGCCGAAATGCCCGACCCCGCCGACCGCAAGGAGAAGCAGAAGTGGTTCGACAAGCTGCTGGAGGTGCAGAACAACATGTCTGCAAAGCTTCACGCGGAGTATATCGGCAAAACCGTCCGCGTGCTGGTGGACGGAGAGAGCGATGATCCGGACTTCCCCCTTGCTTCCCGTACCGAGGGCAACCGTCTGGTGCGGCTGAAGGGTGATAAGTCCCTGATTGGACAGTTTATGGACGTCAAAGTGACCGACAGCAATACCTGGGCGCTGTACGGCGAAGTGGTTTAACGGTAGATTTCCCGCGCCAGCAGAAAGGCGTTGCGGGCAAATTCCCATTCGCTGAGACTGGCAGCCGCGTTGCGGGCGTTATCGTAAGCGAAAAACAGTTTTTCCTGCTCCTGCGTAAAGGTGGCGGACAGGGCGCGGCAGGCCGATTCCTCCTGCTGCAGGCGGCGGACATATTCCCCGCTGGCATCGGAGAGGGTCCTGCGTTCGCTCAGGTCGTCCAGCAGGGCGGTAATGAAGTCTTCCATAACGAGCACCCCTAAAAAATCAATTGACATGCACGATCGTGCGGAATATATTGGTATTCTAACATGCGCGAATGTGCATGTCAATAGAAAGAGGAGAAAATGAGCTTTGCCGAGCATTTGTTGCAATTGAGAAAAGAGCGTGGGCTGAAACAGCCGGAACTTGTGGAGCAACTCGGCATCAGCCTGCGGGCGTATCAGTATTACGAGCGTGGGGAGCGAGAGCCGACCCTTTCGACATTGATTGCCCTTGCTGACTTTTACGATATTTCGATAGACGATCTCGTTTGCAGAGAACGCTGACTTCGTGGAGATTTTCTCTTTTGAAAAGCTCTCTGTTGTGTTTTAGTATTGATATGAATACTTTCGATGAATATCCAAAAAAGCACTCATTTTAGGCAAAATAAAAAAGGTGTTAAAAACACCTTAGTTCAACAAATTGAGAATTGTCAATCTTCTTTATCTTCTTTATTGGAACGGTAGCTTTTCAGATTTACAACAAAAAATGCAATCCAAATTACAGCACAGAGTATATAAAAAACAAACCAAAAAACAGAGTTGCTATGTGTTGGATAAACAACTTCAGAAATTGCTTTAATAATCCGAATTATGGCACATACTCCAATCATAATCACCAATAAAAGGCTTGGTTTTTTCATACAATCACACCCCCTTTGTCAAAGTCGAGTTTTTATCTAATCGTTTCTAATCTATATAGACGGAAAAATCCAGCAAAAAGTTCAGAACTATGGCTTTCTCTTTGTTTTATATTTCAATGTAAGATTAACTGTCCATACCCGCAATATTAGTGCCCATCTGTTGCAATAATTGTGCCTGATTCGCTTTTTCCTCTCGCTTTTGTTTTCGTTCTTCACGTTTCTTTCTGTTTCTCTCATTTCTCTTATAGGTATCAATTTTTCTGCGTTCTTCCCAGAATACCTTGTACCCCTCTGCAAAAGGCAACTTCTTTGTGTCAAAGGGCAGTTCTTTATACTTGAACTCATGCAGGTAGGTTGCCTTCATAGGCATAGTCATAACACCCAACAGATTATCTACCATTGTTGGGATTTTGTTCTTTTTCTCTTTTTCCTGCCAGTAGAACAGCGCCATATAGTTGTCAACATACTTGCTCGAAATCATTCGGTAGTCATCCATAAATGTCTTCAACTTGGAATGATACCCATTCACCAAACCCAAATTGAAAGGCCCAGAGGAGTGCTTACCAGAATAGTGTCCGTTTTTAGGTGCGGTACTATCCCATCTTGAATGTGTTTGGGCTCTGGTCTGCTTAAACAAGCAGGGTTCAGATAGTGTTTCTGCGAACTATCTACGCAGGTCAAAACACAAATCTGCTGATAACTCAAACCTCTCTTTTTCTTCTGCTGGTTATCCAAATTATCCAGAACTTTCTGGATGTTGTCCTGTGCCATTCCGTTGATTGCAGAAGATACCTTACTGCAAGATTTCAGGTCTTGCTGACCTATGTACCCATTCAGACAAGCGATTTCCTCTGCTTTGTACTCGTCGAACTGGTCTACCAAATCTGTGGTGTATCCTGCATCTTCTACATACTTGTATCTATCATCTCTGGACAGACGAGTGTTTGGCATTCGACCTAACACCTCTATGAAATATTCAGGGTCTTTTATATCCTTGAAAGCCAGAGGAATATAGTATTCGTCTGCCTGTGCTATGCTCTCAAAATCGTCAAGGTTTTCTACCAATGCCCTTACCAATTCAGAAATCCTGTGTCTGTTGTAGAGGATAGTCCTTGGGTTCATTCCTGTTTCATTCTGAATGAAACGAACACTCTGGTTCATGAGTGTATAGGTCAGCAATTTTCTCCACTTCTCAATCGACAACTTGGACTTGTAGAGAACAGTTCCAAATGTATCGCCAAAGGCCTTTTGGCAATCCTTACACTTGTATCTTTGTCTGCCGTTTCTTGTACCATTTTTGACAACAGAAACAGAGCCACAATGAGGGCAGCAGAAAACTTCACTTCTATTTTCCTTGCACTTCTGCATAATGGCTTCGGTATCCTCGTCCAGTTTAAATTTTGTATTTTTGC
>JAZRCP010000094.1:0-4539 GCA_045659825.1 Dysosmobacter sp. | reverse complement strand
AGTTTTCTGCTTGTTTGTATAAAAATGAGCGGTGAGCTTATCAGCGCTTGTTGGAACGGCGCCAGATTTTCTGCCGCTCGGCGGCACGAACCAGATCGTCCCGGAAATCGGGATGCGCAACGGAGACCAGCAATTCCGCACGCTCCCATGTGGTGCGGCCCACCAGATTTACCACGCCGTATTCCGTCACGATGAAATAGGCCTGGCTGCGGGGGTCCGTGATGATATCGCCGTTGAAATGGGGCACGATGCGGGAATGGCGCACGCCCTTTTTGTCAAGGAAGGACGAGGTCATGCAGATAAAGGCTTTGCCGCCGCGGGACATGGCCGCGCCGGTCAGGTAGTCCAGCTGGCCGCCGGTGCCGCTGATGTGGCGCAGTCCGGCACTCTCCGCGCAGACCTGACCATACAGGTCCACGCTGATGCAGCTGTTGATGGAGATCAGATTGTCCATCTTGGCAATGGTTTCCGGCGCATTCACATATTCCAGCGGAGCCGCCATCACACCGGGGTTCTCGTCCACCCAGTCATACAGCGTCTGGGAGCCGAAAATCATACCTGCCACGCCCTTGTTGCGGTGCAGGGCCTTCTGCGTGTTGGTCAGCTTTCCGGCCTTGAACAGTTCGTAGTAGGCGTCGCCGCACAGCTCCGTGTGCATGCCGAGGTTCTTCAGGTCGGACTGGGCCAGTAGGGAACCCACCACATTGGGCATGGCACCGATGCCCAGCTGTAGTGTGGCACCGTCGCGGACATGAGGCACGATCAGCTCTGCGATCTTGATGTCTTCCGGTGTGGGAACGGGCACGGGGAACTGGGGCAGGGGATCATGGTGGCCTTCTACGATGCAGTCCACTTCCGAAATGTGGATGACTTCGTCGAAGCCGCCCAGCACGCGGGGTAGATGCTCGTTGACCTCCACAATGATATAGTCCGCCTTCTCTAAAATACCGCGGGCCACACCGGTAGCGCTGGAGAGGTTGAAGTAGCCATGCTTATCCATGGGGGTCACGCACATCATGGCCACATTCACCGTCAGGAAGTGGCGATAGTAGGGCACCACATTGCGGAAGATCATGGGGATGTAGTTGCAAAGGCCCTTGTCGCACAGCTTCCGCTCATAGGCAGAGCAGTGCCAGGTGTTGTAGGTGAAATGCTCACGGTTGGGGTCGCACTCCACGATTTGCAGCGGGCCGAACATCAGATTGCCGCGGACCTTTACGTCCGTCAGCTCGTCCTTGCGCTTGGCAAGGGCGGCATCCAGCAGCGGGGGGAAGCCGACGTTGGTGGTGTAATCCACCCAGTCGCCGCTTTTCACCACCTTGACAGCTTCTTCCGGGGTGCGAAGTTTTTGGCGATACTGTTCCATCAACATGGCAACAACCTCCGTGAGTGTATTTATTGGGCCGCGTCTCTGCCAGCGCGGTAGGCCGCCAGATTCAGTTCCAGGAACTTGGCGGGCACGGTTTCGGCAATAATGGCCTCCCAGTCGATATCGTCCATAGCCAGAGCCTTGGTCATAGCGCCGAACAGCACCACATTCATGCACTTGGCATTGCCCAGCTGCATGGCGATCTCGCCGGCGTTCAGGGTGAAGCACTTGAAGTGATTCTGCATGGCCTCGAGGCAGCCTTCGGGATACTCGCACAGGCCTGCCGCAATGGTGGAGGAGGGAATCGCATAGTCATTGATGACGGCCACGCCATCGGGCTTCAGGAAGTCTGCGTAACGGACGGCCTCCATCTTTTCAAAGGCCACCACGATGTCTGCGGCACCCTTGCCGATGACGGGGGAGTAGACCTTCTCGCCCCAGTGGACCTGGGTGGAGACGCTGCCGCCGCGCTGGCTCATGCCGTGGACCTCAGACATTTTCACATCATAACCGGCCTGCATCAGTCCGGCCACTAAAATCTTGGATACCAGAATGGCACCCTGGCCGCCGACGCCGACCAAAAGCGCGCTTTTCTTTTCCATACCGCTTACTCCTTTCTGGAAATGGCGCCCACAGGACAAACCTGTGCGCACACGGTGCAGCCCACACACTGGGTGGGATCGATGTAGGACTTCTTGCCCTTCATCATCACAGCCGGGCAGCCCACCTTCAGGCACTTCTTGCAGCCGATGCACTTATCATTGTCCACCACGCACTGGGCAACGTCGTGCTTCAGGCGCTTGATCAGCAGGCAGGGACGGCGGGCAATGATGGCGGCGGGCACTTCGGAGGCCAGTGCGTCATCCACGGCCTTCTGCATGGCAGTCAGATCCTGAGGGTCGACAATGATCACGTTCTGGTAGCCATAGGCAGCCAGCACGTTTTCAATCTTGATGGCCTCTGCGATCTCGCCCTGCAGCGTCATACCGCTGCCGGGGTTATCCTGATGGCCGGTCATGCCGGTGATGGAGTTGTCCAGCACCACGGGGATCACGCGGCCCTTGTTGTAAATGATTTCGGCAGCGCCGGTCATGCCGCTGTGGAAGAAGGTGGAGTCGCCCACCACACCGAAGATCTTCTTGTCCTGACCGGTCATTTCAAAGGCCTTGGCCATGCCGACAGCCAGAGAGAAGCCGCCGCCCATGCAGGTAACGGTGTCCATAGCGCTCAGGGGAGCTGCAGCACCCAGCGTGTAGCAGCCGATGTCGCCGCAGATGACGAAGTTCTTGCCCTTGGACAGGGTGTAGAAGAAGCCTCTGTGGGGGCAGCCGGGGCACAGTGCGGGAGGACGGGACACGGCGGCAACGCCCACATCGGTGGTTTCGGGCTTGATGCCGAACAGCTCTTCCTTCAGGCGCTGGGGGTTCTGCTCATACAGGCGGCCCACCTTGGCCTTGCCGATGCAGTCGATACCGGCGGCCTTGATCTGCTCTTCCATGAAGCCTTCCAACTCTTCCACCACATACAGGGTTTCCACCTTGGAGGCGAAGTCGCGGATCAGATCCATGGGCAGGGGATAGGTCAGGCCCAGCTTCAGGAAGGAGGTATCCTCGGGGAACACATCCTTGGCGTACTGATAGGCGATGGAGGCAGTGATGACACCCACTTTGCCGCCCTTCATCTCGACGCGGTTGATGGGAGAGGTGTTGCTGTACTCTGCCAGCGCGGCCATGTTGGCCTCTACCTTGGGATGGTTTAAGTAGGCATTGGCGGGGGTGCAGACGTTTTTGCGCACATTGCGCTCATAGACGGGAGTTTCCTGCTCCTGTCGTTCACCCAGCGTCACGATGCTCTTGGAGTGGGAGATACGGGTGGTGGTGCGGAACATCACCGGCATGTCAAAGCGCTCAGAAATCTCGTAGGCCTCTTTCAGGAAGTCAATGCACTCCTGAGAGTCGGAGGGCTCCACCAGCGCCATGCGGGCCGCTTTGGCGTAGTAGCGGTTGTCCTGTTCGTTCTGGGAGGAATGCATGCTGGGGTCATCGGCACTGACGATGACAAAGCCCTTGGTTACACCGTTGTAGGCGGCGGTGAAAATGGGGTCGGCTGCCACGTTTACACCTACGTGCTTCATGGCGCACAGGCTTCGCACGCCGGCCACGGCCGCGCCGTAGGCCACCTCGGTGGCTACCTTTTCGTTAGGGGCCCACTCGCAGTACAGGGCGTCCTTGTACTGAGGAAGATTCTCGAAGATTTCCGTGCTGGGGGTGCCGGGGTACGCAGAACAGACCTTCACGCCTGCTTCGTACGCGCCGCGGGCAATGGCTTCGTTACCGGAGAGAAGCAGCTTTTCCATATTTGAAATCAGTCCTTTCCTTGCTGTGGTCTTGTATCCGAACTGATAGAGTTCGAAAACAATCATATGTAAATTCCATTATAGAGGAACGCAGTGGAAATTACAAGAAGAGGCCCATGACGTCGGCAATTTTTGCAGCGGCTAAAAAGACAAAAAACGGCATGTGTGGCCACAGGGAAAGGACATGGGGCTGCTCCGTGCGGAGCAGCCCCATGAGGTGGTGCTTTATCATACTTTGCGCTTTACCACGGATTCGGTCACATCGGTCAGTACCAGCTCTCCGTGCTGATTACACACTTCAATAGTGAGTTCGGCAATGCCGTTATGGGCGTTGCGCGGCGTGATGTTGGTAATGCGGGCAGACCCTTTCAGTGTGTCTCCGGCAAAAACGGGCTTGAACCACTCAATTTTCGTGGATTTTCCGGCAATCAGTTCCTCGCCAAAAAAGTCCAGTTCCATAAATTTGGCCCAGACAGTCATAAAGGACATCACGCCTGGAGCCACCAATTGACCGTAACGGGTGGTTTTGGCATATTCTTCATCGTAGTGCAGGCGGAAGGGGTCGTATGTCTTTGCAAACTTCAGTATCCGCTCTTTGCTGATGGGGACCTCGGGCAGGTCAAAGGTCATAGATGTGTTCAAATCGTCCAGATACACGGCTGGGGCCTCCTTTGTGGGGTTACATTTCCGGATATGATGATAGCCGGGAGGTTCCCAAAAGTCAAGAAAAACCACCAATTTCTCTCGAAATCAGTGGTTCTTATGGTTGC
The DNA here is from genome assembly GCA_045659825.1 of Dysosmobacter sp. Lineage (GTDB taxonomy): Bacteria > Bacillota > Clostridia > Oscillospirales > Oscillospiraceae > Oscillibacter. The sequence goes on along the minus strand of JAZRCP010000094.1, from coordinate 44 downwards.
GGAGACAGGACTTGAACCTGCGACCTCCGGGTTATGAGCTGCTG
>JAZRCP010000093.1:0-26604 GCA_045659825.1 Dysosmobacter sp. | reverse complement strand
CCTGAATGTCGGTACGGCCGGCGTTGGCCAGAGAGGCAACGACGTCCAGATACAGAGGCTCACCCAGAGAGCCGGGCTCCTTGGTGCGGTCCAGAACGGCGATCTTCTTGCAGGTTGCGGGGATAGCAGCCAGCAGCTTGTCAGCTCTCCAAGGACGATACAGACGAACCTTGATCAGACCGACCTTCTCGCCCTGAGCCAGCATGTAATCGATGACTTCCTCTGCGACGTCGCAGATGGAACCCATAGCGATGATGACGCGCTCGGCATCGGGAGCACCGTAGTAGTTGAACAGCTTGTAATCAGTGCCGATCTTGGCATTGATCTTGTCCATGTACTTCTCGACCACTTCGGGCAAAGCATCGTACCAGGAGTTGCAAGCCTCACGATGCTGGAAGAAGATATCGCCGTTCTCGTGAGAGCCGCGCATGTTGGGGCGCTCGGGGTTCAGAGCGTGCTTGCGGAATGCTGCGACAGCATCCATGTTGCACATTTCCTTCAGGTCCTCGTAATCCCACACGGCGACCTTCTGGATCTCGTGAGAGGTACGGAAACCGTCGAAGAAGTTGATGAAGGGAACACGGCCCTCGATGGATGCCAGATGGGCAACGGGAGCCAGATCCATGACTTCCTGAACGCTGCCTTCAGCCAGCATGGCGAAACCGGTCTGGCGGCAGGCCATGACGTCGGAGTGATCGCCAAAGATGTTCAGGGCGTGGCTGGAAACGGTACGTGCGGACACGTGGAACACACAGGGGAGCAGCTCGCCGGCGATCTTGTACATGTTGGGGATCATCAGCAGCAGGCCCTGAGATGCGGTGTAGGTGGTGGTCATTGCACCGGTACCCAGAGAACCGTGAACGGTACCTGCGGCGCCAGCCTCGGACTGCATCTCGCACACCTTGACGGTGGTGCCAAAAATGTTCTTCTGGCCGGCAGCGGACCACTGGTCGACCAGGTCTGCCATGGGAGAAGACGGGGTGATGGGGAAAATGCCCGCCACTTCGGTAAACGCATAGCTGACATACGCAGCGGCGTTGTTACCGTCCATGGACTTGAACTTTCTTGCCATAAACTCTTACCTCCTATAAATTGCTGTCATCGACAGCATGCTTAACAAAAACATGACCTCTGGGCATAAAGCACCAGAATCTCATGCTTTGTCATTATATCACGGGTGGTCAAGCCTGTAAACACGAGGATTGTTATTTTTTGCGCAAATTCACGCTTTTCTGCGGTTAGAACAAAAGGGCGCGGTAAATTTCGGCATTTTTTCGGCAGGCGGTTCCCTGACGTGACGCTTTGTGTTAAAATATCAAAAAAGGTTTGGCGATGGGGAAAAGCTTGCCTGATGCCATAGGAACATGCAGGAGGGGAAAATATGGTCGTAACGGTACGGTCGCTGGGGCTGAATGGGATTTCCGGATATGAAGTGTCGGTGGAATGCTTTCTCTCCGGCGGATTGCCTGCTTTTGATGTGGTGGGCCTGCCGGATGCCGCCGTGCGGGAGGCACGGGAGCGTGTCCGCGCCGCCATTAAGACCAGCGGCGCCAAATTTCCGGTCAGCCGCATTACAGTGAATTTAGCCCCCGCCGGACAGAAAAAGGCGGGCACAGTGTACGATCTGCCCATTTTTGTAGGTATTTTAGCAGCCGGAGGCGACCTGCCCGGACTGCCGAAGGATGCAGCCTTTATTGGAGAATTATCCCTGACAGGTACGCTGCGGGGCATTGCCGGCGTGCTGCCCATGGCGATGGCGGCAAAGGAGGCGGGCATTCGTCAGTTGTTTGTGCCTGCGGAAAACGCCGCCGAAGCCACGCTGCCCGGTGGACTGACCGTCTACGGCGTGCCGGATGTAAACGCCCTTGTGGCGCATTTGAAAGGCGAACAACGCCTGACACCAGTGCCTGCATGGAGCCCCACGGCAGAAAAAACAGAATTTCCTGATCTGCGGGACGTCATGGGGCAGGAAAATGTGCGGCGGGCGCTGGAAGTGGCGGCGGCCGGCGGACATAACCTTTTGATGATCGGCTCTCCCGGCGCGGGCAAAAGTATGCTGGCAAAGCGGCTACCCTCGATTTTGCCGGACATGGGACGGGATGAGGCGCTGGCAGTTTCGGGCATCTGGTCCGTGGCGGGACTGGCTGACCCCAAAAATCCGTTGCTGGTGCAGCGGCCTTTCCGTGCGCCCCACCATACGGCTTCTGCTGCGGCGCTGGTGGGCGGCGGGCCTGCCATGCGGCCCGGCGAGATCTCGCTGGCCCACAACGGCGTGCTGTTTTTAGATGAACTGCCGGAATTTCACCGGGATGTGCTGGAGGCCATGCGCCAGCCGCTGGAGGATGGCGAGGTCACGGTAGCCCGTGCAGGAGGAACACTGCACATGCCGGCCCGGTTCCAGTTGGTGTGCGCCATGAACCCCTGCCGCTGCGGCTGGCGGGGCCATCCCAGCGGGAAATGCACCTGCTCTGCACGGGATGTGGAGCGGTATGTGGAAAAAATCTCCGGTCCGCTTCTGGACCGCATGGACCTGCATGTGAATGTGCCCTCGGTGGAGTACGAGGCCATGCGCCGCAAGAGCCAACCGGAGTCCTCGGCTGAAGTCAAAGCGAGGGTGGATGCCGCCCGTGCCCTGCAGGCAAAGCGGTTTGCAGGCACGGATGTTGCCTGCAATGCAGGAATGCCCGCGTCTATGATTGCAGAATATTGCCGCTTGGATGGAGCTGGAGAGGTGTTGATGAAAAACGCCTTTGCCCGCATGAGCCTGTCCGCCCGCAGCCATGACCGGATTCTGCGGGTGGCCCGCACCATTGCCGACCTGGACGGGGAGGAGAATATCTCCGCCATTCATTTAGCAGAGGCCATTCAATATCGCAATACGGATATTTTAAAAGGGTAACAGAAAAACTGTGAAACAGGCACAGCAGTTCAAGCTGCCGTGCCTGTTTTTGTGCAGACGTCTGGTGGCAACAGGCGGTTGCTTGTCTCATATGTATCTCGATGATACAATATGTTTGAGGTGATGCTGCATGGATGTGAAAGATGTGATTTTTGAACTCCGAACGAAAAAAGGCCTATCGCAGGATGAGCTTGCAGAAAAAGTATATGTTACCCGTCAGGCCGTTTCCCGTTGAGAAAACGGGGAGACCACGCCTAACACAGAAACATTAAAACGGCTGTCAAAGCTGTTTGATGTTTCCATCAATACGCTTCTCGGCTCGCCGAGGCAGATGGTTTGTCATTGCTGCGGAATGTCTCTGGATGACTCCACCACCAGCAAAGAAACTGATGGCCTGTTCAACGAGGAATACTGCAAGTGGTGCTATCACGACGGCGAATTCACGCTGGATTTCTGGAAGCGGTATTCGGAACTTGGTGGGGGAGAAAAATTTGAAGAATTTAAGAAACAGCTCATGGACGAATTCAATGCGCTGCGTATCGAGGGGCTGCCAAAGGTGGAAAGCCTGAATGTGCTTTCAGGCAGCTTTATCAATCTGGAATATACGCTGGAAAACGGGGAAAAAGTAGAGTTCCTGAATGATGACGCCACCTATCTTGGAAACCAGCTTGCCTGTGAGTTCGGCGGAGACAGATGTTTCGGCATAGCTGCGAATATGCGGTTTTTACTGGTCTGCACTTACGGGGAGAATGGTGCAGATCCAGAGCTTGTTCTTTATAAAAAGCGATAAACAAATTTCGTGTTGTGGGGCAGAGACAAGCGGGCACTTCCATGTGACATGTCCTGCTGTGCAGAGCAAACCATAAAAAGGCCAGGCTGCAACATGCAGCTTGGCCTTTGCTTGTTTTACGGATTCCTGCCGAACGGGCAGGCTTTTTGACGAAAATTATGCCTTGGGATCCTCGGTATCAAAGACCGTCTTTGCACTGGCGGCGAGGCCTGCCAGACCCTGAATCTCGCTGGGGATAATGATCTTGGTGGCCTTGCCGTCGGCGATTTTCTCCATGGCCTCCAGGGACTTCAGCTTCACCACCTGATCGTTGGGGGCGGACTCGTTCAGCAGCTTCAGGGAGTCGGCCAGCGCCTGCTGCACCTTTGCAATGGCCTCGGCCTCGGCTTCGGCGGCCATGATGCGGGCAGCCTTTTCGCCCTCGGCACGGAGGATGGCGGCCTGCTTTTCCGCGTCGGCGCGGAGAATGGCAGACTGCTTTTCGCCCTCTGCCACCAGAATCTGGCTCTGCTTGCTGCCCTCGGCCTGCAGAATGGACTCGCGGCGTTCACGCTCGGCCTTCATTTGCTTTTCCATGGCGTTCTGGATCTCCTTGGGCGGGATGATGTTCTTCAGCTCCACGCGATTGACCTTGATGCCCCAGGGATCGGTGGCCTCATCCAGAATGGAGCGCATCTTGGCGTTGATGGTGTCGCGGGAGGTCAGGGACTGGTCCAGCTCCAGCTCGCCGATGATATTACGCAGGGTGGTGGCAGTCAGGTTCTCAATGGCGTTCATGGGATGCTCCACGCCGTAGGTGTACAGCTTGGGATCGGTGATCTGGAAGTAGATGACGGTGTCGATTTGCATGGTGACGTTATCCTTGGTAATGACAGGCTGGGGGGCAAAATCCGCCACCTGCTCCTTCAGGGAGACCTTCTTCACCACGCGCTCAATGAAGGGGATCTTCAGGTGCAGGCCCACATTCCACACCGCGCGGAATGCACCCAGCCGCTCTATAACATAAGCTCTGGACTGCTGCACGATGACGATGTTGCTGATGATGAGAATGAGAAGCAGAACGATCAGAAGAATGACTGCTCCGAATCCAATGATATTGTCCATTACTGTACCTCCGCTTTTTCTTCAGATTTCTTTACCAGGAGTTTTACCCCCTGCATGGATTCAATATACACCCGGCTGCCTACGGGGATGATGGAGCCATCCGTACTGCGGGCCGACCAGGTTTTGCCGTCCACATAGACGGCGCCGACAGAGTTTTCGTTGTCAATGGTTTCAGTGACTTTTGCCGTTTCGCCCAGTACGCGGTCGGCATTGGTGGGGATGGCGTTGGCGTTGGTGATCTTGCGCAGCATGGGCCGTGTCAGAGATAGTGCCACGGCGGAGACTACAAGAAACAGAATGATCTGGACGACCAGCGACGCATCCACAAAAGCGGCGATCAGCGCCACCAGCGCGCCGGCTACGAACCAGATACTCACCAGACCTGCCGTTGCAGCCTCTACCACGCCGAAGAGGATGATGGCGGCAGTCCAGACGATGGTCATCATGCGGTCGGTTCCTCCTTTCAGTTGGTGACTTGTCAGCAGGATTAGCAGGGCAGCGGCGGCAAGCAGTCCGCCGATCATCAGCTTCTTCCCGTAGGACAGGTTGCTGGAAAAGTCCGAGAGGACCTTTTTCAGCGTCCGGTCGTCGTGGAAAGCTTCGGTAATAGGCGGAGCCGGCTGCTCGGCAGCCTGCGTTGAGGGGACTTCCTCTGCGAACAGTTCATCCATGGTTGTACCGTACCGGTTACAGATGTAAATGATCTTTTCGATTTCTGGATAGCCCCGGGAGGATTCCCATTTGGAAACCGCCTGCCGGGAAACATTCAGCTGTGTGGCAAACTCTTCCTGCGTCAATCCGTTTTTGCGCCGCACGGCTTGCAGCTGTTCTCCAAAGGACATCTCATCCCCGCCTTTCTGCCATCAGTATGGGAGATTTTTGAGAAAAATTCCACCAACCTGAAGTTTACAGCGGCCTATTTGCAAAAAATTTCCGCGCAACTTCAAGGTGTCATGGCCTGTTTAGGACAATTATAGCATACCCACCCCGGCAAAACCATTTCATTTCGGTTACAAATAGATCGTTGCTACCGGAAAAGCGGCGCAGAAAATGCGGTTTTCTGAAAAAACGCTCTTTTCCTCAAAGGGGGAATGCGGTATAATATGTGCCGATCATTGAATTTACGTTCGGAGGAAACCCTATGATGAACAACAACGAAATGCTGCTGCTGAAGCTGGGTGAGGTGGTCCTGAAGGGCCTGAACCGCCGCTCCTTTGAGGACAAACTGGTGAAAACCGTGCGCCACCGCATGAAGGCCTGCGGCAGTTTTCAGGTCTATGTCCGTCAGAGCACCATTTATGTGGAGCCCCAGAAGGATGACTGCGACATGGAGGCCGCCTACAAGGCTGCCAAGCAGATCTTCGGCGTGGTGACCATTGCCCGCGCCGTACCCTGCGAAAAGGATATCGATGCCATTGTGGAGACTACCAAGACCTATCTGGCCGACGCATTTGCCGCAGCCAAGACTTTCAAGGTGGAGAGCAAGCGCGCAGACAAGAACTTCCACCTCAACTCCATCCAGATTTCTCAGACCGTGGGTGGAGAACTGGCCGAGGCCTTCCCTCATGTGGCCGTGGATGTGCATAAGCCCGACCTGACCGTGTATGTGGAAATCCGTGAAAAGCACGCTTATGTCCACGCACCTTCTGTTGCCGGTGCGGGTGGCTTGCCTGTGGGCACCGGCGGCCGTGCCGTCAGCCTGCTTTCCGGCGGTCTGGATTCTCCCGTTTCCAGCTGGATGATCGCCCGCCGCGGCGTGGAGCTGGAGATGGTCCACTTCGTTTCTCCCCCCTATACCTCCCAGCAGGCACAGGATAAGGTGATCCAACTGGCACAGGAACTGACCCCCTACTGCGGCCGGATGCTGATCCATGTGATCCCCTTCACCAAAATTCAGGAGGAGATCCGCAGAAACTGCCCTGAGGAGTACTTCACCCTCATCATGCGCCGCTTTATGATGCGTATTTCCGAGGCCGTGGCGAAAAAGGCTGGCGCCCATGCGCTGGTGACCGGCGAATCTCTCGGTCAGGTGGCCAGCCAGACCATGATGGCGCTGGGTGTCACCGAGGATGTGACCACCATGCCCATCCTGCGTCCCCTGATCGGTACCGATAAGGTGGAGATTATCCGTCTGGCCCGTGAGATCGGCACCTATGAGACGTCCATCCTCCCCTATGAGGATTGCTGCACCGTCTTTACGCCCCGTCATCCTGCCATCCGTCCCGACATCGAGGCTGTGCGTGCTGCTGAGGCCGTGCTGGATGTGGATGCACTGGTGGCTGAGGCGCTGGAGAACCAGAGCTGGATCCGCGTGAAACCGTAAAAAGAACAGGGACAGGCGGCCTGCCTGTCCCTGTGTGTTCTGAAAGGAGAGAGGACGATGTCACATACCGCAGAACTGATTGCCGTCGGCACCGAGCTGCTGCTGGGCAACATCGCAAATACCAATGCGCAGGATCTCTCGCAGGCGCTGTCCGCCGTGGGCGTGAATGTGTTCTGGCACACCGTGGTGGGCGATAACCCCGCGCGGCTGAAAGAGGCGCTGAAGATCGCCCGCAAGCGGGCGGATGTTATCATCACCACCGGCGGTCTCGGCCCCACTTATGACGACCTGACCAAGCAGACCATCTGCGAGACATTCGGTCAGAAACTGGTGTTTCATCCGGAGATTCTGGAAGAAATCCGCGTGTTTTTTGAAGAAAAAGCCCACATTCCCATGCCTGCCAACAACTATCAGCAGGCGGAATTGCCTGAAGGCTGCGTGATTTTCGACAACCCCGTGGGCACCGCCCCCGGCTGTGCCTTTGAAGCGGATGGCGTCCATGTGCTGATGCTGCCCGGCCCTCCCTTTGAGATGCTGACCATGCTGCGCCGCTGCGTGATTCCCTATCTGCGCAGCATTTCCGATGAAGTCATTTTGTCCCACGACATTATGACCTTCGGCCTCGGCGAAAGCCCCATGGAGGAACTGCTGCGGGATAAAATGGAACGCATGGAGAACCCCTCTCTTGCTACCTATGCCAAACCCAGCGAGGTGCGTCTCCGGGCCACCGCCAAGGCTCACAGTGTGGAGGAGGCGGAGGGCATGCTGGCTCCTGTGGTGGAGGAGATCACCGCCTTTTTGGGCGATGTGGTCTACGGCGTGGATGTGCCGGGACTGGAGGATGTCTGTGTCCGGCTGCTGAAAGAGCGGGGCTGGACCATGGCCACGGCGGAAAGCTGCACCGGCGGACGCATCGCGGAACGGCTGACTGCGCTGGCGGGCGTGTCCTCCGTGTACCGCGGCGGTGTCGTCAGCTACTGGACGGATGTGAAGCGGGATGTGCTGGGAGTGCCGCGGGAGTTGCTGGCGGCCCACGGTGCTGTGTCCGAAGAATGTGCCCGCGCCATGGCGGAGGGCGCCTGCCGTATCACCGGTGCGGAGGTGGCGGTATCTGTGACCGGCGTGGCCGGTCCCGACCCCGACGAGCGGGGAACGCCGGTGGGCATCGTGTATATCGGCCTTGCCACCCCGGAGGAAACCTTCTGCCGCAAGCTGGATCTGGGCAAGCGGCGGCGTGACCGGATTCAGGATCTGGCCACCAATCATGCCTTTGATGTGGTGCGCCGCTATCTGAGTGGTTTGCCCGTAGAAAAAGCGAAACGATAATATGAAATCGGCACCGGCAATACGCCGGTGCCGATTTTTGCTGTTTTTCGGTGACCACTATTCTTTGGCGTGCGAGGAGGGGCTTGAAGCTATCAAATGAACCCGGGTCTGCCCCAGTCTTCTTTCCAGTTCTGGGGTCGGCGCAAGACACAAGCCGCCCATACGCCGCCGGAATATAAAAAGCGGCAACTGTAGGATTCAAAAACAAGAACCAGGGCGTGTGTGCGAATTATCGCGCTGTACTACGATCATTTGATAGAAAATGCAGCAGATAGCAGAAATTGATCACGGCTCTCCAGTGCATGACATACCCAGAACTCCTTAATTACACGGTAATTCCCGGTTGACTTGACGCCATAGGCATATTTCCACCCCAAATCAATTTTGCAGGTGGCTTCTGCGGTGAAATTAATTGTAAGGTTCTCTTTCTTCCCTTGCTTTGTTTGAAAAATGTGCAGCTGTGTTTTTGGGGCTTACTTTTCGCTGCCGGAGGTGGTGATGGCTTTCTTGGCCTCAGCCTCTTCCCACCGCTTTCTGACGGCGGCGTAGCCTTCCAGAGACAGTTCCTCCACAGGGAAGGAGGAAGAGGGAACCACCGCGTCACCGGCGATCTCGGGATCCACGCAGGCGTGGTCGTTGCGGTACAGCTCGCGCTGGGCGGGATCGCGGAAATCGGGGAATTCCATGGGCTTGTTGCCGTTCAGAATGGAACGGTATGCCAGAATGCCGGGCAGGGACATATCCAGAGCACGATAGACATCAATGGAGTACTTGCCGTCCTCGCGGCCCAGCAGTTTTTCCAGGAAGAAATAGCCGGTATAGAAGTCCGCGCCGAAGTGAGTCGTGGTCTCGCGGGACAGCTCGGTATCGATATAGCGCTTGGGCTCGTAGAACTCGTAATCGCCCTTGCAGTACTCGGGGCCTTCCACATAGGAGTGCAGACGGTCGGTACGGCCTTCACCCCAGCGGTCGGATTCCATGCAGCCCTTGGTGCCGTAAATAGAGTGCCAGTAACTCGTAGGCTCACGCTTCAGGTGGCCGTGTAGGGCCTTGATCATGCTGCCGTTTTCGGTCTGGCAGAGAATTGTGCCGGCAGCGGAAAAGCGGGCACCCTGACTGCGCATGGACTCGCAGGGTTGGTTTTCAAAGCCCACAATGCGCTTGGGGCGCTCGCCGGTAATGAACAGTACGGGGCCCAGAGAGTGGGAGCAATAGTAGTTGATGTAGGTGTGATTGCGCCAGTGATTGGGATCACCGTAGGTCAGCTCGTGCCAGCGGGAGGAGCAGTCATGCACATACTCGCCCTCGCCATAGGTAAATGTGCCGATGTCGCCGCGGTCAAAACGCAGGCGCATTTCCATGCAGCCACGGAAGTAGCAGAAGTTTTCGGCGTAGCCGTAATACTTGCCGCTCTTCTCCACGGCCTCCACCAGTTCCACGGCCTGCGCCAGGGTCTGCACGGCCATGACCTCAGAGAGAACATGGCGGCCGCTGTTCAGGCAGCGAATGGCATAGGGGGCATGCTCCGTGGCGTAGTTTGCCAGCACCACGGCGTCCATGTCACATTTCAGGAACTCATCAAAATCCTCGAACAGCTGGACATTCAGGCCAAGCTCGTTGGCCGTTGCGCGCACTCTATCCAGCGCGGGACGGTATTTGTCGCACACCGCCACCAGCTCTGCGTCGGGATATTTCATCAGGAACTTGCTCATTGTGATACCGCGATAGGCGCCAAGGACGCCAATTTTGATTTTCATAAATACATCCTCCGTTAACAGGAAAACTGCGCTTTCTGAATTTGTGGCAAGATAGGAAAGAAATGTTTCATGGGCTTCGTCAGCAAGTCCTTACAGCGCAATCTTCTCACCGTAGATGAACAGGATCTCAAGGGAACCGCCTTCCTCATACTCAAAGACATGCCATTCAGCCGCCGGAATATGCAGCGTCATATCCTTTTCCAGCATAACCTTGGTGGGCAGATCGTCCTTGGCGGGACCAAACCGGACCCAGGCCCGGTCGGCACTAAGAATCTGTACGGTTTCTTCTGCGTGCATGTGAGGTTCCATGGGGCCGGCCTCGGCACAGTAGCGGCAATATCCAATGTTTAAAATCTGGCTGTCGGATACATAGCCATCTGCGGCCTTGCCAACGATCTTCTGCATGAAGCGGCCGGGAAGAAGCTGTTCAGTTACATCGTTGCGGTAAATAATGTTCATATCAATACTCCTTTAAATTGGTTTTATAGATCGGGAAAAACGTTATCGGGGAGCAGGACGGCCTTATAGACCTTTTTCTGAATCACAGCGTCGAACGCGGTTCTCCAGTCATCCAGAGGGGTCTCCATGGAAACGAAGGGAGCCATCGTGACCTTCTTGTCTGCCAGTAGTTTCAAGGTGCGCTCCCAGGATGTAGTAGCAGTGGAGTTCGAGGGAACATAATGTACTTCCCTATCAAACATGTAGTCCAATCGGAAGGAAACGTCGCCGCCGAACATGCCCAGCTGAAGGTGTGTGCCGAGGGGACGAATCACCTGCATACAGGTCTTCAGGGAAGGAACAACACCGGTGCAATCGCAGGTGATGTCGGCACCGGCAGGATTGTGCGTATAAACGGCTCTCAGCAGACCTTCAAAGCTGGTCGCCACCTCGTCAGCACCCAAGGACTTTGCCAGTTCCAGCTTTTCGGCATCCATAGGCAGCCCGGAGACGATCACATAAGCCCCCATAGCCTTGAATACCTGAGAGGCAAATTGGCCCATAACACCCGGACCGCTGACCACGACAGTATCGCCCGGGTTCACGTTTATTTTTTCGCAGACACCACGAACAACACAGGCCAGGGGTTCCGTCAGAGCATAGGCAATCTTGTCCTTTCGGGTCACTGCGTCTGCAGGAACTTTGTAGGAGTATTTGGCGGGCACAACCACATAATTTGCCATGGCACCGTTTCTGTGAGACCCGATCGACTTTCGCTCCTTACAGAGCGTTACCATGCCGGCGCGGCACAGCTCGCAGGTGTCGCAGCTGTAACAAGCGGGAAGTGACAGAACCCAGTCTCCAACCTGGAAGGCGCCCACATCACCGCAGGTCTCCACCACCTGCCCCACATATTCGTGACCCATCACGATGGGCATAGAGACAGAGCGTTCGTCATGCATGGCGTGAAGGTCACTGCCGCAGATACTGGCAGCCAGAACCTTCACCTTTAGTTCTCCTTCTTGGGGAACGGGATCGGGCAGGTCCTGCAGACCAACACCTTCCGGCCCCAGTGCAAATTTCACTAAACCTTTCATAGTATTTCCTCCGTTTTTTGGCTCTGAACCAGCTACCTTTCAGCCAGATCAGCGCATAGACTGTCCGCCGTTGACGCTGAGATTCTGACCTGTCACATAGGTTGCCAATGGAGAGACCAGATAAAGAATTGCGTCGGCCACTTCCTGTGGTGTCCCCATGCGATCCATAGGGACATCGAAAGAATAAACCTGAGAGCCAAGATCATTGGTCATACGGGATGCAATAATACCAGGAGAAACCGTGTTAACCGTCACACCGGAATCACCAGTCAGCTTTGCCAGCACCTTGGTGAAGCAGATCAAACCAGCTTTGGAGATGGAATAATGAGGGCCGGCATATTTTGCGCCGCGCTCGCCGGAGATGGAGCCCAGGTTCACGATGCGTCCCTCTTTACGCTCCTGCATACGGAAAAACAGTTCACGAGTGAAGAAAAAAGGGGCCTTGAGATTGATGCTCATCATTTTATCCCAGTCGGCTTCCGTAATATCACGATATGTAACGGTATTGGTGATTCCCGCAACATTAACAAGAATCTGAATTTCTCCGCATTCCTGTTCAACCTGCTGGATAAAATCCGCATGGCCGGCAAAGTTGCACAAATCGTAAGCGTATCCAAACGCAGGCACGCCAAACTCCTGATGAATTTCCTTTGCCAAGGCTGTAACACGCGCAGACAGATCTACCAGAACAATGCCGGCACCTTCACGAGCCAGTGTTTTTGCAATCACAGTTGCCATTTCACCGGCGCCGCCGGTGACTAGGGCCATTTTTCCCGTCAGCATCTTCTCCATATTTGACTTCCTCCTGTCAATTAGAACCATCTTGCACCCATAGGAACCTTCTGATAAGTCTCCAGGGGCACCCAGCCGGTCCACAGGAATTGAGACATGGTCTTCTGGGTCACGCCGAAGGTGCTGAACTCTTCAGGCTTCAGTGCGCCTTCTTCGTATGCACGGACGAACTCGGAAATCTTGCAGAGTTCCCGGATGACGCTGGAGGGGATCTCATCATCAATGTGAAGAACGCGCTCGGGATCTGCTTCAATGGTCATCTGCTGCACGCGTGCCTGCAGGGAGAAGGTCATATCGGCACCGGCCATAGAGGTCAGGTGATGGACGCCGCGCAGACCTGCGGGCATGACCACGGCGGGAATGCTGCGCGCCTTGAAGAGGTTATAAACCTTCTTGCAGATGGCGTTGCCTGCGTTCTTGATCACTTCGGGATCCACACCCAGACGATTGTCGGTGTTGACCTCCAGCAGATACTCGTCCAGACGGCCGCCTTGCTGTACCACGAAGATGGGCTTGGGATGGATGCCGGCTGCGACGGCTTTGGCGCGGCCACGCATGTAGGCGTCACCTACTGCCATAGCCTGAGACACTGAGAAGTTCAGGGTGGTGCATACGGCGATGCCGCGGGATGCCAGCTCTTCCACCAGAGGCAGCGCTGCCATTACAGAGGGCGTCTTCACGGAAATGTTGTCTGCCCAGGATGCATAGCGCAGGCCCTGTGCAATCATCTTCTCGCTGTCCATGCAAATGGAGGGATCCAGCTGGCCCAGCGCATAGCCGTGCTGGCCGTCGGTTTCTTCAAATACCTTGCGGAACTTATCGGCTGCGTAAACGGCCACCATCTTCAGCAAAGCTTCGGCGTGCTCGGCAGGCGTCAGATCTTTGGGGATCTGATCAACCTGAGGCTGCCAAAACGCGGGAACAGCCTGGAGCGTCTTATAAGTCAGGACGGGATTTGTAGTTACGCCCAGAGCGCCGTTTTCGATAGCGGAGTCGATTTCGGAAGGGATGGCAGAATCGTGCCAAAACTTAGTTGGAGTATTTTGAGTCAACCACTGCAAGTAATTCATGTTTCTTCTCCTAACGTGAGATGTGATAGGACAGCTGTAATTTATAAAATGTCCATCGGAAGATATAATGTAGCAAAAATCATGCCAACTCGTCTCTTTGCGATCCTTTTCAAAAAACAGGGATGAGATGGAAGCGTTTTTCGGCATCTGGCAAGAAAAAAGGAGCCTTCAAAAAAGGACTCCCTGAAAAATGTAATAAATAGTTACATGTGTAACAGTTGAAGAAGTATTACAGGTGTAATATAATAAGAACACTAAAGTTGTTTGAGGATTATTTTGAAGTTGAGGAACAATATGGAAACAATAGATTTGTTTGATAAAACGTATCTGGACCATGTCCGGAAAATGCGGAGTGACTATTTCAGAACAGGTAGTCTGGCGGAAATCACAGATGTCCGGCCGGAGATTCTGGCATGCTGGGAAGCGTATTACATTTTCAATAGGACTCCGAATTCATCCCGCAAGGCGCGCGCGTCTCAACAAGAGTTCGCGGAGGCTCTGCAGAACTCTGCGGAGTTGATATCTGTCGCAGAACCGTATATGCAGCTGTTACACAGTTTTTTGCAGGAGGACAGCTTCTGGATTACACTAGTGGATGACAAAGGTGTGATTCTGAAGATGGTGGGAAGTCCTCATATGCTGAAGGTAGCAGAATCTACCGATCTGGTGGAGGGCTCCTACCGCGGTGCGGACTCCTCATATCCCGGCCTGTTTTACGCCTGTCTTCAACTGGACAAACCTTTCCAGATCGTATCCGCAGAACACCCCTCCGAGATCGATGATATCGTTGCCGGTTCAGCCGCACCTATTCATGAGCACGGAACCGGTCGGTGCCTGGGTGTCATCGGCATTTCCGGTTATTGGCAAAACAGCCATGACCACACTCTTGGCCTGACAGTCCTGGCTGCTGGTGCTATCTCTCAGCAGCTGGCACTGCGCCGACAGAACGCGGATATTGCTGCTACGAATCAGAAACTGAATACCGCCCTGGAGGCAGTAGATGCCGGTGCGGTCTACTTTCGGCGGGATGGCTCCATCTATGCGGCCAACAGCCACGCGGCGGATATGCTTTGCGCGTCTGCGGCGGCAAAAAAACAGTTTTCCCAGAGCAACATATTCTCCTACCTGGATAGCAAGATATGCCCGGAGAATTTTGATCAGATCGAACAAATTTTGGATCAGAAAGGCACCTTCTCCTGCGATCTGATTCCTGTGCAAAAATACAGTGCCCTGCGCTGCACTGTCAGAAGAGTGGCAGAGCACATGGGCGAGTATTTTATGCAGATGCAAAAATCCTCGGATTTCAATAAAATTGTAGCAGACATGGCTTTTTCTCAGGCATCTTTTACTTTCCGGGATATTATTGGCGACTCAGAATCTCTCCGATCCGTCCGAGACACGGCAGAGATCGCTGCCAAACATTCTCCCGCAGTACTTATTACTGGAGAGAGCGGAACCGGTAAAGAGATGTTTGCGCAAGCGATTCATAACAGCAGCCCTCGCGCCAACGGCCCGTTTGTTGCCATCAATTGTGGAGCCATACCGAAATCTCTCATCGAAAGTGAACTATTTGGTTACGAAGCCGGGGCATTTACCGGAGCAAAAAAGGGCGGACATCTGGGAAAATTTGAATTGGCGAATAACGGAACTATCTTTTTGGATGAAATTGGAGATATGCCCTATGAAATACAGGTGGCGTTGCTTCGAGTCTTACAAACAAAAGAAATTGTTCGAATTGGCGGCAAATTACCTATTAAGGTAGATGTTCGGATTATAGCGGCAACAAATCAAAATCTGGAAAAACGAATTGCTGACAATACGTTCCGTCGGGATTTGTATTATCGCTTGAATGTTTTGAACATTCGGCTTCCGGCTTTGCGGGAACGCCTGGAGGATATCCTGCCATTGAGCAATTATTTTATTCAAAAATATGGGCGATCCTTTGATAAACGCGTAACCTCTATTTCACAAAAAGCATTAAAGGTGATGATGGATTATGACTGGCCGGGTAATGTGCGGGAACTGGAAAATGTCATTGAGCGAGCGGTTCTTGTATGTAAAGGCTTACTGATTGAACCTCAGGATCTGCCGGAACAATTGCTTGTATCCCTAAAGGATATAGAAAAAGATTCCGGACAATTGTCAGTAGCTCATAAAGCCCCTGAGGCCAATATGCTTTCCAATAAAGAACAACGGGAATATTCGGAATTAATAACGATTCTTCATGAAAGCGGCGGAAATCTGAGTGAGGCAGCCAAAATGCTGGGGGTCAGTCGTCCTACAATATACCGAAAAATCAAAAAATATGGGTTGAACAAAGCAAGAAATCCCTATGAACAAACCAACACCGGAAATCAATGAACCTCTCGAGTTACGGCTGCCGGTAGGGCATTCGTTTATTGACGGTGCCTGACAAGATAAGCGAGCCCCGTCAAGCGGACAAACAAAATCATATAATAAAAATCATAGAGCAACCAGAGAATGTAAGATTGCCGCCTCTCTTACAATCACTGGTTGCTTTTATGCTGCTTTTTGGGGGAGGCGTTGCAGGCTTCGAGCCGTCTTGTTAACAAACAAAAAGGATCGGCGGCCCTTGCAGAGGCAAAGGCCGCCGATGGAAAATGTCAGGAGCTGCGATCAACTGCGGGTGATGACCTGACCGGTCAGGGTGTGGGTCAGGTTGCCCTCTGCCAGAGCGGGAACGCCGTTGACCCAAACATAGCGAATGCCGTCGGGAGGCAGGGTGGGACGGTTGAAGTCGATGGTATAGCCCAGCTTCTCCCAGTCCAGCAGCACCAGATCGGCCTGCAGGCCCTCGGCAATGCGGCCGCGGTCATTCATCTTGATGAGGTCGGCGGGCAGGGAGGTGATCTTCCGGATGGCTTCCTCCATGCCGATGCAGCCGCCGTCACGGCTCACGTCTACCAGATAGCGCACCATGGCGGTGAAGGCCAGCGGATAAGTGCCGGTATTGCAGCCGTCGCCGGCCCACTTGTCGGTATCGAGGGCAAAGGTGCCGGAGTCTGCCATGGGCATGCAGCGGGGATGGCTTGCCAATTTCTTCACACCCTGATACTCGCGCTTGTCACGGGTCAGCGCCCAGGCCAGGTCGGGATCTTCCAGAACCATGTCGAAGATCACATCATAGCAGTTGTGATAGATCAGCTCGTCATAGTTGCCGGGAGCGCGTTCTTTCGTGACCTCCAGCAAAGTCTTGCCCAGAACGGACTCGTCCTTGGCCTCCACGAAGGTGAAGCAGTCGGACCAGTAGGCGTCCACCGCGGGAGAGAGCATGCCGATCTTGACTCTGCCGCTCTTAATGAACTCCTTGTATTCCTTGCGGAAATCGGGATCGCTCAGACGCTCCAGCAGACCGTCTGCAGAGGCGAACTCCTGATAGCGGGGCTCAAAGATCATGCTGCGGGACAGATTGTTCGCCACCTTCTGGATCACGCCCACGCTGTGCTCGTGGGGCAGAATGTTGAAGTAAACGGGGAAACCCTCTTCGGCAGGCTCGTCCACGAAAATGCGCAGGGTCTCGTCCAGCATGGCGTCTTCCAGCGCCTGAGAGTGGGGCATGGGGGCCACGAAGGCATTGGTCAGGTGAGAGTAGCAGGCCGTCAGCTTGGGCGTGGTCTTGAACAGCTCCATGAACTCCAGCAGGCCGTGATAACGGCCGCAGGCCACGTCGCCCTTCTCGCCCACGTAAACACCGTAGAAGTGTCTGCCGTCATCGCTGGGCCACTGGCCCTGATGGTGGCGGGTATGGGAAGTTATGAAAGAGTCGCGGTCCTCCAATGTCTTGAACAGCTTCTCAAGCTCGGCGCGGTCGGCAAAGTGACCGGGAACACCGGGATCCATCATGATGGACATGCCAAAGGCTCCGGCGTCCAGAGCCTCTTCCAGCAGGGCATTGATCTCTTCCCGCTCCTGAGCAGAAGCAGGATGCTCATAGTTCATACCCATGACGCTGCTGCGCAGGGCATGATGGCCCACCAGAGGAGCGTAGTTCACGCCCATGGGGATCTTGCGGGTAAAGTCGAGCCATTCGGCAAAGGTTTTCCAGGTAATAGGCGTTTCCTTGTTAGCCCAGAATTTGGAAAACGAGTCTATCACACAGTCAATATAGTCCTGCTTATGAAGCGGGGCCATGCCGTGACCGCAGTTGCCGCCCACATAGGTGGTCTCGCCCTGTACGTTCATGTTGTCGCCGGTGGCGTCGTGCAGCAGCGTGATGTCCCCATGGCTGTGAATGTCGATAAAGCCGGGAGCAAGGATCTGGCCATTGGCGTCGATGACTTCCTTGGCCTCGGGCAGCTCGCCCTCCGCGATGATGGCGGCGATCTTGTCGCCCTTTACGCCTACGCTGGCCGTGTAGCCGGCTGCACCGGTTCCGTCCACCACCGTGGCATTTTTGATCAAATAATCCAGCATGGATTTTCCTCCTCCAAAATTTTTCGCTTTCTGCTGTTGAAGCCCTTAGGTACAAAACTGTATCATCCTAACAGGCAATTTCGTTTCTGTGCCGTGATTCGATCCGTGGCAGGAAAGTGCGCCACAGAGCAGAAAGGGGAATTCTGCATTCTAAAATACATTTTGAACTGTCAATGGTGGAATTATATCCCCCCCCTCTCTCTGTGTCAATCTAATTTATATCACGCAAGCCTTAAGAATTCCTGCAGCAAAACGAAGACGGCTGCGGATTCCATTAGCACTAACACCCAGAGGCGGCGCTCTATAAGGGACTGATCTGCTTCAGAAAGGCCCTTTTTGGACAGTAGCAGGCCTCCATTTCTTCTTCACCCTCTTCTGAAATGGATGAAAAAAGTAGTCATGCAAGGTTTTAAGCAGTTCGGTCATAGTACGCCTCCGCAGAGAGATAAAATTCAGAGAAAGATAATCGTTGCTTTTGTTGCCGACGGAGTCTGGAAATGCGGCGACCTGTCAACGAAAGATGGGGGATAAAGCTTGTTGTTCATGGCTTATAACATGAAAAATATATAAACATGGCGTGTTCCACGTCCTGTGCAGACAGATCCTCCGGCTTCCAGAAGCGAGCCTTGTAGATTTCAAGCTGCTGGTCGGTCAGTGATACAAGGTCGTGGTGATGGTTGCTGCCAATGACATAGAAGACTCGGGCGATTACATCACTGCCCATGTGCCGATTTCCGGGAAGGCCAATCAGCTTCCTTTTTTCGTTGCAGAGAATAGAAACACCCTTTTCCAAAGGAAGTGGTTCGATAAGGCCTTGGTAGTCAGCGCCGATGATGATGGCTTTCTGTAGAGAATCCAGATCGGTTGCAAGTTGGACAACCTTGGGATGCTTGTTAGGCTCTACCATGGGTGCAGTAATGGTTTTATTGTTCATTTCAATACCTCTTAAAAATGCCCAGCAGCTTTTTGCCGCTACCGGGTTCTAAACAATAATATATATTTGGGAAAGATAAAGACACGGGTTTAAGGGCAGTTTCGTCGGCGTGCCGACGGATTGCCGCCATAATAGAAATGTTTAGGAACAAATAGATGCAACTGGGAACAACCGGATAAAAACAGGGAGAAAACCTCCATCCAAGGCCAAAAATAGCAAAATCCAGCCATCTTTACCGGTTTCGGCAAGGATAGACTGGACAAAAAAGAAACAGCCTTGCGACTGTTTCTTTGGTGCGCGAGGCGGGACTTGAACCCGCACGTCCGTAAAGGACACTAGAACCTGAATCTAGCGAGTCTGCCAATTCCACCACTCGCGCGCAACAATATGTAGTTCATCCCGAAAGGGAACCCGTCGGAAATCTCCGATAGGATTTTTGGTGCGCGAGGCGGGACTTGAACCCGCACGTCCGTAAAGGACACTAGAACCTGAATCTAGCGAGTCTGCCAATTCCACCACTCGCGCGCATTGTATATACATTGAAACTGGTGCGGCTGACGGGACTTGAACCCACACGTCGAATCGACACCAGCACCTCAAGCTGGCCTGTCTACCAGTTCCAGCACAGCCGCAGATGTACATGTCCCAGAAAAGACTGCTTGATTATTATAGCCAGAACTTTTGTTGTTGTCAACACCCAATTTCACTTTTTGTGAAAATTTTCCCGAGCGGGGATTCCGCCCGGGAAAAGAGGCTTATCGTTCTTCCATGGGGGTGTAGTCACGGTGGGGCTCCACGCACTCGTAGCGGGGACGGATCAGCTTGCCGCCCACAGACAGCTCTTCCATGCGGTGGGCACTCCAACCGGAGATACGGGCCACAGCAAAGAGCGGGGTGTAGAGTTCCATCGGCAGGCCCAGCATCTCATAGACGAAGCCGCTGTAAAAGTCGATGTTAGTGGAGATGGCCTTCTTGTTCTGGCGGGCCAGCAGCAGTTCTTTGCCCACCTTTTCCACATTGGTGTAAAGTGCCAGCTCGTCGTGGCGGCCCTTTTCAGCAGCCAGCTCGTGCACATAGTCGCGGAAGACCTCGCAGCGGGGGTCGGACTGGGTGTAAACCGCGTGGCCCAGACCGTAGATCAGGCCGCGGCCGTCAAAGACTTCCTTGTTCAGGATGCGGGTCAGGTAATCCGAAATGCTGTGGGGATCGTGCCAGTCGTCCACATGAGCCTTAATATTGGCCATCATCTCCATGACTTTACTGTTGGCACCGCCATGACGGGGACCCTTCAGAGAGGCCATGGCAGCGGCAATGGCGGAATAGGTGTCCGTTCCGGAGGAGGTGACCACATGGTTGGTGAAGGTGGAGTTGTTGCCGCCGCCGTTATCTGCGTGCAGCACCAGTGCCACGTCCAGCGTGCGGGCCTCCAGCTCAGTGTAGCTGCCGTCCTCGCGGAGCATCCGCAGGAAGTTTTCTGCGGTGGATAGTTCAGGCTTGGGCGCGTGAATGAACAGGCTTTCGCCCTGCGTGTAGCGCCAGGCCTGATAGGCGTAGATGGCCAGAACGGGCATATTGGCGGTCAGCTGCAGAGATTGCCGCAGGACGTTTTCCAAACTGATATCGTTGGCCTTGTCGTCATAGCAATACAGGGCAAGAATACTGCGCTGCATGGTATTCATCAGATCCCGGGGAGGGGCCTTCATAATGATGTCGCGGAAAAAGTTGGCGGGTAGTGTGCGGTAGGAAGAAAGCTGCTTGCAGAAATCTGCTAATTGTTCCTGAGTGGGCAGCTCGCCGAAGAGTAGTAGATAGGCAGCCTCCTCAAAGGCGAAACGGGATCGGGCGGCAGAGCCTGTCACCAGTTTCCGGCAGTCAATGCCGCGGTAGTACAGAACGCCGTCCGCCGGAGTGATATGCTCGCCGGTGTCGTCGGAAATCACGTTGTAGGACTGGATCTCAGCCACGCGGGTCAGGCCGGACAGAACACCGCGGCCATCCTCGTCGCGCAGACCGCGCTTCACGTTGTATTCTTTATAAAGGCGGGGATCAATATAGTTTTTCTTCTCCCACTGGGCCTTCTGAGCCATAATGGCAGGAGTGATCTCGCAGTATGTGTTTTCCAGCATGTATTTCCGATTCATGTCAGTACTCCTTTCAAAAGAGGGTATACAACAATATGCTGCAATTTTAGCATGGAGCACTTTCATATTTCAACGGTAATGTTGCTAAAATTTTGGTGTCATCTCCTGAAATTTGCATAATATAGACGAATGACTTGCATTTTTGGCATACAGACTGAGAAAAAATTCTCAAAGCTGCGAGAGGACTTCGCCAATGAGATCGGTGATCACCAGACCGGCGGACAGATCCCGCGCTACGGCGGACTTGTTAATCAGCACCAGATCGCGTCCGCGGTAGTAGTTTATCAGTCCCGCGGCGGGATAAACGTTTAGGGAGGTGCCGCCGATGATGAGCAGGTCTGCCTCGGCGATGGCGCGGACGGAGCCGTCCAGCGTGTTCTGGTCCAGACCCTCCTCGTAAAGCACCACATCGGGCTTCACGATGCCGCCGCAGTCACAGCGGGGGACGCCGGTGGAGTGGAGGATGAAATCCAAATCATAGAACTTGCCGCAGCGCTCACAGTAGTTGCGGTGGACGCTGCCGTGCAGCTCCAGCACGCGGTGGCTGCCGGCTGCCTGATGGAGCCCGTCGATGTTCTGGGTGACGATGGCGCTCAGTTTGCCTTGCTGCTCCCATTCCGCCAGCTTGCAGTGGGCGGCGTTGGGCTTTGCCTCCGGCGCCAGCATTTTTGCGCGGTAAAAGCGGAAAAATTCTTCAGGGTTGCTTTCATAAAAGGTATGGCTTAAAATCACCTCAGGCGGGTATTTCCATTCCTGATGGTATAATCCGCCGGTGCTGCGGAAGTCGGGAATGCCCGATTCGGTACTCACACCGGCCCCGCCGAAGAAAACGATGCGGTGGGAGCTGTCGGTTAATTCTTTCAGCTTTTTTACGGCGTCGGTCATGCCGATTCCTCCAGTTTCATAATAGTAAGGAGACACATATGAATATTCAGATTTTTGGTTCCTCCAAATCCTTTGATACCAAAAAAGCGGAACGGTGGTTCAAGGAACGCCGCATTAAATACCAGTATATCGATGTCCCCTCAAAAGGATTATCTCCCCGGGAATACCAGTCCGTCAAGCAGAAAGTTGGCTTCGATGCACTGGTGAATACGAAATGCCGGACATACGAGGATCTGGAAGATCAGTACAAGCGCTATGTGACCCAGACGGCATGGGAGGAGAAGCTGCTGGAGCATCCCGAGCTGTTCAATACCCCCATCGTCCGCAACGGAAAAGAGGCAACGGTGGGCTATTGTCCGGAAATCTGGGCAAACTGGGAGTAAACAGGCTCTCTGAGCCGGCAAGGAGTGGTCGGCATGGAACAACGGATGCCCCAAAACCGCCTGCTGCGGTTTGCATATCTGATGGTGCACCGCTATCTGCGGCATCGGGTGGGTGTGCAGAGTGCGGCCCTGGCCTTTTACCTACTGTTCATGCTGTTCCCGTTTCTGATTTTTGCCAGTGCGTTGCTGGGACAACTGCAGCTGGATGTAGCGGCGATTCTGCAGGGGCTGCGGGGGTTTCTGCCCCGGGAGATTGTGGCGGTGGCGGAGATGTATCTGAATCATGTGAGCCGGTATTCCAACACTCGCCTGCTGCTGTTTGGACTGGTGTTCTCCGTGTATTTTCCCATGCGGGTTACAAATGCACTGCTGCGGGCTGTGCGCGTGGCATATCATCTGGGGCCGCCCCACGGGACCATTGCACAGATCAGCAAAAGCCTGCTGTATACCGTAGTGCTGATCGCCTCCATTGCCCTGACCCTGCTTCTGATGACCGTCAGCGACCGAACACTGGGCTATGCCGTGGATTACCTCCGGTTTCCGGAAATGGCAGCGGAGCTGTGGGCTGTGCTGCGGTTTCCACTGATCGGTGCGGTGGGTTTTTTTGCACTGTTTACCCTTTACGCGCTGGCGCGGGATGACCATCCCATGTGGCGGGACCTCTGGCCGGGCACGTTGGCGGCGCTGGCAGTTTGGCTGGGCGTTTCATGGATCTACACATGGTATGTGGAATCGGTGGCCCACTACTCGCTGTTGTATGGCTCCATCGGCGCGGTCATCGTGCTGCTGATCTGGTTGTATCTTACGGCGGTAATTTTAATTATGGGCGCGGAACTGAACGGTGTGCTGGCAGGCCTGCGCAAAGAACAGGATGGAAGATAGCCAATCGACCCATGCAGGGAGAAGTTTGACTGCATGGGTCGATTTTCTCTTTTCATTTTCAGAGATGTATGATAAAATCAAATGCCAATTGATTATTTGGAGGCTGTCTCTGTGAGGAAGACAAAAATTGTATGTACATTAGGCCCTGCTACAGACAAAGAGGGCGTTTTGAAAAAGATGGTGTTGGCCGGCATGAATGTCGCTCGGTTCAACTTTTCCCACGGCTCCCATGAAGAGCATAAAGGGCGGCTGGAGCAGCTGAAAGAGCTGCGGGAGGAACTGAACCTTCCTGTGGCAGCCATGCTGGACACCAAGGGACCGGAGATCCGCCTGAAGACCTTTGCGGAAGGACAGGTACTTTTGAAAACCGGACAGGATTTTACCCTGACTACGGAAGATGTGATCGGCGATGAAACCGGCTGCGCGATTACGTTCACAGATCTGCCCGGCGACGTGAAGCCCGGCGACACGATTTTGCTGGATGACGGTTTGGTGCGTATGACCGTGTTGGAGACGACCCGTACCACCATCCGCTGCCGCGTGGAAAATGACGGCGTGATGAAAAACCGCAAGGGCGTTAACGTGCCCAATGTGCGCCTTTCCATGCCCTACATGAGCCAGCGGGACCGGGAGGACATCCGGTTCGGTGTGGAACAGGGCTTTGATTATATTGCCGCCAGCTTTGTCCGCACGGCGGCGGACGTGCGGGAGCTCCGGCAGTATTTAAACAAGCTGGACTCTCATATGGGCATCATTGCCAAGATTGAAAATCAAGAGGGCGTGTCCAATCTGCCGGATATTCTGGCGGTGGCAGACGGCATCATGGTAGCCCGCGGCGATTTGGGGGTGGAGATCGACTTCACGGAGATCCCCGCCATTCAGAAAAGCGTGATCGCCCAGTGTGTGGCCTGCGGAAAGCCGGTCATCACTGCCACCCAGATGCTGGATTCCATGATGGAAAATCCCCGTCCCACCCGTGCGGAGATCACGGACGTAGCTAACGCCATTTATGACGGCACCAGCGCCATTATGCTCTCCGGCGAGACGGCGGCGGGCAAATATCCTGTGGAGGCCGTCCGTACCATGGATGCCATCGCCCGCAAGACCGAGTCCGGTATCTGTGATAAGTACATCGGAAGGCGGCATGGAAAAACCAAGCTCTCCATCACGGCAGCCATGGCTCACGCGGCCTGCACCACCGCGCTGGATATCGGCGCGGACGCCATTCTGACTGTCAGCCAGCGGGGCGTGACCGCACAGATGGTCAGTGCTTTCCGCCCCTCCACCACCGTGGTGGCCCTGCTGCTGGACCCGCAGGTGCAGCGGCAGATGGCCCTGTATTGGGGCGTGGAGCCCATCACCATGCCCTACGCCAACAGCACGGATGAACTGGTGAAGTTCTCTGTGAAAGCCGCAGAGGAGGCCGGTTTGGTGAAGCAGGGCGATCTGGTAGTCATCACCGCAGGCGTGCCCGTAGGCGTGGCCGGAACCACCAACACCATCCGCGTCCAGCAGGTAGGCGGCGCACTGCTCAACGGCATCGGAATCGGTGAGCGAAAAGCCACCGGTACGCTGTGCGTCTGCCGTACGCCGGAGGAGGTAGCGGAAAAGTGCCGTCCCGGTGATGTGCTGGTAGTGCCCTATACCACCAACAGCATGCTGCCCTATATCCGGCAGGCTTCTGCCGTCATCAGCGAGGAGGCCAGCGCCGACAGCCATACGGCGACCATTGGCCTGACGCTGGATAAGCCTGTCATCGTGGGTGCCGTAGGCGCCACCCGCCGCCTGACGGACGGCGTGATGGTCTCTGTGGACTGCGTGCGCGGTGTGGTACAGGTGTTGCCCGAATGAAGCGCAGAAAAAACGCTCTGCATTCGTCGGGTGTCCTTAAAACAGTGAAAGACAAGCTGCAATATGCAGCTTGGCTGTTCTCTTTATTCGCACAATCTATCTCATATATTTTTTCTGCGTCAAAGCAAACCCTATGGCAGATATCACGATGACGATGAGAAGTATGATCAAGGCATAGAATATTGCCGTGCTGCTTTTGATCAAGAAAGCTACGATACCGCATATACACAGCCCAGCGCTTAGAAACAGGCATACTTTACCTAATTGTTTGGCATATCCAACTTTATCGTCTGTGGCTTCAAAAACTTTTCCGTGGATAGCAGAAACATTTCCCTTTAATAAAGATCGTGCAACCATAAGTACGACAGACGAAGCAAACCACGTCATAATACTAAAACCGATCATAAAACTCCTCTACAAATTCTTATTTATCAAACGAATCATAATACGGCAAATCCGGTTACACAAGAACAGGCACAGCATAATCTGCTGTGCCTGTTAACTGTTTTACGAAACTCGTCCGTTTGCGGAGCGTGTTTTGCGTTGTATTTATTTCTTAGAACAGGCCGGTGATCTTGCCGTTTTCGTCCACGTCGATCTTCTCAGCGGCGGGGACCTTGGGCAGGCCGGGCATGGTCATGATGTCGCCGGTCAGGGCCACCAGGAAGCCGGCACCGGCAGAGACCTTCAGGTTGCGGACGGTAATGGTGAAGTTCTTGGGAGCGCCCAGCTTGGTGGCGTCGTCAGAGAAGGAGTACTGGGTCTTGGCCATACAGATGGGCAGCTTGTCGAAGCCCAGAGCCTCCAGCTCCTTCACCTGCTTCACAGCGTTGCCAACAAGAACAGCGCCGTCGGCGTGGTAGATGTTCTTGGCAATATCGTTCAGCTTCTTCTCGATGGAATCCTCGGTGTCATAGGCAAAGGTGAAGTCATTAGGCTGCTCGCAAAGGCGGACGACTTCTTCAGCCAGAGCAATACCGCCCTCGCCGCCCTTGGCCCACACCTCGGACAGGGCCACATTCACGCCCAGCTCACGGCACTTGGCCTCCACCAGATCCAGCTCGACCTTGGTGTCGGTGGGGAAGGCGTTGATCGCCACCACGCAGGGCAGCTTGTAGACGTTGGTGATGTTGGAAACGTGCTGCAGCAGGTTGGGCAGGCCCTTTTCCAGAGCTTCCAGATTCTCGGTGTTCAGTTCTGCCTTGGGCACGCCGCCGTGGTTCTTCAGGGCGCGGACGGTGGCAACGACCACAACGGCGGAAGGAGCCAGACCGGCCAGACGGCACTTGATGTCCAGGAACTTCTCAGCACCCAGATCGGCACCGAAACCGGCCTCGGTAACGGCATAGTCACCCAGCTTCATGGCGATCTTGGTGGCCATGACGGAGTTACAGCCGTGGGCGATGTTGGCGAAGGGACCGCCGTGAATGATGGCGGGAGTGTTTTCAAGTGTCTGAACGAGGTTGGGCTTGATAGCGTCCTTGAGAAGCGCCGCCAT
>JAZRCP010000092.1:0-8338 GCA_045659825.1 Dysosmobacter sp. | reverse complement strand
CGCCGTTCCACCGGCGGCGGCACCGTGTACCATGACCTCGGCAACCTGAATTATTCCTTCATCACCGACGCGGGCGATACCGCGGAGCTTTCCATGCAGCGCTTCACCGCCCCTGTGGTGGCGGCGCTGCGGCAGCTGGGGCTGGACGCAGAGGCCTCCGGCCGCAATGACATCCTGATCGAGGGGAAGAAAGTCTCCGGCACGGCCCAGCGCGTCATGGGCGGCAGAATCCTCCACCACGGCACGCTGCTGTTCGATTCCGATCCGGAGATGGTGACCGGCGCGCTGCAGGTGGATCCGGAGAAGTTCCGCTCCAAGGGCGTCAAGTCCGTCCGCAGCCGTGTGGGCAACATCCGCGCCTTTTTGAAAGATTTGAAAAAGGATATGGACCTGCCCGCCTTCTGGGCCTATCTCAAGGAGGCGCTGGCGCAGGACGGCATGATGGTGGATGCCCTGAACGCTGACGAACTGGAGGCAGTCTCCGCTCTGGAGCAGACGAAGTACGCCACATGGGAGTGGAACTTCGGCCGCTCTCCCAAATACGATTTCACCCGCAAGCGCCGCTTTGACGGCGGCAGCGTGGAGGCGGGCGTGCAGGTAGAGCGCGGCTGCATTGCGGCCATCGGCTTTTACGGAGACTTTCTATCCCGCACTTCTCTAAAACCGCTGACGGAGGCCTTGCAGGGCTGCGCCATGCGGCGTGAGGATGTGGCTACCGTGCTGGACCGTTTCGCGCTGATGGATTTCTTCGGCGGCATCACGGCGGAGGAGATTCTCTCCTTGCTCTTTGACGAAAACTGAACCTCTTTTGACCGGCACTCTTTTGGGTGCCGGTTTTTTCTTTTGGCAGGCATACTCCCTTTGGGACGGGCATAGAGTGTTTTAGACGACAGGAACACCCGTGGGGAGGCGGTCAAAGTTGAAAAACGAAGGAGTGCGAAAGAGATGGGACAAATACAAATGGGCGGCGGCAGCGGTGCTGATCGGCGCCGTGCTGCTGCTATGGCCGAATGGGAACGGCGATACCACAGTTACGGACGCTGGCGCGAATGTGCGGGAGACAGCGCCGACGCAGGACCTTGCAGCAGAGCTGGAGGCGATCCTGACCAACATGAGCGGCGTGGGACAGGCGAAGGTGCTGCTGACGCTGGATTCCGACGGGCAGCGGCAGGTGGCGGAGGACACGGAGCTGAGTTACAGCGGAGCCACAGCGGCGCCGGAGGACTATTCAAGACGCTCGGAAACCGTCCTGGCGGACGGAGACTCCGGCAGCGAAGCAGTGGTACTCAGCAGGACGTATCCCACATACCGGGGCGCGCTGATTGTCTGTCAGGGCGGGGACCGGCCGGAGGTGCAGCTTGCGGTGACGCAGGCGGTGGCGGCGCTGACGGGGCTGAACACCGACCGCATCGCCGTGGCAAAATGGCAGTGATCATTTGGAGGAGGAAGAACATGAGCGCAAGATGGAAACGGAACACGGTGGTGGCCACCATGGCGGTGCTGGTGTGCGCGGCAGTGGCGTTGAATTGGAAGTATTCCGGCGATGAGGCGGTGCAGCAGGCTCAGGAGGCCGGTGGTAAAATTTTAGGCGAAGCCACCCTTGTTTCCGCGCAGGAGCATGAGGCGGAAGGCGGACAGGAGACGGCGGATGAAGAGGCGGTCTATACCGGCTCGGATTACTTTGCTTCCGCACGGCTGACTCGCCAGCAGGCAAGAGACAACGCCCTGTCGCTGCTGCAGGAGGCCGCAGCACAGGAGGGGGCGGACGCTTCCGCCATTACGGAGGCCAGCGCGGGGATCACGGTACTGGCAGAATGCACCCTGCAGGAAGCGCAGATCGAAAATCTGGTCACCGCCAAGGGCTATACCGACTGTGTGGCCTTCATGGGAGAGGACTCCGTCAGCATCGTGGTGGCCACTGCCAGCGGGGAACTGACCGGCAGCGATGTGGTGAAGATTACGGACATCGCCATTCAGGAAACGGGACTGAGCGCCGATGGCATCCGTATCATGGCGGCAAATTAAAGGTTGTAATTTTCCTGTTTGCATGGTAGAATAATAAGCCAAGAATATGATTGCCGTACTGCGGCATTACGAAGGATACCATAAGGAGAAGAACCATGGCTGAAAATAAGGATTATATGACCCTCAACGAGGAAAACGGCAATATCCACATTTCCGAGGAAGTGATCGCCGCCATCGCCGTGGGTGCCGCCCGTGAGGTAGAGGGCGTTGCCGGTATGATGAGCAATATGGGCGCCACCATGGGCGACCTGCTGAACAACAAGAAGAACGCCCAGAAGGTCACCAAGAGCGTGAAGATCGATATGACCGGCGCCGCCCTGAAGCTGGACCTGTACCTGACCGTGCAGTATGGCTGCGCCATCCCCGAAGTGGCGGAGAACACCCAGAAGGCTGTGGCATCCGCCATCGAGGCTATGACCGGCTGCGCTGTGGAGTCCGTCAACGTCCATGTGACCGGCATTGCCCTGAACTAAAGAACGCCAACTGTGTGAACGAGAGAGAAAAGGAAGAGAAAAGCTATGGTACGGAATACCGCGCGTGAGATCGCCATTCATCTTTCCTATGAGCTGAGCTTTACGGATAAGCAGATCGACGCCCTGCTGGACGAGCGTCTGCAGAAGGAATCCTTTGCCATTCTGGCAGAGGAGGACGAACTGTACCGGGAAACGCCCAACGCCAAGCAGGCGGACTATATCCGCCGTCTGGTCAAGGGCGTGGACGAGCATGCCGCCGAGCTGGACAGCTACATTGCCAAGTACGCCAAGGGCTGGAGCTTTGCCCGCATCCCGCTGGTGGCTTCCGCCATCATGCGCGTGGCCATGTATGAGATCCTCTACATGCCCGACATTCCCAACGGCGCCGCTATCAACGAGGCGGTGGAGATCGCCAAGAAGTACGAAACCCCCGAGACCGTGAAGTTTATGAACGGCATCCTCGGCAGCTTCGTGCGGCAGGAGATCGGCCAGTAAATCCATATCAAAAACCGGCAGAGCGGGACGCGGTGGCAGCCGCTGTCCGGCTCTGCTTATTTCTTTTGGAAGGAGGGGAGACCATGGCACAGCACATCTTTGGCGTGACGGAAGTGAATCAACTGGTCAAGCTGCTGCTGGACAACGAGCCGATGCT
Source organism: Dysosmobacter sp. (assembly GCA_045659825.1). Lineage (GTDB taxonomy): Bacteria > Bacillota > Clostridia > Oscillospirales > Oscillospiraceae > Oscillibacter. Next base: position 5,188 of record JAZRCP010000092.1, on the reverse strand, counting down.
GCAAAATGTAGCCGTGCGGGGCGAGCTCAGCAACTACAAGGTCTATCCCTCCGGCCATCACTACTTCACCTTAAAGGACGCGGAGGGCTCGCTGCGGTGCGTCATGTTCAAAGGCAGCGCCGTGAAGCTGCGCTTCCGGCCGGAAAACGGCATGAAGGTCATCGTGCAGGGCCGCATTACCGTGTTCCCGCGGGATGGTGCCTACCAGCTCTACTGCAATACCCTCACGCCGGAGGGGGCGGGCGATCTGGCGCTGGCCTTTGAGCAGCTGAAACAGAAGCTGTACGCCGAGGGCCTGTTTGACCCCGACCATAAGAAACCTTTGCCCCGGTATCCCGAAAAAATCGCCATCATTACATCCTCTGCCGGTGCGGCCGTCCACGACATGATCCGCATCCTGCGGCGGAGATACCCCCTTGCCAAGGTCATCCTGCTGCCGGTGCGGGTGCAGGGCGCGGAGGCACCGCCGGAGATCGTGGGGGCAATCCGCTACGCCAACCGCTGGCAGGTAGCGGACCTCATCATCACCGGACGGGGTGGCGGCTCCATGGAGGACCTGTGGGCCTTCAATGACGAGCGGGTGGCCCGTGCCATTTACGAATCGGAATTGCCGGTCATTTCTGCCGTGGGCCACGAACCGGATGTGACCATCGCGGACTTTGTGGCAGACGCGCGGGCGTCCACGCCCTCCAATGCGGCGGAGATCGCCGTGCCGGACAGGGAAGAGCTGCTGCGCTGGCTGGAGGACGCAGGCGAGCGGCTGGAACAGAGCCAGACGGCGCAGCTGTCCTATTTGCGGCAGAAGCTGGAGACCCTTGCGGAAAAGCGGGTCATGACCGACCAGCTGGCCTATGTGCAGGACAAGCGGATGGAACTCATCCATGTCCAGCAGCGGCTGGGCGATCTGGGCGGCGTGCTGCTGAGCCGGAAACGGCAGCGCTTCGGCGAACTGGCAGCGGGACTTGACGCTATGAGCCCCCTGAAAGTGCTGGGACGGGGCTACGCCATGGCCCAGAGCGGGGACGGTTCCATTTTGAAAAGCTATCGGGATGTGGCGGCGGGCGACCGCGTCTCCGTCACACTGGGAGAGGGCGGCTTTACCGCCGCCGTTGAGGAGGTACACCAATGAGTGGGAAAAAAGTGACATTTGAACAACAGCTGGCCCGTCTGGAGGAGATCGTGGCAGCCCTTGAGAAGGGTGACGCCCCGCTGGCGGATTCCCTGAAGCTGTTTGAGGAGGGTACGAAGCTGATCTCCGCCTGCTCCAAGCAGTTGGATCAGGCCGAGCAGCAGGTGATAAAGCTGATGAAGGGCGAGGACGGCTCCCCTGTGGAACTGCCCTTCGGTGAGGAGGCATGAGCATGGAAAAAAAGTTATTTGACGCACGGTATGAGGCATACCGCCTTGGCGTGGAGGACTACCTGAACGGCCTCTTTGCAGCCAATCCCCACTGGGCCGACCTTTATGATTCCATGCGGTACAGTGTTCTCTCCGGCGGCAAGCGCATCCGTCCGGTGCTGACGCTGGAATTTGCCCGCCTTGCGGGACTGGACTGGTGGCTGGCGCTGCCCATGGGCTGCGGACTGGAGCTGGTGCATACCTATTCGCTGATTCACGACGACCTGCCCTGCATGGACGATGACGACCTGCGCCGCGGCAAGCCCACCAACCACAAGGTCTACGGCGAGACCATGGCCATTCTTGCCGGTGACGCGCTGCAGCCCGCTGCCTTCCGCCTGATGCTGACGGCACCGGAGATCGACGCCCAGAAGCGTGCTGCCTGTGCGCTGATTCTGGCGGAAGCGGCAGGAGAGGACGGCATGGTGGCAGGTCAGGTGCTGGACACCCTCCATGCCCCCAAGACGCAGGAAGAGCTGGCGGAGGTACACCGTCTGAAAACCGGAGCCATGATCGCAGGAGCCTGTAAACTGGGTGTGGCCGCCGCAGGCGGCAGCGCGGAGTTCCTTGCCGCGGCGGAGGAGTACGGCTATCAGCTGGGAATGGCTTTCCAGATTCGGGACGACATGCTGGACGTGATCGGCAACGTGGACGAGTTCGGCAAGCCCATCGGCTCCGACGCGGAGGAGGGCAAGGTGACCTTCGTGGACTTGCTGGGGCTGGAAGCCTGTGAAAAAGCCGTGCTGCGCTGCACGGATGTGGCTAAACAGGCCGTTGCCCCCTATGACGCAGATGGCTTTTTAGCGCAGCTGGCAGACCAGCTGGCGGGCCGTATGAAGTGAATATCCAAACAGTCGAAACGGTTTCGTTTCGGCTGTTTTTTCTTGAAATTGCAAGGAATTTTCAGAAAATTCACAAGTGGCATATACAGAATATGTTGCATATTCTGAAACAAAGTGGTATACTGATTCTCGCTAAGCGGCGGCGCAGTATTCTAGTCAGATCTGCCGTTTCCTAAGGAGGGCCTAAAAATCCTCTAAAGGGCACATCGATGAAACCTCTGGTGCCTGCTTGATACGCCCAGTGTTGGGTGGGTGCTGGGGGGAAGCGCGCCACGCGTGCTTGCGGACTCAGGGCGATTTCCAATGGCATGGTTACCCCGACCCTGTTTCTGTGGAGACCTGTTCTTGTGCATAGCCGTACTCCCTTCGTGGTATTCTTCGAGCTGTGTACGAAACAGTTGTTTAAACCTGCAATGCGGTGCATCGGTATTCATAAGGCCGTAACGCTGTGTGCAGACGTAGCCTGCCTTGACGTGGGTATGGCGAATGAGAGGCCAGGTCGCATGGGCTCCGGCCGGAGCCGCAGCGGCCCTCTGCTCTCTGAAACCATGGCTGCAAAAGAGGCTAAAGAAGCGGACGGACTGTGGTGGAAAACACCTAGGCTGTTCCAACGAGATGAAAAAGGGATTGCAGTGCGGACTAAGTGGCAATCGGGTAGCGCGGACGGGCAACGCCGCGCCGTGACGCTGAAAGGGGAACCGCCCCCATCGGCAACGAGGGGTGTGTCACGGGGAAATCCAACCCGTACCTAAGCCGTAAGATTTACCTTTTTCATTGCCGTCGACTTAGCAAGTTTTCATTTTCCTCATGCGGAGGGCTCTTTTGTGAGTAAGAAGAAAAAACAACATCCTCATACCAAAGAAAAGAAAGTCAGCTCACCCTACCGGTGGGCTGTTACCGCCTTTGGGCTGGCTGTGACGCTGTCAGCCGTCCTGACGCTGGCCTCCGAGGCCATGCTGGACGGCGCGGGACTGCTGGTAGCACTGCTGATTTTGCTGCTGTTCATTTTTCTGGGTATCCTGTTTGATATCCTCGGAACAGCTGTCATGTCCGCGGACCCCAGACCGTTTCATTCCATGGCGTCCCACAAGACAAAAGGCGCCAAGCAGGCGCTGATGCTGCTGCGCAATGCCGACCGTGTTTCCAATATCTGCAATGACGTGGTGGGCGACATTTGCGGCATTGTCTCCGGTGCAACCGGAGCGGTGATCGTGACCCAGCTGCAAAAGGGCTTCAGCACCGAAAACGTGCTGATTTCCGTGGCGGTCACGGCTCTTGTCTCCGGTCTGACCATCGGCGGCAAGGCATTGGGCAAGCCCTTTGGTATGCAGCAGAGCACCCGCGTGGTGTATCTGGCAGGGCGGGTGCTGTACCTGTTCCGCCGCCGTCGCAAGTAAAGAGGAGTGCAGACTTTGATTCTGGAAACCATTCATTCTCCATCTGATGTGAAGGCATTGCCGAAGGAGCAGCTGCCGCAGCTCTGCGAAGAACTGCGCACCTTCCTGATCGAGCATGTCAGTGCTACCGGTGGACACCTCGCCTCCAATTTAGGCGTGGTGGAGCTGACGGTGGCCATTCACCGTGTCTTTGATACCGCCTCCGACCGCCTGATTTTTGACGTGGGCCACCAGTGCTATGTCCACAAGGCCCTCACAGGCCGTCAGGAGCAGTTTTCCACCCTCCGCCAGTTCGGAGGGTTATCCGGCTTTCCCAAGCCCTACGAGAGCATCCATGACGCCTTTGTGGCGGGACATGCCTCCAACTCCGTCTCCGTGGCGCTGGGCATGGCCCGGGCCCGGACCCTGAAAGGGGAGGACCACTGCGTGCTGGCCCTGATCGGTGACGGCGCGCTGACCGGCGGCATGGCCTACGAGGGCCTCAACGACGCCGGAGCCTCCGGCGAGCCGCTGATCGTCATCGTCAACGACAACGGCATGTCCATCAACCCCAATGTGGGCGCGGTCCCCACCCACCTGAGCCAGCTTCGCAGCAAGCCGGCCTATTACCACTTCAAAAAATGGTACCGGAGTCTTTTCGGAAAGAACCCTTCTAAAAATGCCCTGTACCGCTTCAACCATCGGGTAAAGACCTCGCTGAAAAAGGCCCTCTGGCCCGTCAGTACCCTCTTTGAGGATATGGGTTTCACCTACCTCGGCCCCGTGGACGGCCACGACCTGCAGCGCCTGTGCGATGTATTGGGATGGGCCAAGGAACTGAACCGCCCTGTGGTGGTGCATGTGAACACCGTCAAGGGCAAGGGCTACGCCTACGCCGAGGAGAATCCCGGCAAGTTCCACGGCGTCAGCCCCTTTGACGAGGGAACGGGACAGGCAAAAAAGAGCGGGGGAGAGAGCTTTTCTTCCGTATTCGGTGCGGAGCTGACAGCCTGCGCCGCAGAGGATCAGCGCGTCTGTGCCATCACCGCCGCCATGGCGGATGGCACCGGCCTCGCGCCCTTTGCCAAAGCCTACCCCGACCGCTTTTTTGATGTTGCCATCGCCGAGGGCCACGGTGTTGCCATGACGGCGGGCCTTGCCAGTCAGGGAATGCTGCCCGTGTTCGCGGTATATTCCACGTTTTTGCAGCGGGGCTATGACCAGCTGATCCACGATACCGCGCTGGGAGGCCATCATATCGTGCTGGGCGTGGACCGTGCGGGTCTTGTGGGCAACGATGGCGAGACCCACCACGGCAGCTTCGACGCATTGTTTTTATCCGAAATTCCCGGCTTTACCGTACTTTGCCCGTCCAGTTTTGCTGAAACGCGGACTATGCTGCGGCAGGCGCTGTTCTCGCTGGACGGCCCCGTGGCCATCCGGTATCCCAGAGGGGGAGAGGGCGCGTTTACGGGCGATACCTCGGCGGAGCCCATCGCCGTGCTGCGGCAGGGCGCTGACGCCACGCTGGTGGCCTACGGCACCGGCGTGAACCATCTGCTGAAAGCGGCG
>JAZRCP010000091.1:0-6727 GCA_045659825.1 Dysosmobacter sp. | reverse complement strand
ACTTCTTTCTGGATGAGCACCGTGATGGTTTCAAAGCAAGGGGTCTCGACCAGCTTTTCCAGGATGGGGGTGGTAATGTTGTAGGGCAGATTGGCACACACAATGGGGGTCAGTCCCTGGAGTTTCTCCGCAGCCAGCGCGCCTAAATTCAGCTTCATGGCGTCACCGGGCACGATCTCCACGTTGTCAAAGCCGGCCATAGTTTCCGCCAGTACGGGAAGCAACGCCTTGTCAAGCTCCACGGATATCACCTTGCCGGCCCGCTGTGCCAATTCCGCTGTCAATGGGCCGATGCCCGGGCCGATCTCCAGCACGCCGCAGGACTTGTCTGCCTGTGACGCTGCAGCAATGTTGTAGGGCACATCGGGATCGTTCAAAAAGTTCTGACCCATGGATTTGGAAAAATGGAACCCGTGCCGTCCCAGCAGGTCGTGAATGAAGTTGTAATCGCAGAGATTCATGGTTTTCCCGCCTTTCTGTGTTCAAGGTCAGTATACCAGAAAAAAACGGCTTTGAAAAGAGAAAGTCACAAAGCAAAACAGCGTCCCGACATTTATCGGGACGCTGTTCACATTACTCTAAAATATATACCGTGCAGCCGCGGCGGCCGAAGGACATGCACTCCTCGTAGGAGTCCATATACAGGTCGATCACATCGCCGCGCACGCCGGTGTCCTCGGCCACGGCAGGACCGTAGACCATGCCGCTCTTGGTGACCACCAGCACCTTGCTGCGCAGGGGGATGACCTTCTTGTCGACAGCCACCACACCCACATGCAGATCGGTGCCCAGTGCGGTAATATAACCGGCACCGCCGTGACCTGCGGTATAGGCGGTGGCAGTCATGCCCTTCGTACCGGAGAAGGTCAGCGTCTCGCCGGAGGTCAACAGCAGCGCACCGCTGCCGTCCTCGTGGGTTTCCACGGAAGCGACTTCCACCTTGGTGCTGTATTCCACAATTTCATTCACTGCTGCGGTGTCGACTTCCTCCACCAGCTGGCGGGAAATCTCCTCGCCGTGGGAGAGGACCACCTCATACACCTGCGTATAGACGCCGTCCTGTCCTGCTTGCTTAATGACTTCCGTGCCCACAGGCAGTGCGGGGTTGGGGATCCGTTCCGTTTCGAAGGGGGTGGTTTCCGTCACATGGTCGTAGTAGACGATCTCCTCACCGATGGTAATCTCCACCCGCTTGTCGGAGAGATCCACAGTCACCATTTCCAAGGGACTGAGCTGCAGCTCCAATCGATCCAGCAGTGCGACCACGGATTCCTGTCGGGATGTTGTGACGAGTGTGCTGCTATCGCGGCGCACTGTGACGGGAAGGCCTGCAGACAGGGTCAGGTCGCGGGTCTTCTCGCCGGTAGACAGGTCCACCATGGAAAACTGCCGTTCTCTGACCTGGCTCATCGTACCAAGCATGATGACGGAGTCCTGAGGGCCGTTCAGAATATACAGTGCGGCGGCGTGCCCCATGGAAGCGGTGCTGGTCAGGATCATGGCCAGCGCGGCCACCAGCGCGGCGGTTCTGCTGTGCCGTGGAGCGCGCGTTCCCTTTTTCAGGGAGTGAAATAATTTCAAAATCAATACCTCCTGAGATGGGAGGAACCTTCCCTCGGTGGTGGTTTTCCTCCGGTTTTTCTGCCTCCATAATGGAGCGTTGGGCAGCTGCCAACACGTTGCGTGAGCAGCCTGTAACTTTTGTTACCAACCGAAAAACTTCACACAGTATACATGCTAAATGCTCTTTTGTCAAGTTTTTGCTTGTTTGACGTGATTTTCAGAACAACTTCGCAGAAAAAACGACAAAAAGAAGCAGTAAAAAATGTAACAAGAAACCGAAAAAGTAACAAAATGGAAACAAGAAAAACGAAAAGATCAGGCTCGCACCAATTTTCTTGGTACAAGCCTGATTTTCTCTATAAATGCAACGATTTAGAACTTATTCCTGCACTTCGGGGGAGAAGCCCAGATCTTCCAGCTCGCTGAGGGCGGTAGCCACGCAGTGCTGGCAGCCGTCAATGGAAACGGTCTTGGAGGCAAGGTCCACGCTGAACTTCAGCTCGGCTCCCTGCAGGGCATTGGTGATGCGCTTCACGCAGTTTTCGCACATCATATCGGGGACAGAAATGGTAGGCATAGTCAATTTCCTCCTTAAAATATTGAACTGTCAAAACAGTGGATCACTTCATCATGCGCTGGATGGTGGCAACCAGTTCGTCCACGGTGTCCAGCCGGTCCTGGCGGAGGTCCTCCACCACACAGGTGCGGATGTGGTTGGCCAGCAGCTCCCGTGAAAAGGCGTTCAGTGCAGACTGGATAGCGGAAACCTGTGTCAGAATGTCGGTGCAGTAGGCGTCCTTTTCCACCATGCCCTGCACACCCCGCACCTGCCCTTCAATACGCTTGAGCCGCTTCAAAAGTGCTTCGTATTCGGGAGCTTCGCGATGCTTGTGACGGCAGCATTCCGCGGTTTCGTCTTCCGGCAGGTACGGCTCCATGTCTGCGCCGGGAGTCTGGTTCATGTTTCGGATCACAGCTTCTGTCATGGTACGGCTCCTTTCTTACAGTTTGGCCCGGCCCAGCCGCAGTGCATTGCCCACCACGCACACGGAACTGAGGGACATGGCGGCTCCTGCGAACATGGGGGAGAGCAATGGCCCGCCAAAGACAAACAGCAGACCGGCGGCAATGGGAATGCCAATGGTGTTGTAGCAGAAGGCCCAGAACAGGTTCTGCTTGATGTGCCGCAGCGTCAGAGCGGAGAGTCGCAGTGCCCGGGGTACGTCCTGCAGGTCATCCCGCATCAGTACGATGTCTGCGGACTCAATGGCAATGTCGCTGCCGCTGCCGATGGCGCAGCCTACTTCGGCCTGCGTCAGGGCGGGAGCATCGTTGATGCCGTCACCCACCATCATCACCTTGCGGCCTTCCTTCTGCAGCTTCTGAATGACGCCGGCCTTTTCTTCCGGCAGAACTTCTGCAATGACTTCGTCGGCCCCCACCAGTTTGCCGATGTGCTCGGCGGCAGCACGGTTATCTCCGGTCAGCAGTACGGTGCGGATGCCCTGTGCCTTCATGGCACGGATGGCCTCCGCGCTGGTTTCCTTCACAGGGTCAGCCACGGAGATCAGGCCCAGCAGCTGTCCGTCTTTGGCAAAGAACATGGGGGTTTGACCCTGTGCGGCAAGATGCTGTGCCTCTGCCAGCAGGGGGGAGAGGTCAATGTTGTGATCTTCCATCAGCCGACGGTTTCCCGCCAGTACGGCGGCACCGTCCAGCGTGGCCTTCAGGCCGCGGCCGGAGAGGTTTTCAAACTGCTCCGGTTTGGCGAGAACATCCATGCCCTGTTTGGCGGCATAGGCGGAGATGGCTTCCGCCAACGGGTGCGCGGAAACAGCTTCTACTGCCGCGGCAGTGCGCAGCAGCGTGTCCGCGTCCGTGTGATAGGGTAGCACATCCGTTACTGCGGGAGTGCCCTGCGTCACGGTGCCGGTTTTGTCCAGTACCACGGTGTCGATGCTGTGGGTGATCTCTAAAATCTCGCCGGAGCGGATCAGAATGCCGTGGCGGGCGCCAAGGCCTGTTCCTACCATAATGGCGGTGGGGGTAGCCAGACCCAGCGCGCAGGGACAGGCAATTACCAGCACGGAGGTGAATACCTTCAGCACAAAGGCCAGAGGCTGTCCGGCAATGCCCCAGACCACAGCAGCCAACAGGGCGATGGAAATGACCACCGGCACGAAAATGCCGGCCACCTTGTCCGCCATGCGGGAGATGGGAGCTTTCTTGCCCTGCGCATCCTCCACGAACCGGATGATACGGGATAGGGTGGTATCCTCGCCGGTACGGGTCACTTTCACATACAGTATGCCGTTCTGGTTGACGCTGCCGCCGATTACTTCGCTGCCTTCCACTTTTTCCACAGGCAGGCTTTCTCCAGTCAGCATGGCTTCGTTGACGCTGCTTTCACCGGAGGTCACGATGCCGTCCGCCGGGACACGGGCGCCGGGCTTGACCAGCACGATATTTCCGGTTTTCAGATCCCTTGTGGGGATTTCGCGCCCGTTGTCCGCGAGAATGGCGGTGTCGGGAGACAACTGCATCAGCGCGGTGATGGCGCCCTTGGTTTTCTGCATGTTTCTGCTTTCCATGAACTTGCCCAGAGAAACCAGAGTCAAAACCACCGCGGCGGACTCATAGTATAGGTTATGCACAAGGCTGGGATCATCGGAGATCAAAAAGGTCATGACTACGCTGTACGCAAAGGAGCAGGCGGAGCCGATGGCAACCAGCGAGTCCATGTTGGGCGCTGCGTGGAACAGCGCCTTGAAGCCGCCAATAAAGAAGTTTCGGCCGCAGTACAGTACGGGGATCGCCAGCAGCAGCTGCAAGATGGCGAAGTTCACGCCGTGGGTATGCATGGAAAAGATGTCCGGCAGGGGCAGCGGCGGCAGTCCAAAGGGCAGCATCTGGCCCATGGAGACGTACAGCAGTATCACGGAAAAGATGCCGGAGAGGATCAGCTCAATCTTTTTTCGCTTCAGCTCAGCTTCTTCCTTGCCAATGGTATCTTCTACCGCGGCCTCTTTTTTCTCTGCGTGCAGCACAGCGCCAAAGCCCGCTTTTTCCACCTTGGCCACGATCTGCTCCTGACTTACCTGCGTTTCATCATAGTAAATAGTCATGATGCCGGTGGTGAGGTTCACTTCACTGCGCTCCACACCGGGCAGCTTTCGGGTCACACGTTCCACCGATGCGCTGCAGGCAGCACAGTGCATACCGGAAATGTCATATTTTTCTTCCCGCATGAAAGCCTCCTGTTTTCCGGAATATACCCCGGGAGGGTATTTTTATAAAAAACAATATATACCCCGTGGGGGTATCTGTCAAGTGGGACAAAAAGAATGGAAAAACGTTTTCCTAAAAATAGGGTAAAAGGGTTGACTTTCAGGGACTCTATGATATGATATATGATATACTGACAAAAATTTTGGTCTACTAAAAATTTTTGCATATGGAGAGAGTGCGTATGAAAGAAAAAATCAAGTGGGCGATCAACCACATGCCCCCCAGCGAGGACAAAGCGCTGGAAGTGATGTCTCTGCGCAATGTGGCAAAGGCCAGCTTTTTCCACAACAGCTTTCCCCAGTATTCCGTGACCCCGATGGCCTGTCTGGACGGCATGGCCAAGTATCTGGGGCTGGGCGGCTTGTATGTGAAGGATGAGTCTTTCCGTTTCGGACTGAATGCTTTCAAGGTGCTGGGCGGCTCTTTTGCCATGGCCCGCTATATTGCCCAGCAGATGGGACGGGATGTATCTGAAATGACCTACGATTACCTGACCAGTGAAGCCTTCCGCAGGGAATTCGGTCAGGCCACTTTCTTCACTGCGACGGACGGCAACCATGGCCGCGGCGTGGCATGGGCCGCCAATAAGCTGGGACAGAAGGCTGTGGTGCATATGCCCAAGGGCAGTTCTCAGACCCGCTATGAGAACATTGCCAAGGAGGGGGCACAGGTCACCATCGAAGAGGTGAACTACGATGACTGCGTCCGGATGGCCGCTGCGGAAGCGGCGGAGACCAAGTACGGCGTAGTGGTGCAGGATACTGCATGGGAAGGTTATGAAGAGATCCCTGCGTGGATCATGCAGGGCTACGGTACCATGGCCGGCGAGGCAGCCGACCAGCTGCGGCAGATCGGCGTCAACCGCCCCAGCCATGTGTTTATTCAGGCGGGCGTAGGCTCTTTGGCCGGTGCTGTGGTAGGCTTTTTGACCAATCTGTTCCCCAACGCCCCCCCTAAGTTCATTGTTATGGAGGCCCGCGCGGCAGACTGCTTGTATCAGGGGGCTGTGGCGGGTGACGGTGAACCCCGCATTGTGGACGGTGATCTGCAGACCATCATGGCCGGTCTTGCCTGCGGCGAGCCCAACATCATCTCTTGGGATATTCTGCGTAACCATGTATCTGCGTTTGTGTCCTGCCCTGACTGGGTCAGCGCCCGCGGCATGCGGATGCTGGGTGTGCCGGTCAAGGGTGACCCCACGGTGATCTCCGGCGAGTCCGGTGCTGTGGGCATGGGCCTGATTGCCGCGCTGATGGAGACGGATGAGTATAAACCCCTGCGTGACATCCTTGGACTGGATCGTTTCAGTCAGGTGCTGATTTTTTCTACCGAAGGCAATACGGACCCCATGAAGTTCCGTAAGGTCCTTTGGGATGGCGAATATCCTACGGTGTAATGAAAAAAAGAGTTCTGCTTCGGCAGAACTCTTTTTTATGTTTCATAGATATATAAAAAGGAGCGGCTCTGCTGAACCGCTCCTTTTTTCTGCCTGCAGAAGTTACAGAGACTTCTCGTAGGACTCGATCATCTTCTTGACCATCTGGCCGCCGACGGAACCGGCCTCGCGGGAGGTCAGGTGACCGTTGTAGCCTTCCTTCAGGTCGACACCAACCTCGGAAGCGGCTTCCATCTTGAACTTATCCATAGCGGCGCGGGCCTCGGGAACATTCAGCTTGTTATTGTTCTTGCTGGACATAATGGTTTCTCCTTTTCTCAAATCAAACATGGTTGTGTGGGTTGTTGGGTATCGCGATGATAGTTTGGCCCGGAAAAGAGAGAATATTCTGCTTTTTTGGTGGTAAAAGTTGTTGGGTAAGGTGATTGCTGGGCTGGACGCAGTAAGAAAAATGTACTACAATGAGAATCGAAATTCCTT
>JAZRCP010000090.1:0-10009 GCA_045659825.1 Dysosmobacter sp. | reverse complement strand
TTTTTCGGTCATCCCTGGAAATGATGAAATTTCGTTTTCCTACAATGCCAATATAGCCAGCCAGAACACGGCTATCGAGGATGAATACATAGCACAGGTAATCTTCACTATGGGGTGGTCTGCTGAAAGTTCAGGCGGTAGTATATCACCTTATCAAGCAGCCTTTGCAGACAATAGTTGGTCTGAAATCATAGAAGCTTGCCAGACTGATACTGTGCCTGCTACATGGTCTGTTGGTGATACCAAAGCCATGACTATCAATGGTACAGAATATAATATCCAGATAATCGGTAAAGACCATGATACCTATACTGTTGGTGGTACAGCACCTCTAACATTCCAGTTGGCTGAGTGTTATGCCGAACCAGCTAAAATGAATGAAGAAATAACAGCAATCACAGGTTGGATAAGTTCGGAAATGAGAACTATAACTTTACCTGCAATACTATCAGATATGCCGATTGAAGTTCAGCCTGCTATTAGAGCTGTTGATAAAGTTACTATTGAAGGTAAGGGTAGAAATAGCAGTAACCCTACTGTTTTAGAAACAACATCAGATAAACTATTCTTGCTGTCAGAAACAGAAGTATTTGGTAGTACCAGCAATAGCGGTGGTGTTTCAGAGGGTCGCCGATATGCTTACTATGAAAACAATGGTAGTGTTATAAAACCAGTTAATTCTACTGTTAATAATCTTTGGTGGTTGCGTGGCCCTAATTATAATACTACTGCCGAAACTTATAGTAGTGTAACCATAGATGGATTACTCCGTTATGTAAATGCCTACCATAGTCTTGGTATATCTTTTGCTTTTTGTTTCTAATCCTTGTAATTGTAATCAATAAGAGAGGTGTTTTCAGCACCTCTTTTTTGTTTCGCCTAAAATTAGAGATATACTGCATATTCATAGGGTTTATTCAAATCAACACTGATACACAACAGGGAGTGTAGCAAAAGAAACCGCCAATGTGTGTTACAAAACAATGACAAAAGACCGGCGAAAACCGCCGGCCTTTGCTGTCAGATGGAACAGCCCTCCGCCTCCATGCGGAAGCTATGGCTGTAATAGGTTGTCATCACCCGCACCAGATCTTCTGTATCCTGTGTACCGGCCAGTTCATAGGCCGCGTGCATGGCCAGCTGAGGCAGGCCAATATCCACGCTGTGGACGGAGAGATGGGCCGTGCTGATATTGCCCAAAGTGGAACCGCCGGGCAGGTCGGCTCGGTTGCTGTAACGCTGCGCCGTCACGCCCGCTGCCGCGCAGACCTCCCGGAATACCGCATCGCTGACCGCATCAGTGGTGTAGTGCTGGGCCGCGTTGTACTTCACCACCACACCGCCGTTCAGTACGGGGAATTCCTTCCCATCAGCATACTCTGGATGGGCGGGATGGATAGCGTGGGCGTTGTCTGCCGACACCTGAAAACTATTGGCTACCGCCGTCAAATACTCCTCGCTGCTGCGGCCGCAGGCGGTATTCAGCCGCTGTAAAACATCCGTCAGGAAGGTGGAATCAGCTCCCTGCCGGGTGCCGCTACCCACCTCTTCATTGTGAAACACCGCCAGTACCGGAACGCTGGCACTTTTCTCCGCCGCCAGAAAGCCCTCCATGCACCCAAACACGCATTGCAGGTCATCCAACCGCGCCCCCGCTATAAACTCTCCGTTTGCGCCGGTCACTGTGGCAGGCGTACGGGGATAAAGGAACAAATCGGTGGTCAGCAAATCGCACTCTGCCACGCCGATACTCTCTGCCACCAGGCGGCGGAATCCGCCTTCTTCTCCACCTTTGGAAAAGAGGGGCAGCAGGTCCACGTTGGCTTTCAGCACGGTTCCTTTATTGACTTCCCGGTCCATGTGAATGGCCACACTGGGGATCACCAGCAAATCACGGTCAACGTTCACCAACCGCGTGACAATTTTTTCGCCGCTGCGCACCATGACCCGTCCCGCCACGCTGAGGGGACGATCCATCCAGGACCGCATCACTATGCCGCCGTAGGGCTCCACGGAAAGCCGCGTGCAGCCGCCCGCGGAGGACACCTCCGCCGCCTCCCGCACCTTGAAGGTCGGAGAGTCGCTGTGAGCCGCTGCGATCATAAAGCCGGTAAAGTCTTTTCGAGGCACGCGGAACGCAATGATACTGGCATCACCCCGCATCACAAAGTACTTTCCGCCCTCTGCCAGATGCCACGGTTCCTGCTCCAACAGGCGAAGATACCCTTCCTCCTGCAAACGCGCAGCCACATTGGCCGCCGCGTGGTAGCAGCTGGGACTGGCATTTAAAAACTGCAGCAATGCGCCGGTGTGTTCCATGTTTTGTTCCTCCGTTGGTTTCTTTTGTTATCCCAATTATACCACATTGCATCCATTCTTCAACCATGCTAAAATGAGTTCATTACAACAGAAAGTGAACCGATAACCGATGATCATCTTCGATTTGGAATGGAACCGTGGCTATGACAAAACGCCGCTGGAGGAGATTTTGCAGATTGGCGCCGTGCGGGTGGATGAGATCGGCGGCAAGATCGTGGATACCTTCTGCATGTTTGTCCATCCCTGTGTCCACCGCCGCCTGAACCGCACTGCCAAAACACTGCCGGAGCTGCAAGCCGCCTTTGACTCCCCCTATGACTTCCCCACAGCGCTGGATGCCTTTCGTGACTGGTGCGGCGGGGATACCGTCTTTGCCGACTGGGGCGGCGATGACTTTGAAGTCCTGCGGCAAAACTGCGCCTTCTGGCTGATCTCCCCGCCGGAGGCCACACAGCTGATCGACCTGCAGGCCGCTTTCTCCCTCCGTGTGGGCACCAATCAGGGTGTAGCCCTGTATCGTGCTGCGGAATACTGCGGCATCCCCGATGTATTTACCTTCCATAATGCCTTAAATGACGCCGTTTATACCGCTCTGGTGTCCCAGTGGATCAACGCGGACGCGCTGGCGCTGCTGGCTCTGCCCAAGGAGATCCGCCGTCTGAACAACTGCCCGCCGTTTACGCCGCCGCCCGCCAAGGAATCCGGCCCCTACGGTTCCGTGCAGGCCGCTCTGAACGGTCGCGGCTGCCGCCGGGCAGCGTGTCCCATCTGCGGAGAAAGCGCATGGGTGCGCCGGTGGTACACCGCCGCACCGGATGACTACTTTGGGGATTTTCGCTGCAAGGACCACGGCAGCTTCCTCTGCCGCCTGCGGCTCCTCCCCACTGAAAACGGCCCCTTGATGGGACAACAAACGATCCCCCCTGTCACCTCCGCGCTGCTGCAGGAGTTTGAAAAAGCCATTCGCAACGGCGCCGTCACCTGTAAGAGCGGCAGCAAACATTCCCGCCATTGGAAGAAGCGCCGCCACAGCACCCCAAAGAAAGCGGAAACGAGGTAACTGCCATGGATATCAAGTGTATCGCGCTGGATCTGGACCGCACCACGCTAAATGCACAGGGTCGGCTCACTGACGGCAACCGTAAGGCTTTGGAGTACGCCATCCGCTGCGGTGTCCGTATTGTCATCGCCAGCGGACGGCCGTTAGGCTCTCTTCCTCAGGACGTACTGGCCATCAAAGGTATTGAATACGCCATTACCTCCAACGGTGCGGCTATCTATCACCTGCCCTCGAAACAGCGCATCGCCCACACACCGCTCTTCCGCACTTCTGTGGAAAAAATTCTGCAGCTGACCGCCTGTCTTCCCTACGCCTATGAGACCTTCGTGGACGGAAAAGCCTATGCAGGCGCGGACTTTCTGACAGATCCGGTAGCCTTTGGCGCACCGGAAAGCTCCATCCCTTACTTGACGCGCACCCGTACGCCGGTGGATGACATGGAGGCTTTCATCTGGGAGCACGCCGACGAACTGGACAGCATTGACCTCATTCTCAATGATGCAGGGCGCAACCCAGGGCTGCGGACATGGCTGCAGTCCCGCCTGAAGGACTGCTACATCACCTCCTCCGTCCCCCACCTGCTGGAGATCTCCCACCGCGACTGCGGCAAGCATGTCGGCCTTCGCGTGGTAACAAAGGCGCTGGGCCTTACTCCCGCCCAGACCGCTGCCTTTGGCGACGCGGACAACGATGTGGATATGCTCACCTTTGCAGGCTGCGGCGTGGCGGTGGCCAATGCCTCCCCCGCCTGCCTCGCGGCAGCGGACAAAGTCACCGCCAGCTTTGACGCAGACGGAGTGGCAAAGGCCATCTACGAGCTGCTGCCCGACTCACGACCATCCTTATCATGAAGGTGGTTTCAAAAAGTTTTTGTTTGCAAATGTGTGAAATTACTCTGCTGCTCCTTGTTTGCAGATATCGGCTTCATTAAAATTTTCCATCAAAACCAAAACATATTCTCTTCTTTTCGACACAATCTATGCCTGCAATACCCAGATTCGCAATACGCAAACAATGATATGATGAAAAGGAGAAACGAATTATATCTAACAGAAGTTCCAACAAGCTGAACTTCCCCGAGGCCCGCGCTGCCATGGATAAGTTTAAGATGGAAGCTGCCAGCGGCCTGCGTGTACCTCCACCATCTTAAAAATTTTAGGAAAAGTGTTACTAAAATTACTTAAAATCGACAAATTGACCCACAAAAAAAGGATACACCATGCATTTAACGCATGGTGTATCCCTTTTTTATGTTGGCGTATACACGAAGGAAAACAGGTCATTGAATGACCGGCTCTAAGTTTTCAAACAACGGATCATCGAAGAACTCACGGACGCTGATCTCAAGTCCATCACATATCTTTTGGATGGAGACGATGCCCGGATTTTTGCTTTTCGTATTCAGCATACTGCAAATGGTGGATACCCGTGATTGCCTAATTGCCTATGCGTGGCACTTCTTTGGCGGCTCCGGTCAGATCGCGGAGTACGCCCGCAAGCGCGAAGCGAAGGGATTGATCCATGTGACCAATCCGGCAACAAAGCCCGGCAGCATATAATTGGTCAAAAAAGTTGTGAAAACACCCAACAGATCCCCTCTACATTTCAGCCATTTTGGGCTTCGCTTTTGTAGGGGGTAATCTGTTGGGTATTAAAGCGCCTGAAAGCCTTGGAAATACTGAGTTTTTCACAAACCCAAAATCATAATTTTACGTCTCAATCTGTGTACTATGTGGGGGGGCAACCGATTGACCACAAATAGCAGTAATCAAAAGCGGCGAAATTGGTTGGTAGTGTCAAAAGAATACAAGAGATGGCGGTTTTACCGCCACCTCTTGCAAATAATTTTTGCTCTATACCTTCGCCTTATTCTTGCGATTGATAACCTTATAGGGCGTGGCATCCTGATAGAGCATCTGCACGCTTTCAATGCCTAATGTCTCAAGAAGGGATTCCCAGCGGTCCTGCATGCCGCAAGAATACTCCACCGGCAAAAAACCTGCGTCCAGATAGCTCTTGACAGCGCTGACCCGATGCTCATCGGTGGTAAGATAGCACAGCGGCACACGTTCTTCTTTCATCTTCTTCTGAGCAATCATCATCAGGTATTTGGAAAGACCTTTCCCACGGAAATCCGACCGTACGCCCACCATGTGGATACGGCACATGCCCTTTTCCGGCTGCATATAGGCGGTAATGGTGCCCACATGCTCGCCCTGATAATCCAGGAAGATCAGATCCTTAAAGATGTCCACGCCTTCTCCAATGAGGCGTTCATTAAAATCCGCCCGTAGACCTGGCGTTACACAGCGCACCCAGGCTGCCTTGTCTTCCTCTCCCTTGTAATGAGAAAAGGAATATCCCTCCGGCATATCATACTCCCTGATAGGGGTGTCCGGTAGCCAGTACATCAGCAGCTGGTCTCTTTTTTCACTGTTCATCTTCTAAGATCTCCTCTCCAATTAACAGTGCCACTTTAGGGGCGGAGAAATTACTTTTCGCTACCGGAGACCGTGATCATCTTCTTGGCCTCCCACTCCTGCCAGGTCTCTCTGACCTTGGCATAGCCTTCCGCAGAGAGAGGCTCCACGTAGAAGGAGGAATGGGGAACCACCGCATCACCGGCGATCTTGGGATCCGTGCAGGCGTGGTCGTTGCGATATGCTTCCCGCTGGGCGGGATCGCGGAAGTCGGGGAAATCGATCGGCTTGTTGCCGTTCAGGACGGAACGATGCGCCAGAATGCCGGGCAGACACATATCCAGTCCCTGATAAACATCAATGGAGTACTTACCGTCCTCGCGGCCCAACAGCTTCTCCAGGAAGAAGTAGCCGGTGTAGAAGTCTGCACCATGGTGTGTGGTGGTCTCGCGGGACAGCTCGGTATCGATATAGCGCTTGGGTATATACAGCTCATAATCACCCTTGCAGTATTCGGGCCCTTCCACATAGACGTTCAGGTGCTGGGTACGGTCATCGCCCCAGCGATTGGACTCCATACAGCCCTTGGTACCGTAAATGGAAGTCCAGTAGTTGCTCGGTTCACGCTTCAGACCGCCGTGCAGCGCTTTGATGATACCGCCGTTTTCCGTCTGGCAGATGATCATACCCGCAGCGGACGAACGGCAGCCCTGACTGCGCAGAGACTCGGAGGGCTGATTCTCAAAGCCCACGACGCGCTTGGGCCGTTCACCAGAGATGAACAGCACGGGCCCCATGGAATGGGAGCAGTAATAGTTTGCATACCAGTTGTTGCGCCAGTGGTTGGGATCACCATAGGTCAGCTCAGGCCAACGGGCGGAGAGGTCATGCACATACTCGCCCTCGCCGTAGGTAAATGTACCGATGTCACCGCGGTCATAGCGCAGACGCATTTCCATGCAGCCGCGGAAATAGCAGAAGTTTTCGGCAAATCCGTAATACTTTCCGCTCTTCTCCACAGCCTCCACCAGCTCCACGGCCTGTGCCAGAGTCTGCACGGCCAAAACCTCAGAGAGGACATGCCGGCCACTGTTCAGGCAGCGGATAGCAAAAGGAGCATGCTCCGTGGCGTAGTTTGCCAGCACCACCGCATCCATGTCACACTCCAGGAATTTATCGAAATCTTCGTATAATTCCACGTGGACGCCCAGGTCGTCCGCTGCAGCGCGAACTCTGTCCAGTGCGGGGCGATATTTGTCGCACACTGCCACCAGTTCAGCATCGGGATATTTCATCAGAAACTTGGCCATCGTAATACCGCGATAGGCCCCAAGAACACCAATTTTGATTTTCATAAAACCAACGCCCTCCTTGCTGTGCTTGTTAAATCTACAGCAAATGCATAATCTTGCTAATGATTGATTGAACGGATCAGGTTTTCACACCTCTTGCGGTCACTTCAAGTGCGGGGAAATCACTTTTCGACGCCGGAGGTGGTGATAGCCTTCTTGGCCTCGGCATCCAACCACTTCTGTCTGACCTTGGCGAAGTCTTCCTCCGTAGCCGGCTCCACGTAGAAGGAGGAGCAGGGAATCACCGCGTCACCGGCGATCTTGGGATCCGTGCAGGCGTGGTCGTTTCGATATGCTTCCCGCTGGGCAGGATCACGGAAGTCGGGGAATTCAATCGGTGCATTGCCGTTCAGGATGGAGCGGTTGGCAAAAATGCCGGGCAGAGACATATCCAAACCCTGATAAATATCGATGGAGTACTTGCCGTCCTCGCGGCCCATCAGCTTCTCCAGGAAGAAGTAGCCGGTGTAGAAGTCGGCGCCGTGGTGTGTGGTGGTCTCGCGGGACAGCTCGGTATCGATATAGCGCTTGGGCTCATAGAACTCATAATCACCCTTGCAGTACTCGGGACCCTCCACATAGACGTTCAGGAGCTTGGTACGATCCTCACCCCAGCGGTCGGACTCCATGCAGCCCTTGGTGCCGTAAATGGAGCTCCAGTAGCTGGTCGGCTCACGCTTCAGGCCGCCATGCAACGCTTTGACAATACCGCCGCTTTCCGTCTGGCAGATAATCATGCCGGCAGCGGACTGACGGCTGCCCTGACTGCGCATAGACTCGGAAGGCTGGTTTTCAAAGCCCACGATGCGCTTGGGGCGTTCACCGGTGATGAACAGCACGGGGCCCAGAGAATGAGAGCAGTAATAGTTTGCGAACAGGTTGTTGCGCCAGTGGGTGGGATCACCATAGGTCAGTTCGTGCCAGCGGGAGGAGCAGTCATGGACATACTCGCCCTCACCGTAGGTAAACTTACCAATGTCGCCGCGGTCATAACGCAGGCGCATTTCCATACAGCCGCGGAAATAGCAGAAGTTTTCGGCGTAGCCGTAATACTTTCCGCTCTTCTCCACAGCTTCCACCAGTTCCACAGCCTGTGCCAGCGTCTGCACGGCCATGACCTCAGAGAGGACGTGGCGGCCGCTGTTCAGGCAGCGGATAGCGAAGGGGGCATGCTCCGTGGCGTAGTTGGCCAGCACCACCGCATCCATGTCACATTCCAGGAATTTGTCGAAATCCTCGTATAATTCCACGCGGATGCCCAGTTCGTCCGCCGTAGCACGAACTCTGTCCAGAGCAGGACGATATTTGTCACACACTGCCACCAGTTCGGCGTCGGGATATTTCATCAGAAACTTGGCCATGGTAATACCGCGATAGGCACCAAGAACACCAATTTTGATTTTCATATAACATTCTCCTTTGCTGTACTTTTTGAATTTGCAACAGTCTTGCAATCTTTTTGGGGGATAAAATATTGTCTAACTTTTTGTGGTCACTTCAGTGGCGGGAGGGTGATTACTTTTCGTTACCGACGGGTTATTATCTTTACACAGCAAAAATCAGAACACACCCTGTGCCATCATGGCATCAGCCACACGCTGGAAACCGGCGATGTTGGCGCCTGCCACCAGATTGTAACCCAAACCATACCTCTCAGCGGCTTCCACGCTCATGGTGTAGATGGTATCCATGATCTGCTTCAGCTGCTTATCGACTTCCTCTGCGGTCCACACCAGACGCTCGCTGTTCTGGGCCATCTCCAGTGCGGAAGTTGCCACGCCGCCGGCGTTAACTGCCTTGGAGGGAGCCACGATGATGCCGCAGCTATCCATCAGGAACTTCAACGCCTCGTTGGTGGTGGGCATGTTGGCCACTTCGATGTAGTACTTCACGCCAGCCTTGGCGATCTTTTCCGCGTGCTCCAGATGGACGTCGTTCTGCATAGCGGAAGGCATGCAGATATCCACCTTCACGCCCCAGGGCTTCTCGCCTGCATGGAACTCCACACCGAACTTCTCAGCGTAGTCCTGCACGCGGTTGCGTCCGCTGTTGCGCATCTCAACCAGGTACTCCACCTTCTCCTCGGTGGACACGCCATCGGGATCATAGATATAACCGTCGGGGCCGGACAGGGTCACAACCTTGGCACCCAGCTGCATGGCCTTCTTGCAGATACCCCAGGTCACGTTGCCGAAGCCTGCGCAGGCAATGGTCTTGCCCTCAATACTCTCACCCTCGTGCTTCAGCACGTTCTGCAGATAGTACACGGCACCGTAGCCGGTAGCCTCGGGACGGATGCGGGAACCACCGTAAGACAAGCCCTTGCCGGTCAGAGCTCCGTTCTCGAAGGCACCCTTCAGGCGGCGGTACTCGCCGTACAGATAGCCGATCTCGCGGGCACCAACACCCATATCACCGGCAGGAGCGTCCACATCGGGTCCGATGTAGCGGTACAGAGCCTGCATGAAGCTCTGGCAGAAGCGCATAATCTCTGCGTCGGACTTACCGGCGGGATCGAAGTCACTACCACCCTTACCGCCGCCGATGGGCAGGCCGGTCAGGCTGTTCTTGAAGGTCTGCTCGAAGCCCAGGAACTTCAGCGTGCCCAGGTTCACATTCTTCTGGAAGCGCAGGCCGCCCTTGTAGGGGCCGATGGCACCGTTGAACTGGCAACGCCAGCCGGTGTTGGTATGCCAGGTGCCGTCATCTGCCATCCAGCAAACGCGGAAGGTGAAGGTACGCTCGGGCTCCACCATGCGACCCAACAGGTCTACCTTTTCATACTCGGGATGCTGGTCGATGACCGGCTCCAGAGAGGACAGCACTTCTTCCACGGTCTGAACGAATTCAGGCTCGTT
>JAZRCP010000089.1:0-2704 GCA_045659825.1 Dysosmobacter sp. | reverse complement strand
TCGATGCCGTGGAGACAGCAGGCCACCGGCTCGGTCATGGCCGCTTTTTCATAGGAAAGGCTGGCGGGGAAAGGATAGACCTGAGAGGCGGGAACGGCGCAATACTCGGCAAAGCCGCCGTTGACGGTGGTGCCGATGCCCACCATCGCCTCGCAGAAATGGCCGATGCCGCTCTTGCAGTAGTAGCAGTCTCCGCACAGGCGGTTGGGGTCCACGCACACACGTTCGCCCACCTGCACGGCGGTGACGCCTTCGCCCACCGCCACGATCTCACCGGCAAACTCGTGCCCCAGCACCGTCCGGGGCGGCGTTTTGGCAGCGCCCTCGTCACCGTGGAAAATATGCACATCGGTGCCGCAGATGCCGCAGGCGTGTACGCGGATCAGCACCTCGCCCGCCTTCGGTTCGGGCATGGCGATGTCTTCAATGCGCAGATCGTGCTTTCCATAAAATACGGCTGCTTTCATGGTTCTTCCTCCTTATAAATCGTAGGCGATCGCCCGACGGCGGTCATAGTAATACGCTTGTTGGAAACCAAGGCCCCGGAGCAGGGCTGCCGCGCTGTCCAGCCGCCGTCCCACGTCTTCGGGAACATGGGCGTCGGAGCCCAATGTGATCCGTCGTCCGCCCAGCTCGTAATACCGCTGCAGAATGGTCTCGTCCGGCAAAAAGGACGGCGACGAGGTGTTGACCTCCAATGCGATCGACTGCGCAATCAGCATGTGAAGGATGGCATCTATTGTGTCAGCGTACTGCGTCATATCCACGGTGCGGCCGTATTTGCCGGTGATGTACCTCAAGGCACAGGTCAGGTGGCCCAACACATCAAATCCGCCCTGCTGCACCAGTGCCAGCGTATCGTCGAAATATGTTTGCAGATAGCGTGCGATCTGTCGGTCGGAAAGCTGCTTGAAATTGATCCACGAGAAGGGGACGGTAAAACCCTCATAGTGGACAGCGTGTACCGAACCGATGACCACGTCGTAAGTTGTCATGTTCATGAGTCGTGCCGCACGCTGTGGTGCCCACAGCCCTTCACCGATCTCCACGCCGCGAAAAACACGCAGCCGTCCCCGGTATTCCTCTGCCATGGTGCCTGCTTCCGCCACGGAAGCGAGGATCGGTGTCTCTGCGTCCAGTTCCCACTGCATGTCGCAGTGGTCGGTGATGGCAATGCCTGCCAGCCCGGCGGACATGGCAGCTTGACACATGGCACGCATTTCACTTTCGGAGTCGTGGGAATGGCACGTGTGAATATGTCCATCAAACAGCATAGCAATCCCCCCTTGCTTTTCCAATATAGACACAGTATACTGAATTGTGAGCAAATAATCAACGAGGGACAGAGATTATGATAAAATGATCGGAAATTTGTCCATCTGTAAAGGGAGTGGCAGCGTATATGATCAAAGAACGGCAACGAGCGATTTTGGAACTGCTCATTGAGCGCAAAAAGGCCACCGTGAAAGAACTGGCGGCGGCACTGTATATCAGCGAGCCGTCGATCCGTCGGGATCTGGCGCGGTTGGAACAGCAGCAGCTGATCAAGCGTGTCCACGGCGGCGCGATTCTGGATGAAACGGGTGTTTCGCGTATTAAAGTTCCCTTTGTGATTCGGGAGTTGGAGTACGCCGATGAGAAAGGGCAGATCGCACGGCAGGCAGCGGAGCTGGTTGCTGATGATGCGGTGATTTTTTTGGATGCGTCTTCCAGCGCCTACCAGATGGTTCCGTTTCTTGCGGAAAAATCGGGCCTCACGGTCATTACCACCGGCATTCGTGCTATGACAGCGCTGGCGGAAGCCGGCGTACGGGTCATCAGCACTGGCGGCGATGTGATGAACACCTGCTTGTCTCTTGTCGGCGACGGAGCGCTGGATACCATCCGCAATTATCACGCCGACCTCTGCTTTTTCTCCTGTCGCGGGTTGTCGGCGGAGGGCGAATTGAGCGATATTTCCCGGGAGGAGAACATCGTGCGCCGTGAGATGATCGCCCGTTCCGGGGATGCGTATCTGTTGTGTGCCGGCAACAAGATCGACCGTCAGTTTTACCATCGACTGTGCCATGTGACGGACATCAGCGGCATCATCACGGCCTCCAATCTGCCGCCTTCTCTGCAAGGCTATCGCACGGAGTGGCCGGACAAAGTGTAGAGAGTAAAAACCACCGGAAATCGTCAGATTTCCGGTGGCTTTTTTTGTTTTTATCGCCTGCAAAAATACGGGCCGCACTGTTCTTCGTGGGTGTGGGCAAAGGTCCAGCTGAACTCCTTGTCCACCAGATACCAGTCGCCGTTCTTACTGCGCGCCAATTCTGCGGCCTCGGCGGCGGTGATGGGGCGTGCCATGGGCTCGTCCTCGGGGGGATACTCACAGTAAAACAGCCAGCAATTTTCGTTGGGCAGAGCGGCGATGGCCTCCTCGCCCTTCAGGCAATCCCGCAGCTCCCAGGAGAACAGATGCCACAGATAGTTGTTCTCCGCCAGCACGCGGCGACCCAGCTCTGCTTCATCCACATCACCGGCGAAGGCATCCACCCACCGCACCTTCAGCTGGTGGAGCGTAGCGGGGAAGGTAGGCTCCCACGGTTCCATGGTGGCAACGCAGCGGTTGATGTTCTTGCCCTCGCCGTAGAACTTGCGCTCGTAGTCGGTCATCACGCCTACGGGGCCGTTTTCGTGAAGATCGGTGGTCAATTCACTC
>JAZRCP010000088.1:0-47176 GCA_045659825.1 Dysosmobacter sp. | reverse complement strand
TATGGAACGTTCCGCAGGCATTCTGATGCCGATTTTTTCTCTGCCCTCTCCCTATGGCATCGGTTCGCTGGGCAAGGAAGCCCGCGCCTTTGCTGATTTCCTCCATGCCGCCGGCCAGAAATGGTGGCAGATCCTGCCGGTGGGCCCCACTGGCGAGGGCAACTCCCCCTACTCCAGCGAATCCACCTTTGCAGGCAACCTGTTCTACATTGATCTGGACACGCTGGCCGCCGAGGGACTTCTGACAGAAGAAGAATTAAAAACCGCCGCGCTGCCTGAGGGCGACCGCATCGACTACGCGGCCCTTCGCGCCGTGCGGGAACCGCTGCTGCGAAGCGCATTCCACCGGCTGAGCGAGGACGAGCTGGTGAAGATGCGGGATTTCGCCGCCCAAACGCCATGGGTGCGGGAATACGCCCTGTACCGCGCCATCAAGACCCACTTCGGCGGTCTGGCCTGGTACAACTGGCCGGAGGAAGCGCTTCGGCGTCACGATGCGCTGGCCATGTCCCGTTGGAGCGTGCGTCTTGCCGAGGACGTTGCCTTCTACACCTGTGTACAGTACTGGTTCTTCACCCAGTGGGCCGCGCTGAAGCAGTATGTCAACGACCTTGGCATCAAGCTGATCGGCGACATTCCCATCTACGTCTCTCTTGACTCCGCCGATGTGTGGAGTGAGCGGGAACAGTTCCTGCTGGACGAGGAGGGCAAGCCCTCCAAGGTGGCAGGCGTACCCCCCGACTACTTTGCCGCCGACGGTCAGCTGTGGGGCAACCCCCTCTACAACTGGGCCCACATGAAGGCAGACGGCTTCGGCTGGTGGATTCGCCGTGTGGACGGCGCCATCCGCCTGTTTGACCGCATCCGCATCGACCACTTCCGCGGTCTGGAGAGCTACTGGGCCGTGCCCGCTGACGCAGAGACCGCCAAGACAGGCGCATGGGAAAAGGGTCCCGGCATGGACCTGCTGCATGTGCTGAACACCTGGTTCTGGTATGCCGATGTCAGCTATATTGCCGAGGATCTGGGCACCCTGACGGAGGAAGTCCATGCCCTACGCCGTGCCGCAGGCATGCCCGGCATGAAGGTGCTGCAATTCGCCTTTGACAACCCGTGGAACGCCTATCTCCCCCACCGCCACGAGGAAAACTGCATCTGCTACACCGGCACCCACGACAACGACACCCTTGTGGGCTGGTACACCAAGACCGAAGAAAAGGAACGGGACTATGTGGAGCAGTATCTGGGTGTGCGGGATGACGTGGAAGCCGTGCGCCGTGCCGTCATGCGGTGCGGTCAGGCCTCCGTAGCCCATTTGTTTGTGGCCCAGATGCAAGACTATCTGGCTCTCGGCAGCGACGCCCGCATCAATGTCCCCGGCGTGGCCGACGGCAACTGGGGCTGGCGCATGCGCAGCGGAGCCGCCACACCGGAGCTGGCTAAGGAGATCCGGGAGATGACCCACACCTTCGCCCGCTGCTAAGTCCTTGACGAATCGTCCCAAAAGTCGTATAATCTTCCCGTCTCCGGAAAGTTGTTCTGACCGGCGACACGAAAATCAATCTGTCGTTCTGATGGTAAGGATGCGTCCGAGCCGGAAGTGAGAGGGAAGAACGGTGCGGGGTTGCCCGCGCCTGAAAAACATACTTTCTTCATCTCCTCTGCCGGACGGCAGGGGAGATTTTCTTCATTTCCGAAAGAGAGGAGCATCACTATGGAAACGCGTGTCGCTATGCTGGCTATCATTGTGCGGGAGGGCACCGCCGTGGCGGAACTGAACGACCTCCTGCACCAGTACGGCAAGTACATCATCGGGCGCATGGGCGTGCCCTATCATGCCCGGGGCGTCAACATCATCAGCGTGGCAGTGGACGCGCCTGCCGACGTGATCTCGGCCCTTTCGGGCAAGATCGGCCGCCTTGCGGGCATCACCGCCAAGACGGTCTATGCACCGGAAAACGCACTGTAAGAAGAAAGGAAGAACCCAACATGAATCTGCTGAAACGTAGCTTGTCCCTGTGTCTGGCATTGCTGCTGACCGTCTCCCTGGCCGCCTGCAGCACCAAGGAAGAGCCCGCCCCCGAGGTGGAGGAACCCGCAGTGGAAGAACCCACCCCCGAAGTGGAAGCTCCCGAAGAAACCCCCGAAACGCCTGACACCGGTGTGACCATGAAGGTCGCCGCCATGACCGGTCCTACCGGCATGGGTCTCGCCGCCCTGATGGACCAGTTCGGCGTAGTAGAAACGCTGCAGGACGAAGCTCTGGTAGAGGACATCAGCGCTAACGGCAACCGATATGTCTTTGATCTGGCCGGCACGGCCGACGAGATCAGCCCCCTGCTGATCAAGGGCCAGCTGGACGCCGCCTGCGTGCCTGCCAATCTGGCCAGCGTGCTGTATAACAAGACCGAGGGCGAGATCGTAACCCTTGGCATCAACACCCTTGGCGTCATCTATGTGGTGGACAAGGGCGAAAGCATCCAATCTCTGGAAGACCTGAAGGGCAAGACCGTGGTCTCTGCCGGCAAGGGCAGCGTGCCTGAGTACGCCTTCCGCTATGTGCTGAGCCAGAACGGCATTGACCCTGACAAGGACCTGACCATCGAGTGGAAGAGCGAACAGGCCGAGTGCGTGGCCGCACTGGCCTCCGGTGCCGCGGAGATCGCCGTCATGCCCCAGCCCTATGTCACCGTAGCACAGGGCAAGGTGGAGGGCCTGCGCGTGGCTTTGAGCCTGACCGAGGAATGGGATAAGCTAAACAACGGCTCCGCCATGCTGACCGGCGTAGTGGTGGCCCGCAAGTCCTTTGTGGAAGAGCATCCCGAAGCCATCGAAGCCTTTTTGAAGGATTACGCCGCCTCTGTGGAGTGGGTCAACGCCAACACCACTGACGCCGCACAGGTTATCGGCAATTTCGGCATCGTGGCTGCCGCTGTGGCGGAAAAGGCACTGCCCTTCTGCAACATCGTGTGCATTACCGGCAGCGAGATGCAGGAGATGCTCTCCGGCTATCTGGCAGCCCTCGCCGAACAGGCTCCTCAGGCTGTGGGCGGCAAGCTTCCCGCTGACGATTTCTATTTCGTAGGATAAGAGAGGATCACCGATGAAAAAAACCACTGCTCACAACCGCATACGGCTCTGGGCAGTGGTAGTTTGGCTTCTGCTGTGGCAGGGCGCCAGCATGATATTTGCCCGACTTTGGCCTCACGGACACCTGCTGCTCTCCTCCCCTGTGGAGGCGCTGACACGGCTGGCGGAACTGTCCGTAACGGCGGCTTTCTGGCGCGCTGTGGCGTCCTCTGCCGCTCACATCTTCGGTGGTTTTCTGCTCTCCTGCGCGCTGGGCGTGGTACTGGCGGCAGCGTCTGCCTGTTCCCGTGCCGTGCGGGAGCTGCTCTACCCGCTGGTAGCCGCCGTGAAAGCAGTACCGGTGGTATCCTTCATCATTCTGGCACTGGTGTGGCTGAACGCCGACCAGCTGTCCCTGTTCATCTCCGCGCTGATGGTATTCCCGCCAGTCTATCTGAACGTGCTGGCAGGCATCGGCAGCGCGGATGCCCAGCTTTTAGAGATGGCGCAGGTGTTCCGCGTGCCGTTTCGCAGGCAGCTGCGGGGCGTCTACCTGCCCGCCGTGCTGCCCCACTTCCGCTCCGCTGCCTCCCTGGCACTGGGACTTTGCTGGAAGGCGGGGCTGGCCGCAGAGGTCATCGGCCTGCCGAACGGCTCCATGGGCGAAGCCCTTTACAACGCCAAGGTCTACTATGAAACCGCCGACCTCTTCGCATGGACGGCGGTGATCGTGGTGATCTCGCTGGTATTTGAAAAACTGTTTTTGCGTCTGGTGGACTGGATCGCAGGAAAGGCGGTGATGTGATGGAGCTCCGTGTGGAACATCTCTGCAAGGCCTATGACGGCGTCAGCGTCCTGCAGGACGTCACCTTTACCGCCGAAAACGGCGTCACCTGCATCATGGCTCCCTCCGGCACCGGCAAAACCACGCTGCTGCGGATTCTGCTGGGACTGGAAAAGGCAGACGGCGGAAGCGTCACCCGCTGCCGCTGGAGCGCCGTTTTTCAGGAAGACCGCCTGCTGCCCCATCTGAATGCCATGGAAAACCTCCGGTTTGTTCTGGGCGATCAATTGGACGAGGCAGCGGCAAATGTCCTTCTGGAGCGGCTGAATCTGGCCGATACCGGCGAAAAAAATGTCCGCGACTTTTCCGGCGGCATGAAGCGCCGACTGGCGCTGGCGCGGGCCCTGCTTGCCCCCTCTGATGCACTGGCGCTGGACGAGCCCTTCACCGGACTGGATGAAGAAAACCGGAATCGCTGTCTGGCAGTCATTCAAGAAGCGGCTCAGACCCAACCTGTGCTGCTGGTGACCCATGACGAGGAGGATGCCCATCTGCTGGATGCCGCTGTGATCCGTCTATAAGCAATTCTGCCCCTGCGGTTTTTCACCGCAGGGGCAGTTCTCATTTCAATTCCGTATATTTCGCCGCACTGCCCCGTGCCTTTTCCACAGGGTACTTGGCTTCGTTTTTGGTAACCTTCGCATTCATAATCTCGTCCAGATCCAGCCCACAAACATCCGCCATCAGGATGCAATAGCTCAGTACATCCGCCAGCTCGTCCCGCAGCTTTGCAAGCTGCGTTTCGCTGCAATCCACCTCGCTGCCGCTCCACTGGAAGATCTCCAACAATTCGGCGGCCTCTAAATTCATGGAGATGGCAAGGTCCTTCGGGGTATGGAACTGCCGCCAATCCCGGTCATCGCGGAATTGTAAAACCCGCCGGATGGTTTCATCTCTCAGCATGGTATCACTCCTTAATCGCCCAGCGCATTTTGGTGGAGCGGGCACGTGGATTGCGGAAACATTCCTCTGCGGAAGGCCGAATCACATCCTCACAAATGTCACTGTATACGCCCTCTTTATAATGCTGCTTGAAGGCCTTCTTCACCAGCCGGTCCTCGCCGGAATGGAAGGTCAGCACCGCCACCTTACCGCCGCTTTTCAGCACAGCGGGCAGCTTTTCAAGGAAAGAATAAAGCACTTCAAACTCGCTGTTCACATCGATCCGCAGAGCCTGAAAGCACCGCTGGCAGGACTTTTTCACCGTCTCCTTCTTCTCCTTGGGCGGCAGGAAGCTGAGCGCGCCCTCAATAACAGCGGCGAACTGCTTGGTGGTCTCGATGCTGCCGCCCCGTTTGTAGACCTGCATCACCGCTTTGGCGATGCGGTCAGCATAGGGTTCGTCGGAGTTTTCCACCAGCAGCGCCTCCAACTCGTCCTGATCCAGTTCGCGAAGCCGTTCCGCGGCGGTAACGCCGGCAGTGGGGTCAAGGCGCAGGTCCAGTGGGCCATCATATTTAAACGTGAACCCCCTCTCGGGGTTGTCGATCTGCATGGAGGAAACGCCGAGGTCGGCCAGAATGAAATCAAATTTCTGATCGGGAGCCACCTCGTCCAGCTGCGCGAAATTCATACGTTTGATGGTAAGAATCTCCGGGCCATAGCCCGCCTCCGCCAGACGCTGGCGGGTCTTTTCCAACTCAATGGGATCGATGTCCGTGGCATAGAGATGGCCCTGCCCCTGCAACTTTTCCAGCATCCGTCGGGAGTGCCCTCCATAACCGAGGGTGGCGTCCAGACCGATCTGCCCCGGCTGAATATCTAAGAATTTTAGAATCTCATCCACCATGATGGAGATGTGCATACCGGCGGGGGTCTTACCGCTCTGGATGATCTTATCCACATCCGCGCCGTACTTTTCAGGGTTCAGTTCCTTGTATTTCTCCTCGAATTTACGGGGATGGGTGCCTTTATAGCGCACACGGCGCTTGTGTTCCTGCTCCATGAGACCGCTCCTTTACAAAGAGTTTTTCTGTTCCCGCCTATTATAACAGGATTTCCACCGAATGAAAAGACCGCCTTGACACAGGGAGGAAAAAGCGGGTAGGATAAATGGAACAAACTTGAGAGGAGTACCCGCCATGTCCATCCGTACCGCATCTATGTCCGATCTTGCCGCCCTCACTGCCATTGAAGCCGCCTGCTTCCCTGCCGCAGAGGCCGCCACGGAGCAGGACTTCGCAAAGCGACTTGCCGTCTATCCCGACCACTTCTGGCTGCTGGAGCAGGATGGGAAAGTTGTCAGCTTTGTGAACGGCATGGTAACCGATGAAGCAGACCTGCGGGACGAGATGTATGCGGATGCGTCCCTGCACGATCCCAATGGCGCATGGCAGATGATTTTCGGTGTGAATACTCTGCCCGAATACCGCTGTCAGGGTTTTGCGGAGCAAGTGCTGCGCCGTGTCATCGCGGACGCGAAAGCGCAGGGGCGGAAGGGCTGCGTACTGACATGCAAGGAGCAATTGGTGCATTACTACGCCAAGCTGGGCTTTGAAAACGAGGGCATGTCGGAATCAACTC
This sequence comes from Dysosmobacter sp., assembly GCA_045659825.1. Lineage (GTDB taxonomy): Bacteria > Bacillota > Clostridia > Oscillospirales > Oscillospiraceae > Oscillibacter. Next base: position 40,740 of record JAZRCP010000088.1, on the reverse strand, counting down.
ACGGCGGCGTGGTGTGGTACGCCATGCGGCTCACATTCTGAAGAAAACAAAAATTTCTCTTGACTCTGACGTTACGTCATACCCTATCATAGATTTACACGGGAGGGATTCTGATGCGAACTGTCAAGGAAGTCAGCGAGTACACCGGCATCAGCGTGCGGACACTGCATCACTATGACGCGATCGGTCTTTTGAAACCTACAAAAGTGACGGAGGCAGGCTACCGTCTGTATGACGATGCAGCTCTGCGCCGGCTGCAGAGCATTTTGCTGTTTCGCCAGCTGCAGTTTCCTCTGAAGGAAATCAAGGCCATTCTGGATCGGCCGGATTTCGATCCCGCAGAGGCTTTGACACAGCAGCTCCGGCTGCTGGAACTGCAAAAGGAGCACCTCGAGGAAATGATCGCCCATGCCCGTGAATTGTTACAGAACGGAGAGATACTTATGGATTTTCAGGCATTTGACCAGAGCGAACTGGAGCAGTATAAAAAAGAGGCCAAAGAGCGTTGGGGTGCCACGCAGGCCTATCAGGAATACGAAGCGCGAACGGACGGTAAACAGGATTTTGACGCTTCCGTCCATCAGCTGATGGCACTGTTTGCCGAACTGGGCTCGCTGCGGCAGACATCCCCTGCCGATGCCGCCGTACAGGAAAAGGTTGCCGCACTGCGGCAGTTCATCACTGACCATTACTACACCTGCACGCCGGAGATCCTGCGGGGACTGGGTCAGATGTACACCGGTGACGAGCGCTTTCGCCGCAACATCGACCGCGCAGGCGGTAAAGGTACGGCAGATTTTGCCGCACAGGCCATTGTCTTTTACTGCGACCACCTGTGACGCTTGCCGCTGAAAACTCAATCAAAGACAGCAAAAAAGAGCCTCCCGTTGGGAGGCTCTTTTCTTTTGTATTAGTAGCCGAAAATCATGGAGCGGTTGATATCTGCCAGAGAATGGGCGCCGCACATGGCCATAGTATCGGCCAGTTCAGCCTTTAGCTTGTCCACATAGACCTGAATGCCCTCGGCACCACCGCCGTAAACCATGTTGACGAAGGGGCGGGCGATGATGACGGCGTCTGCACCCAGAGCCGGCGCCTTGAACACATCCATACCGGTACGGATGCCGCCGTCCACGATGATGGTCATTTTGCCGCCCACAGCGTCCACGATGGCAGGCAGGACTTCCGCCGTAGCGGGGCACTGGTCCAGCACACGGCCGCCGTGGTTGGACACCACGATGCCGCTGGCACCGGCCTCCAGCGCCTTCTTGGCACCATTCACCGTCATGATTCCCTTGAGGATGAAGGGCTTCTCCGCGATGGCGGCAATCTCCTTCAGCTCGGCAACGGTCTTGCTGCCGGCAGGAGGCGTCATGTTCTTCAGGAAGGGCAGGCCTGCTGCGTCAATGTCCATCGCAATGGCAAAGGGTTCGGATTCCTTGACCAGAGCCATCTTCTCGCGAATGAGATCAATGTTCCAGGGCTTGACCGTGGGAACACCGCAGCCACCGGACTTCTTCAGTGCAGCAGCGGTAGCCTCGATCACGGCGGGGTTCACACCGTCACCGGTGAAAGCTGCAATACCTGCGGCGGCGCAGCCGGAAACGAGAATGTCATTGTACTCCAGATCGGTGTACTTATCACCGTAGTGCATCTGCATCGCGCCCACGGGACCGGCAAACACAGGCAGGACAAACTCCCGTCCAAACAGCTTTGCTGTAGTATCCACGGGCTTGTTTTCGCAGATGGTGTCCATATTGACACACAACTCCTGCCACTTCTGATAGTTGCGCATGGCGCCGGTGCCGCTTCCCTTTGCACCGGGGCCGGGCACGGTGTTTTTGCAGGCCACACCATTACAGGTGGGGCAGGACTTGCAGTAGGGGCCCATGCAGGTGCGCGCATTGGCCAGAACTTCCTGATAGTTCATATGTATCCTTCCTCCCAATTTCTAAAATCCACACGGATAATCTTTACAAAGGTATTGTACTCTGTTTGCCAAGAAATAACAAGCCGCACTTATGACGTCAGCGACTGCGTTTCAGCTCCATGGCCTCCTTGCCGGTCAGGTGCTCGATGTCCAGCGCCAGCATGCAAAGGGCAGGCAGTTCCTTCTCAATGGCGCTGTCGCGGCTCTGCACACTTTCCTGCGGTGCATACTTGTCCGCCAGCAGGCAGATGGCCCGCCGGAACTCCTCTGCCTCCGTCACTTCCCGTACGCGTCCAAAGGCAATGACACTGCGAAAATAAGTAGTGTACTCCGTCGGAACCACCTGATCCTGATCGATGACGCAGAAGGACACCTTGTCATGCCGCCGCACCGCATCCAGCTTGTGCCCTGCTTTGGCACAATGAAAATACAGGGTATCGCCGCAGCACACATAGCTCAGCGGCACGGCATATGGATAGTCCCCGTCCCCCAGCACCGCCAACACGCCGCTGTTTCCCCGCTCTAAAATGGCGCGACTTTCTGATTCCGGCAACTGCTGGCCGTGGCGTCTCATGGGTCTAAACATGGCAATTCCTCCTTTTTCCGGTTTCATTATAGGGCATTGCGAAAATCTTTGCAATCCACATCGCCTTTTTTCGCAAAAAAGAAAATTTTGTGGAACTTTTTTCCGTCTTTCCCGTCTATACAGGTAAAGGCTCATTGGAAGGAGCCGCAGACAGGAGGACGGAATGATGAAACGAAGAATTCTTGCAGTACTGATGACCCTTATGATGCTTCTTGCCCTGACCGCCTGCGGCGGTGCCAGGAAGGAAACGGCCGCATACGACAGCGCCGCAGGCGCTCCCATGATGCCCGAGATGGAAGAAGCTCCCAAGGCTGAGGCCGAAATGGTCTATACAGAAGAGAGCTACATTGAATATGGCAGCGACATGAAGTACTCCTCCACAGCCGACAGCGCAAACGGCTCTACCGGCGGCGTTTCCGGTCAGAAGCTGATTCGCACCGCTACGCTGGAGATGGAGACCACCGAGTTTGAAGAAGCCGCGCAGGGTATGACCGACCTAACGGAGGAACTGGGCGGCTACTATGAATCCAGCAATGTCTACAACCGGAAGAACGGCTCCCGCTGGGCGGAATATACCGTCCGCATTCCCGCTGAGAAGTACAACGCTTTCCTGTCCCTCGCAGGCGAGCTGTGCCATGTGACCCGTCAGGAGTCCCGTCAGGAGGATGTCAGCGAAGTTTATTATGACACCGCCGGCCGCCTCAAGACCCAGCAGATCAAGCTGGAGCGCCTGCAGAACCTGCTGGCGCAGGCGGAGCTGATGGAGGATATCATCACCATTGAATCCGCTATATCCGAGACGGAGCAGGCCATTGACAACCTCTCCGGCACCCTGCGCCATTATGATGGCAAAGTGGACTACGCAACAATTTATGTAAACCTTCAGGAGGTCTATAAGCTCTCTAACGTAGAAGAAGTCCCCGATACCTTCGGTGATCGTCTGGGCCGTTCCTTCACCCGCGGCATCAACAACTTCGTGGATTCCCTCGAAGATCTGGCCGTCAGCTTTGCATACAGCTGGATGTGGTGGCTGATCGTGGCTGTGATCGCAGTGGTGGTGATCCGCGTGGTACGCAAGCGCACGGGAAAACTGCCCCGCCTGCGCAAAAAAAAGAATTTGGAAACGAATGACAAGGCGGAATAAATCTGCTACAATGAAAGGGACGGAGCAATCCGTCCCTTTTCGATTTCACAAAGGAGGACATTCCTATGAAACTTACCTGGCTGGGCCACTCCTGTTTTGCGCTGGAGCAGGATGGATACCGCATCGTTGTCGACCCCTACGCGGAGGTGGAGGGCCATGCGGATGTACAGACTTCTGCCCACGCGGTCTATTGCAGCCACCAGCACTTTGACCACAACGCCGTGGACGGCGTGACGCTGCTGCCTGCGCCGGAAAGAAGTCCCTTTACCGTCCGCACCGTAAAAACCTGCCACGACGAAGAAGGCGGTGCACTGCGGGGCGAAAATCTGATCCACATTTTCTCCGTCAGCGGCCTTACCATTGCTCATCTGGGCGATTTGGGCCACCAGCTAACACCGGAGCAACTCTCTGCCATCGGCAAAGTAGACGGCATCCTCGTCCCCATCGGCGGTACCTTCACTGTGGATGCCGCTGGGGCAAAGCAGGTGTGCGATGCAATCGGCCCCAAGTGGGTGGTGCCTATGCACTACCGCCACGCTTCCTATGGTTTCCCCGTGCTGCAGACCGTTGCAGACTTTACTGATCTGTGTTCTGATGTTACCTACATGGAAAGCAGCAGCCTGACGGTGGATGAAACCACCACCGGCGTGAACGTATTGACCTTTGCCTGACCCAAAGAGAACAATTGGCCATCCCTACCCGTGATTCTGCTGAAAGGAGGCAGCGATGCGGAAAGAGTGGCGCGTCGAACGCTGGGTGATCATAGCCTGTGTGGTACTGGTGCTTTGCGCCGTGACTCCCCGTTTGGCAGAGTACCGAAAAGATGATACAGAATTCTATAACGACTATACCGATCACCTGATGGTGGACGATGTGATTTATTGGCGTTCCCGGGATGCGCTGCCCTATGTGGCGGAATTGCCCATTGGATTTGAACCGTTCTCACAGGTAGAGACAACAGCAGAGGGCCTTGCGGAGAACAACGGACAGGCCAACGGGTTTCCTGTGGGAACGGCCCTGTGCCGCAGCGAAAACCACCTCGGTGTTATTTATGCGGAAGACCAGAATGGCCGGTGGAATCGCATGACGGTGAAGGAACTGCAGCAGGACCTTCTGCGTTATAATGGGCGGTTATATATCTCCACACAATCGTCTATTCCCGCGCAGGAACTGAATATTTCCTATCGATTCATTGAAAAGGAATACGCCCCTACTGGCGAATCCGTTTCTTTCAGCAACCCAGACTGTGTTCCCATGGAGAACGGAACCGTGAATTATCGCCCTTATGATGGACTTAGGATTTATCTGAACCCTGAGCAGGAAGATATGATGGCTTTGGCGGATGAATGGGTACACAACGAGAAGAACGCCTCACATTATTATCCCTTCATCGCCGTGGAAAGCCTTGGACTGGACTATTCCGTCTACGAGTGGAAGTAAAACGCGCTCTGCGTTCCAATTAAACGAAACACGAACAAATAAAAGCCGCCCAGCAGATAGGTCAGTCTGCTGGGCGGCTTTTTGCGTCAGAGTTTGCGGAAGATGTGGATGCGGAAGGAAATGCGACAGTCCAGCGTATCCAGCACCGCCAGACGGTCTTTTCCCGCCTTGGGCGTTTTCCAAGCATAGGGCGTCATACCGAACAAAGCCTGAATATCCGCCTGATTTTCCAGATGGATCACCCCGTTCACCGGTACGATGGTCTCGTAGGAGAAACCCTCGTAGGGGGTCTCTTTCTCCTCATTGGGATAGGGCTTGTCATAGAGCACCTGCTTCAGTTCCCATAGGTGATTGGCGGCGGGAACTACATAGAAAAAGAACCCACCCGGTTTCAGCACCCGCCGGAACTCCTCTAAAAACAGCGGTGAAAAGCAGTTCAGCAGCACATCCACGCTGCCATCTGCCAGCGGCAGGCGGTTGGACGATGCCACCGCAAATTCGATGCCCTTTTCCCGCTTTGCCGCATAGCGGAGGATGAATTTGGAAATGTCGGTTCCCGCCATACGGGGCGTCTTCCCCGCTTCCAGCAAAGCCTGATAAATCCCGGCGGTATAATAGCCCTCGCCGCAGCCTGTATCCAACAGACTGGGGGTATCACCGCAGCGGCAGGTGATCTCCCGACACAAGACATCCCGCAGCGGTGCATAGTAACCTTTGGAGAGAAACTCCCAGCGTGCCCGCGCCATCAGCTTATCGTCGCCGGGGGCGGCAGAGTGTTTCTGATTGGCGGGCAGCAAATGGGTGTAACCCTCTTTAGCAATGTCATAGCTGTGGTTTGCGGGGCAGCGGTAACTCCGTTCCTCCCGCGCTAAACCGCCCCCGCAGAGGGGGCAGCGGAACAGGGACGTCATAAGACCCCCTCCTTTTCAATCGTTGACACGCGTCACATCGTGAATCCACCGGCCACTGCGGAAGCGAAGTGCGCAAAGCGGCACTTTTAGCATACATTCCACCTGCATGGCAATGGCAATGGGCCAGCAGCCCCACTGCAGCACCAGCGCCACGAGGGCTGTCAGCGGCAGGCATACCAGCCACTGCGGCAGGATGTCCAACACCGTAGACCACACCACATCACCGCCTGCCCGCAGAACGCCGGTAACCGCGGAAATAGCATGGGCCTGCAGGGGAATCCCCGCAAAGCCGGCAATCGCCAGTGCTGTGGCGATCCGCGCCGTTTCCCCGTACAGCTTGAACAGCGGAAAAATCACCGGACGAAACAGAACCGGCACCAGTACCACCGCCACGACTGCGATGGCACTGCCCACCATCACATTGAAGCGCAGCAGTGCGCCGCCAAGGCCCATAATTTCCTCGCGGCTGCGGCCTTCGCCGATGACTTTTCCCACCATCACAGCCGTGGCGGCGCCCAGACCGAAGCAGGCCACCAGAAACAGTCGGGACAGGTTACCGATGACGGCATTGGCCGCCAGCATTTCCACCGAGTTGTGGGTATAGCCGAGGATCACGGTCAACATGGAGTTGCCAAGACCCCAGAGCATTTCATTTAAGATCACAGGCGAGGAATACTTAACAAAGCGGCGCAGCATGTCCCAACCGGGCCGCAGCAAGGCGCCCAGATCCAACGGAATGGTTTTGCTGCGGACCGCACACACCACGCAGATGATGCACTCGGACATGCGGGCAAGCAAGGTGGCCAGTGCCGCACCGGCAACCCCCAGCATGGGGAATCCACACTTGCCGAAAATCAGCAGATAGTTCAATCCCGTATTCAAAAGCGTGGAAAAACCGAACACTTTCATGCCAAAGCTGCCGTTCTCCACGCTGCGCTGGGCGCTGACGTAGATGGACGAGAGCATGTTGAACACATACGAAAAGCCGATGATACGCAGATACGGTGCACCCAGCAGGCTGAGATCGTGCCGGTTGCTGAGCAGATCCATCACCTGCACCGGCCACAGTGCAAACACAACCGCCAGTACCACCGTGATGGCAGAACCCACCATTGACGCCACACCGATGGCGCGGTTGATGCTCTGCACATCTCCCTTGCCCCAGTACTGGCTGACCAGAATTCCCAGTCCGCTCTGGACACCGAAGACAATGCTGATCAGCAAAAACACCGGTACGTTGGCTGCGGTCACAGCAGCCATTTCCTCGTTACCCAGCTGGCTGACCATGAAAGTGTCGATCAGGCCGAGGGAAAAGGTAATTAAGTTTTGTAAGATCATGGGCAGCGACAGCTTCCATACCTGCCGGTAAAAGCCGGGCAGCTGATGAATATAAGTTGACATAAAATACCTCTATTGATTCATCCGAGGTGCAGAACACCCCACAGAGCCATGGATTCCTCCTGCACGGTCACAGCATGGGCATCCGGGTATCGTGGTGAGTGCGGAGTGCCGCCACGCAGGCATCGATCTCTTCCTTTGTAGTCTCGGGTCCGAAGCTGAGGCGGATGACGCCGCCCGCCGCCTTCTTGGGCAGCTTCAGCGTAGCCACCACATGGCTGGGCTTGCCCTGATGGCAAGCAGAACCTGCAGAGATGCAGATGCCCTGACTACCTAAATCATTGACGATATTCTGGCTGGGCCAGCCCACCAAGCTCAGTGCCAGCACATGAGGCGCCTCACCGCCCAGCAGCAGTACATCTGGGATGGCGGACAGCTGTTCTTTCGCATAGGCTTTCAGTTCCGCCATATGGGCCAGCTTCTCCGCAAGGTGTTCCGTCCGCAGTTCCACCGCTTTGGCAAAGCCGGCGATCTGGGCCGTGGCTTCCGTACCGGCGCGCAGACCACTCTCCTGTCCGCCGCCGGCAAGCAGCGGCTTGGGGTTGCGGACGCGGTCGCTGATATACAGCGCACCGATACCCTTGGGGGCGCCGATCTTATGGCCGGAGAGGGCAATAAAGTCCGCGCCCAGCGTTTTGGCGGTGAAGGGAATCTTCAAAAAGGCCTGCACCGCATCGGTGTGCAGCAGCGTCTGGGGATTTTTCTTCTTCAGTCCAGCGGCAATTTCCGCCACGGGATAAATGTTGCCCAGTTCGTTATTCACCAGCATGACGGAAACCAGCGCCGTATCAGGACGCACCGCATCCAGCACCTGCTGGGCGGTGATGTCGCCGTTGCCGTCGGGTGCCAGATAGGTCACCTCATAGCCCTGCTTTTCCATCCACTGACAGGTGACCCGCACGGCGCTGTGCTCCACGGCGGTGGTGACGATATGCTTGCCCAGATGGCGGTTCTGCCAGCAGGCGGCGGAGATGGTCCAGTTGTCACTCTCGGTGCCGCAGGCAGTGAAATACAGCCGCTTGGGATCGCAGCCCAGCGCATCCGCCACCGTCTTGCGCCATGCCTCCACCTTTCGCTTCATGTCCGCGCCGAAGGCATACTGGGAACTGGGATTGCCGTACTGCTCCGTCAGCACTTCATACATGGCGTCCGCCACGGCGCGGGGAATGGGCGTGGTGGCCGCGTGATCCAGATAAATCATGGGGAACTCCTTTTCTTGGGACTTGCCCAATGTGGGATTTGTCAGTATAATGAATTTGTGGAAGTGTGAATATCTCACAGCTTCCCTCTATGGAATTACAACATTTTATTATATAAAATATTTGCCCAAAGCGCAAGGAGAAAGCATGAAAGTTGCTATTTACACCCTCGGGTGCAAAGTAAATCAATACGAAACCCAGGCCATGGAGCAGGAACTGCGCCGCCGTGGTCACGAGGTTGTGGACTTTTCCGCAGAAGCGGACGCCTACGTCATCAACAGCTGTTCCGTCACGGCGGTCAGCGACCAGAAGTCCCGTCAGGTGCTGCACCGTGTCCGCCGTCAGCATCCCGAAGCCGTGGCCGCGCTGGCTGGCTGCTATCCCCAGACCCATGTGGAGGATGTGCAGAAGCTAAATGTAGACCTGATCGCCGGTACCGGCGACCGGATGGGCTTCATTGACCTGTTGGAAGAAGCCGTAGCCGAGCGGAAACATATCGAGGCCATTGACCAGGCTTTTGAGCGCCGCGTCTTTGAGATCTTGCCTGCCGGCGGCTCCAGCCGCCGCACCCGCGCCATGCTGAAGGTGGAGGACGGCTGTGTCAATTTCTGCTCCTACTGCATCATTCCCTACGCCCGCGGCGGTGTCCGCTCTCTGCCCCTTGCCGAAGCAGCCCGTCAGGCTGCCGAACTGGAGCAACAGGGTTACCGTGAAATCGTCCTGACCGGTATCGAAATTTCCTCCTGGGGCCGTGACCTGAAAACCGGAAAAACCCTGATTGACCTGATGGAAGCCATCTGCGAAGCCGCGCCGAATGTCCGTCTGCGGCTCGGCAGTCTGGAGCCCCGCACCATTACAGAGGACTTCTGCCGTCGGGCAGCAGCCCTGCCGCAGCTATGTCCTCAGTTCCATCTGTCCTTGCAATCCGGCTGTGATGCCACCCTGAAGCGGATGAACCGCAAGTATGATTCTGCCCGTTTTGCGCAGTCTGTTGATCTTTTGTATCAATATTTTGAACATCCCGCCATTACTACTGACCTCATCACCGGTTTCCCGGAGGAGACGGAGGCAGAGTTCGAAGAAACGCTAAACTTCATCCGCCGGTGTGGTTTTGCCCAGATGCACATCTTCCCCTACTCCATCCGTCCCGGCACACCGGCGGCAAAGATGACCCAGATCCCCAAAGCAGTGAAGGAAGAGCGGGCCCACCGTGCCGCCGCTGTGGCAGAAGAAATGCAGCAGACCTATCTTGCCGCCTGTGTGGGGCAAGCGTACCCTGTGCTGTTTGAGCAGCCCAAAGGCGATCGCTTCAGCGGTCACGCCCCCAACTACATGGAGGTGCTGGTGGATAGCTGCGACCTGCACAATCAGATCAAAAACGTCCGCATCACCGGCGTCGCAGGCGACGCGCTGCTGGGCGAGATCATGGAGGATTGACCCAATGAAAAGTCACTTTTTCGCGTATGTGTCCCGCATGCGCTTTATCCAGCGCTGGGCGCTGATGCGCAACACCGCGCAGGAGAATGTGCAGGAGCACAGCCATCAGGTGGCGGTGCTGGCCCACGCGCTGGCAGTCATCCGCAACGAAAAATTCGGCGGCAGTGTGGATGCCGGACAGGTGGCGGTTGCCGCGCTGTATCACGATGCCAGTGAAATCTTTACCGGCGACATGCCCACCCCTATCAAGTATGACAATCCTGCCATCCGCAAGGCATACAAGGACGTGGAAGCTGTAGCAGAGCGCAAACTGCTGGAACTGCTACCTCAGGAACTGCAGGAGGTATATGTTCCCATCATCACCGGTCCCGGCGGCGAGACCGAACAGCTGGTGAAGGCCGCGGACAAGCTCTCCGCCTACATTAAGTGCGTGGAGGAGCTGAAAGCGGGCAACAACGAGTTCCGCGAAGCTGCTGCTCAGACCCGCAAGGCGCTGGAGGAATACGGTCTGCCGGAAGTCGATTATTTTATGTCAACCTTCATGGACAGCTTCTCCCTGACACTGGATGAGTTAAAATAAGCGTTTTCCAATTGGGTAAGAAAGGAGTATAGGCATGAAAACGTTGAAACGATGGAAGCGCGTGTTTTCCTCCACCGGCTCCGCTTTGCTTGTTGTTCTGTTTTTTCACTGGCTCATTTCCAACTACTCAACAGAAAACACAATCATCCGTTGGGTTATCTTTTGTCTGGCAGTGATGTTCCTTCTCGCGTCATTGGTTTTGAGAATCGTAAAAAAGGCTCTTGCAGAAGAATTGGATGGTCAACAAAGGAGCAAATGATATGAACTGCCCTAAATGTAAGAGAATCATGGAAATTGGCTGTCTTAACACCGGGGGAAACCGCCTGCTGTGGAGTCGAAATCGAAACCGCATGAGTACTGTTGTCGAAGATTACGATGTGGTGCTGCAAAGATATTTACAGACCAAAAGTCAGACAACCGCTTATCTCTGCCGCAGTTGCCAGACCATTATTGTGGAATATTAAAAGGCAAGTATTTTCCGATACTTGCCTTTTTTTGCCAAAGAGGGTAAAATTGAACAAATGAAAGGGCGGTGAGAGCATGGATAAGCGTCAACGGGCGGCGACAGTCGCGATGGCAGCCATAGCCGCGGCAGGAATGGTGACCGGTTCCGTGGTGGAATCCCCCGCCGAGCTGCTGCAGGATACAGAAGCGATTGCAGAAAATGCCGACACACAAGATACCGAAATGCGCCGATCCACGGTTTCTGCCCGTATGCGCCGGTGGTTGCTCTCCCTGCCGGAGGCCATCCGGATTTTGGTAGTCATTCCCCTGTGGGGGATTGGCTGGGTGCTGCAAAGTGCCTTAACTGCCCTGCTGAGTACCTCTGTGCCATTGGTGCAGCATCTGACGGGGTGGCTGTGTCTGGCGCTGATATTGCTGGCCGTCCACGCAGTTTCTGTCAAAGCTGCATTTCCTAAAGTCGCTCTCCGCCGAATCCTGCGGCCCGGCACCGTTCTGTTTTTGCTGGGCATGACTGCCGTGCTGGCGCTGGCAGATCTGGCGCTGCCCGCCGTGTGGACAAGCTATGACCGCATTTCGCAGGCCGTGTGGCGCATTGGCTCCCTCTGCCTGCTGGGCTGCACCTGCGGTGCCGCGCTGAAGCGCCATGGCCGCCGCGACGAACGCCAGCGTGCTGCCATTCCCAAACACACCACCGTGGAGGAAGAAGCTCGCCGCTTGGCAGACACCGTGTGTCCGTCCCGCTGAAATTCATCAAAGAACCCCGCCATCCCTGCATGGGATGGCGGGGTTTTCCATTACACCATTTTTTCCGGACGAACGGTCTCGTCATACTCCTCTGCCGTCAGCAGGCCGGAATTCAGCACCGCCTCTTTCAGGGTAGTTCCCTCCTCCAATGCACGCTTGGCGCACTTGGCAGCCGCCTCGTAGCCGATCTTCGGTGTGAGACAAGTGACCAGCATCAGGGAGTTTTGCAGATTGTATTCCATGCGCTCCACATTGGGTACGATGCCCTCCACGCAGTGGACACGGAAGGAATCCATTACATCTGTCAGCAGTCGTGCAGAAATCTGGAAGTTATAGGCACTCACCGGCAGGAACACATTTAACTGGAAGTTGCCCTGGGACGCGGCAAACCCGATGGCGGCATCGTTGCCCATTACCTGCACGGCCACCATGGTGACCGCCTCGCACTGGGTTGGATTCACCTTACCGGGCATAATGCTGCTGCCGGGCTCGTTTTCGGGGATATACAGCTCGCCCATGCCGCAGCGGGGGCCGCTGGCCTCAAAGCGGATGTCGTTGGCAATTTTCATCAGGTTTGCCGCCAGCGCCTTCAATGCGCCGTGGGCAAACACCAGCGCATCCTTGCTGGTCAGCGCATGGAACTTGTTTGAATCCGGCACAAACTCCAATCCGGTCATCTGCCGCAGATAGTCGCAGACCTTCTCATCGTAGCCCTTGGGGGCATTGAGGCCGGTACCCACAGCGGTTCCACCGATGGCGAGTTTGCACAATTCCGTTTGCGCCAGCCGCAGCATCCGGCAAGGTGCGGCGATCAGTTCCCGCCAGCCGGAGACCTCCTGCGCAAATTTCAGAGGCGTGGCATCCTGCAGGTGGGTACGGCCGATGCGGATCAGGTCAGGATACTGTGCCTCCAGCGCAGCAAAGGCGGCCTCCAGCCGCTCTGCTGCCGGCAGTACCTCATTTGCCACGCTCAGCGCCGCCGCAATGTGCAGCGCGGAGGGGAAGGTGTCGTTACTGGACTGGGATGCGTTTACATGGTCATTGGGGTGCAGTGCCACACCCGCCTCCGCCGTCAGGTGGGCGATCACTTCGTTCACATTCATATTGGTCTGGGTACCGCTTCCAGTCTGCCAGACCACAAGAGGAAATTCCGCATCCCGCTTGCCGCTGCGGATCTCCCCACAGGCTGCGGCAATGGCGTTTGCCTGCTCTGCCGTCAGCTTGCCCACGTCCGCATTAGCCCGTGCGCAGGCTTCTTTTAAGTACGCAAATGCGGTAATGATCTCCTTCGGCTGGCGCTGGCCGCCGATCTTGAAATTCTCAATGCTCCGCTGGGTCTGTGCGCCCCAGTAGTGCTCAGCCGGCACCGCAATGGTGCCCATGGTGTCGTGTTCCATACGGAAGTTCATAGTGTCTCTCCCCCGATTGTTCAGATGCACCTATTGAAGCACATTTTTATGCTCCGTGCAAGTCCCGAGAAAAAACGGCTCCGGAAAGGAGCCGTTTTTCCTATTCCTCGATGCTGATGGCATCCACAGGACAGCTGTCCCGTGCCTCCTGCACCATATCCAGCAGGGGCGGGTCAAAATCACCGCCATGTGCGTAGCCGTCATCCCCCATGGCAAAGACTGCGGAGCATACATTCGCACACATACCGCAGGCAATGCAGTTCTCGTTGATTGTTGCTTTCATGTTGCACCTCCAAATTCAAAACCGGGATATCCCCATTCTGCCCCGCTTTCCGTCCTTTCAAACACGCCCTCTTGCGCTGTGGCCCTCCGGAGCGTAAAATAGAGGCATCCTTTCCAAACAGGAGGAACAGCCATGCTGGTGCGCGTACCTGACTATTATCATCACTTCCGCTGTCTGGCAGATCGCTGCCCCCACAGCTGCTGCGAAAAGTGGGAAGTCGTGCTGGATGATGAGCACGTCGGCCTGTATGAAACTGTTTCCGGCCCGTTGGGCGACAAGCTTCGCGCTGCCATGGTACAGGACGCAGAGGGCGATATCTGCTTTGCGTTAAACGGAAACCGCTGCCCGTTTTTGGATCACGAAAACCTCTGCGAGATCCACCGGCAGATGGGTGAAGCCGCCACCAGCATTACCTGTCAGCAGCATCCCCGCTTCACCGAGGATTTCGGTTCCTTCCGCGAAATTACCCTCTCTGCCTCCTGTCCCGCCGCCAACAACCTGCTGCTGGGCAGCGAAGCGCCTCTGCGCTTTGCGGAATGGGAGGACGATGCCCCCCTCGAGGCCGGCGATGACTGGCTACCCTTCCTGCTGCCTCTGCGCCAGCAGATGTTGAACATCCTTCAGGATCGCACCCACCCGTTCTATCTGCGGCTGTATGCCTTTCTTGCTCTGGCGGAGCAGGCACAAACTCTGCTGGACGCAGGGCTGGAATCGGAACTGCCCAACCTGACAGCCGACTGGACGCCGCCTGTCATTGCCAATGGAGAAGGACTATTCCCCGCCGCCTTACACCTGCTGGACAGTCTGGAGATTTTAGAAGCAGACTGGCATGCTTTGCTGCGCCGCGCCGAAACTGCCGCTTCCGTCGCCAGTTCCCCTGCGCTGCTGGAGCGCATCGGCGTGTATTTTGCATTCCGGTATCTGCTCAAATGTGTCAATGATGGCGATCTTTTGAGCCGTGCGCAGCTGGTGGTATTTGCTGTTTTGACGATAGAGCGGCTCGCGGCGGTCTGTGGTCTCGCCGAGGCTCTGCGCCGCTTCAGCTGCGAAATTGAGCACAACGAGGAAAACCTCTCCGCCCTGCTGGAGGCATTTTGTTATAGCGAGGACTTCTCTCTCCCCCGCTTTTTCCAGACGCTGGCGCAACAGGTTCACCTTTGTTGATTCCTCCATCATTAAACGTTTTACCATTGTGCAAATAGTAAAACATGCACAAACACCATTGACTTTTTCGAAAATGTATTGTATATTGTAGACACAGGAAAGGAGTGAGTCCCATGGGCTGATTAGCTCAGAGGTTTCATATAACCTATCCGCACATCGTTCAGATCCAATGAAGAAATCAAGTGTAAAGAAGAAGTCAGCAAGCAACTCAGTAATATCCAAAGACGAAACACTCTCACTATGATGAGCCACACGAGAAAGACTATTCGGTAAAAACTGGAGAAGATTCTGCGTGTACCTGATGTTTTATGGATTGGTAGAACTACGAGTGCAATCCCCTGCGGACTGAACGAAATCTAATGAAAGAGGTACGGTCCAATGAACAGTCCAATCAATGGTTGAACCCCCCATTCGCCGACGGAGCGGATGGGGGGAAATGTTTTTTCGGAGAAAAAAGTATTTCCGCACATCCGCTCATGGCTCCCGCTGCGAACCAGTATCAGCCAGCGAAATCAAAAAGAGGACGGAAGCTCGTCCTCTTTTCTTATGCCTTCTGTGATGCGCATAGCCGCTCCAACACACGGCGCAGCGGCACAAACAGCACCAGCGCCATCACAAAGTTTCCGGCGCAATGCACCAAATCATACGGGATCCCGCTGATCCACCACGAGATGGCCGCATGAACCCCACCCGTGACCAGATACACCGGTGCACACAAGGCCCCGAACAGCAGGCCAAACCCACCGGACAGTACCGCCCAGCCGCATGGGGATGCCATATTCCGCAGACACCACGCCGCAAGGCCCAGCAACACCCACACATACAGGTAATTGATGGACCACAAGTTCACGCCGTATACCGCGATCTCCAAAAACACATACACATAGATGGGATAAACGGCCTTACGACCAAAGACAACCGCAAACAGCATCACAAGCAGAGATACCGGTTCGATGTTGGGCAGCCACATCATCGCCACCTTGGCGCCAAATGTCACGCTACCCAACACAGCAAACAGCGCAATCTCCCGCAGCGATATGCTCCAATGATTCTTCTTATCCATGGGTATATACCAATTTGAAAGTATCTCCGTCATAAACCGGCGTTTGATCGATGCCCTGCGCGGCGTACTCCTCTCCCTCATAGAAGGCCCAGTAGGCGCCATCCAAATCATAGTCGGCCCGTTCTCCGTCCACAACCTTGATATACAACCCGTAGGAGCTCTCTTCTCCTTGGATCAGGCCATCTTCCAAAAGAACCTCTGCCAAATATTCTGCATCGGTTTGATAGGAAAATGCCGCTGTAGCGCCGTCACCGTGGACCACCTCCACTGTGATTTCTTTTTCTCCTGCAACAGTCTCCGGGCGGGTAGCCATATGGACGGCAAGAAATGACGCCATGACGCACAGCAGCGTCCCAACAGCCAGCAGCTTTTTCATGTTTTTCTTCATGGTTGTTCCTCCCTGTTCCGCAAAAAAGCCGCGGCGTCACCAAAGACGCCGCGGCCGTTTTTCCGCACGCAAAATACCCTACCACCTGTCTTTCCGCAGAGGTAGGATGCTCTCCTGTTCCGTAGGTCTTCTGACTCGCGCATCCGGGAATCCCCCACACCCTCTTTTGCCTTCCCAGGTCTCCCCAGTGACTGACTTTCGTCCAAAAAGATGGCTCTGCGCATACAGCGGCGGTACCGTTCGGGATTCTCACCCGATTCTCTTGTTCAGCCGGTACGGTGGATATTCCCCCGCAGCGGCCACGAAACATGATTGATTTTTACTTAATAGTAACAGAAAATAACTGTTTTCTCAACCGCTTTTTTGCAAAAAACCGCCTCTTTCTGTTTGGAAAGAGGCGGTTTTTGATACATCACAAATGCCGGATACGAATTACTGAGCGTTGTCCACGCCGTTCATGTAGCAAGCCAGCTCCACCATCTTGGTAGCGTAGCCGCACTCATTGTCGTACCAGGAAACGACCTTCACAAAGTTGTCGGTCAGAGCGATACCAGCGCCGGCATCGAAGATGGAGGTGTGGGGGTCGCCGATGAAGTCGGAGGAAACCACCTGCTCGTCGGTGTAACCCAGAACGCCCTTCAGTTCGCCCTCGGAAGCAGCCTTCATGGCAGCGCAAATCTCAGCATAGGTAGCGGGCTTCTCCAGAACCACAGTCAGGTCGACCACGGACACGTCCAGAGTGGGAACACGCATGGCCATGCCGGTCAGCTTGCCGTTCAGTTCGGGGATAACCTTGCCCACTGCCTTGGCAGCGCCGGTGGAGGAGGGGATGATGTTGCCGGTGGCAGCACGGCCGCCGCGCCAGTCCTTCATGGAAGCGCCGTCCAGCAGCTTCTGGGTGGGAGTGACGGAGTGAACGGTGGTCATCAGGCCTTCCTTGATGCCCCACTTGTCGTTCAGGACCTTAGCAATGGGAGACAGGCAGTTGGTGGTGCAGGAAGCGTTGGACACGAACTGCATGTCGGGGGTGTACTTGTAGTTGTTGACACCCATAACGAACATGGGGGAATCATCCTTGGAGGGAGCACCCATGATGACGTGCTTTGCGCCAGCGTCAATGTGGCCCTGGCAGGAGGGCTTGTCATGATGCTTGCCGGTGCACTCGAGGATGATCTCAGCACCAACAGTGTTCCAGGGGATGTTCTTGACTTCCATCTCGGTGAAAACAGGGATCTTCTTGCCGTTGACGATCAGAGAATTCTCATCGCACTCAACAGTGCCGGGGAACTTGCCGTGGGTGGAGTCATAGCGCAGCATGTAAACCATGTACTCCAGGTTCATGAAGGGATCGTTGACACCGACGATCTCAACATCGTCACGCTGGATGGCAGCGCGAAATGCCAGGCGGCCGATACGGCCAAAGCCATTGATACCAATCTTGGTCATCATAATGAAAAACTCCTCTCAGTTTCTATTTCTGCTTAAATCATTTGCGTAAACGATTCAATTAATCGATTGACAGGGTTAATCGTATCATATTGAACACTTTTTCGCAATCGGCAATTCAAATAACATTCTAAAAGTAATGCTGTTCATTTTTGATAATATCGTGTCATTTTTTACAATCAGTGTCGTAAAATCGCGAAAAAAGCTTGACGTGGTGGAATTTCCTGACTATACTGAGTATGCTAATTGATTACGCAAAAATCATTATTTTTACGCAAGAGGTTTTTACATGAAAGTAACGATCAGTGATGTTGCCCGTCTGGCAGGTGTTTCCACCGCCACGGTCTCTCATACCATTAACAACACCCGCTATGTCTCCGCTGAGACGAAGGACAAGGTCTACAAAGCCATTGCCGAGCTGGGCTACACGCCGGATGCCTCTGCCCGCAGCTTCCGTACCGGCAAGAAAAAGACGGTTGGTTTCATTGTGCCCGATATTTCCAACAAATTCTTCGGTACCATGATCGAGTCTGTGGAGAATTATCTCTCCGCCCATGGCTACCACCTGATCATCGCCAACACCAAGGAAGACGCCGACCGGGAGGAAACCAACATCCGCCTGCTCTCGGCCGGTTTGGTCGACGGCCTGCTGGTGGCCAGCACCATGGAGGATTTTGACCGCTTTAATGCCCTCATCCCCACGGACTTCCCCGTGGTTCTGGTGGACCGCACCTTTGAGTCCAAGAGCTATTCCTCCATCTGTGTTTCCAACTTCCAGCCCATCTACCGCAGCGTGTGCCGTCTGGCGTCTAAGGGTGCCAAACGCATCGGCATTGTGGGCGGCCTGCCCCGCCTGTCCTCCACGCAGGAGCGAATTGCCGCCTACCGCGAGGCCATTGCCGACTGCGGCCTGCCTCAGGACGACAGCCTGATTCACTACGGCAACTCCATGGAAAACAGCGTGCAGACCTGTTTAGACACTCTGCTGGATCAGAAGTGCGACGCCATCGTTGTCTGTCAGGGCCTGATGGCCTCCGAGACCATCATCTACCTCCATCAGAAGGGCATCCGCTTGGGCGAGGACATCGACCTGGTCAGCTTCGTAGACTATGATACCAATTTGTATCAGCTTTATTCCGGCCAGATGGACTGCATCGTGCAGCCGGTGGAAGAACTGGGTCTGGCCGCCGGTGAGCAGATCCTCCGCCGCATCGAAAAGCCGGATGCGCCGGTGTTTGAGAAAGTTCTCACCTCCGCTTATCGTCCCTCCATTCTCACAAAATAATTCCTTCCCCGAGGCAGTTTTTCCTACCTCGGGGAATTTTTTCTTGACACATTCGGTCTATTGTTATAGACTAAACGCAAGAGGTCGATAAAAATAGACCAAAGGAGGACAATCCATGCAGGAATATCATCTCTGTGACAGTGAATACCGTTTTATGCAGGTAGTGTGGAACGCGGCTCCGGTGGCGTCCGGCCGTCTGGTGGAGCTTTGCGCACAGGAGTTAGGCTGGAAAAAATCCACCACCTATACGGTTTTGAAAAAGCTGTGCGAGCGTGGCCTTTTGAAAAATGAAAACAGCCTTGTAACGGTACTGGCAGAAAAGGAAGCCGTCACCGCGGAAGCCGCAGAGGCCTTTGTGGATAAGACTTTCGGCGGCTCCCTGCCCATGTTTCTGGCCGCTTTCATGAACGGACGCACATTGAGCAAGGAGGAAGCCTCGGAACTGACGCGACTGATCGATTCCCACAAGGAGGGATGAGCATGACCCATGTTTTTGAACAACTGCTGACCATGGCGATCACGACCCTGCCGGTCATGGCCGTAGTGTTGGCGGCACGGTGGCTGCTGCGGGGCACCCCCAAACGATACACCTATCTTCTCTGGCTGGTGGTGGGGTTTCGTCTGCTCTGTCCCGTGGCGCCAGAAAGCCCGGTAGGACTGGTGCAGGCGGAAAAAACCGCGCTGCAGATATCCGAAATCGCAGACACCTATGCAGACACCTATATTGAGCCAACGCTGACCTATCGGGACAACGGCGGCTTTACGCCGGATTACGACGTTTTACTGAACCGCGGCTACACCCCCAATGCGGCAGGGGAGATCATCACCAACGAAGCCGGCACGCGGGAAGCTCTGCAGGTTGAAGATCTCTTTGCCGGCGCTGCCGCTGTCTGGATCCTCGGCATGGCGGCTATGGCACTCTACCTCGTGTTCTCCACGCTGCGGCTGAAGCGGCAGGTGGCCATGGCAGTCCGGCGGGAGGGCAACGTCTGGGAGTGCGACGGCATCCCCACCCCCTTTGTGCTGGGGCTGTTCCGTCCCCGCATTTACATCCCCTTCCGCATGACAGAAGCAGAACGGGCCTATATCCTCGCCCACGAGCGCTATCACATCCGCCGCGGTGACCACTGGGCGAAGCTGCTGGGCCTCGTCATTCTCACCATATACTGGTGGAACCCCGCCGTGTGGCTGTGCTGGGTGCTCTTCTGCCGGGACATGGAGATGCGCTGCGACGAGGCCGTGCTGGCCCGCTTGGGTGACGGCGTCAAGCAGGATTACAGCCGCTCCCTCATCTCCTTTGCCCTCGACCGCCGGGCCCCCATGGCACTGGCCTTCGGCGAGCACGACGCGGCCAAGCGGGTGAAACACGTCTTAAAATGGAAAAAAGCCGCACCCGCCGTGGTATTTCTGGCGGCGGCAGCCGTCATCCTCGTGGTTTTGGTGTGCGGCACAAACGCCCAGAGCGCCAAGTACAATCAGGTAACGCTGCGCACCTCGCCGACAGGCGGCATGGAGTTCGACGTGGAGGCCACGGAGGACATCCACAGCTGGTGCCTGTACCGCGACATCTACCACAACGGCACCCTGATTTCCAGCACAGAAACCGTTCTGGATGGATTTGCAGATGAAAACAACGGCGTTTCCACTCGCGATT
This sequence comes from Dysosmobacter sp., assembly GCA_045659825.1. GTDB lineage: Bacteria > Bacillota > Clostridia > Oscillospirales > Oscillospiraceae > Oscillibacter. The sequence continues at coordinate 20,214 of JAZRCP010000088.1, read as the reverse complement.
TCACCGGTAGACTGTATGTGGAAGCAGAGCACGATTCAGAGGGCGGTTTTACCAACACATTGACGTGGACCGCCACCCTGTTCGGCAAAGCGGGTTTCACCGAAACCCTGCCGGAGGCGCATTACACCGGCGCCGTCCATATCATCGGTGAAGGAAAGGCAGAATCAACCTACCGTCTGGAGCCGGACGAGGATATTCTGCTGTACACCGTGCTGCTGAGTACAGAGCCGGAAGGAAAAACAACGACCTTCTCTGCGAATCGTCCCCTGACACAGGTGAACAACACCGTGATGCAGTACCGGCTGCTGCTCTCCTCCGGTGCTATGGACGACCTGCCCGTGCCCCAGCTGGATTTGGCGCAGGCATTGTTTGATCTGCGGCTATTCTCCCTGCGGGAACCCAATGACGCCCTGCCGCTGACGGAAAAGCTGGGTGTAGACGGTTTTTGTGGGATCGGCGGCTACTCCCTTGCACGCGAAACAACCAACAACGGCTCCACGCTGCTGATTGCCTTCGACACGCCCCCCACTAACGAGGAGGCGCTGCAAAAGGAAATGTGGGGTGTCTCCTGCCTGTTGACGGCACTGATCGGCGACATTGACGGTGTGAACTACTCCTATCCGTTTGTTTCAGCAGAAGGACAGCAACATCTGATCACCGTGTACGGTGATCAGGGCGGCGACAGCTACGCCGAAACGCTGGGCTATGAAAGTCTGCACGATCTGGGCCGGTCTGCCGCGGGCATTCGCGCACTGATGCAGTACCTTGGCATGGACACCGGCAGCGAGGATGCAGCCTCTTCTCTGGCAAAGGCCCTGTATGCCGCCCGGAACGAACCGGAAAAGCTGCTCTCTCTGCTGGACCCCGCAGGGGAGCTGGGCCATTGCGAATTCATGCACTCCGCCTCCAACTACCTGACTATGATGTTCCACGACGCCTCTATGGACCCCATGCTGCGGGACACCATGATATGGAAATACAGCATGGTCATGCTGGCCCTGCTGGATCAATACGTCGCCACCAGCTGGAACTGGATGGATGACGGCGTGCAGGCCTACGAAGGCAATAGTGGATTGTGGAACACTGCCGAGTGGCTGACGGAGCATGGACTGGAAGAAAACGTCCGTGCCTACGGCGTCTCGCCGGTGATGGTGCAGGTGTTGCTGGAAGCCTTGAATCTGCGAAGCAGCGACGCCGCCCGCAGCCTGTTCGTGGCCATGCAGCCGCTGGACGATCTGGGTCTGATGCAGTATCTGCTGGGCGCCGATCTCTGGGGCGGCCGCATCATCCAGCCCGCCACCGTGGGTTGGCCGGGGAACTTCGGTCCTTCCGTCAGTTTCTATCAAACGCCGGAGGATTCCGATGCACTGGACGTGGCCATGGCCCGCCGCGCCGCGCTGCTGATGAAGCTGCGGCCCGAGGTAGGGTATGTGCTGTGGTCCTATCCCGATGAAAACGGACAGCAGCTCCATCGCGACCTGCACTCCTCAGAGGCCGCGATACTCACCTCCCTCAGCTCTCATACGCAGAATTATCTTCCCGTGGAAACAGCGGAAGATCTGGACCTCTACATCCGTTTTCTGAATTTGGACGAAAAGCTGTTCCTCTATTACGCGAAAAATGATCTCCAACGCGAGTTCGCAAACGTTCTTCTCTCGCGGGAGGATGTAGGCTCTCTGCTGGATGACCGCGCCCCCTCGGACTTCTATTTTGATTTAGACACATGGGAAGACGAAAGCGTGGAAGAACTGGACGGCTATGTCTATTATCGCCAGATACCCCGTGCGGAGTTCCGGCAGTTTGTGGAGAGATTCGTGGTCATTCCCGAGGAACTGCGCAACATTGAATTGGAGGGGGCCGAGTACGATCTTGCCAACATCACCGTTTCCGGTACATGGACGCGGGCGGAGATTGAACGGCTCAACGCCGCGATGAACGGCACACTGCCGGAAACCGGCAGCGGGGCCACAGGCACACCGGAGTCCTCTGAATCAGTTGTAACACCTCCGTCAGAAACGACACCTGACGCGCCTCCCTCCACGGGCTACCAGCTGTATCCCGTCTTCCGGGCAGGCAGCGTGGAGGCCGCCAACGAAGAGATTAAACAGTTGGTCAATGGGTGGTCGGAAGATCCCGGTACCTCCTCCGCAGGCGGCTACACCTTCCGCCATCTGCAGGACGGCGACTATTACCGCAGTTACTGCATCACGGAGGACGGCACTGTCTACCAGCTCCCCTACCCCACCGCACCGGTGTCGCATGTGCAGCACAATCTGGATGTCAACACCATGACCTACTCCCACATCGTCACCGTCCGCGAAGGTGCAACAGCAGAAAACGACACCGCCCTGCCTGCAGCCGCAGGCACCTATATCTACTCGATCTCCCTGCCGGATTTTCTCTGTACAGAATCCTTTGTTCCGGCAAAGAACCTCACCGGACAGACGGAATTTGCCGGCATCATGGGCTACACCGGCTATTTCACCACAGAGACCGGAGCAGGCCCCGGCCACACCGTCCGCACCTACTACACCATTCAGGGCGGCGGCCCCATGAAGATCGCCGAAACCTTCGGCTTCGATGAACCGCAGGACTATGTGGTGGACTTAGACGGCGACGGTGTAACGGAGCTGGTGGCCAATGTCACCTATGGCGGTGACGGTGCCCGCCGGGTCTACGTCTACCAGCGGCGGGGCAACGATGTATATCTCGGCACCCTCTCCCCCACCGGCCTGCCGAATTTTAACAACTGGGGCGCCAACGCCTACTGGTCGGAATACGATCCGCAGGAGCAGGTCTTCCGTATTCACTACGCCCAGAAAAACAGCGACGAATACGGCTTGCTGGAAACGAAGGACCTCAGCCGCCTGACCTTTTCCAAATTCACCCCTTAAATAAGCACGCAAGCGGGAACACAGATGTGTTCCCGCTTGTTCTGTTCTTGACAAATTCGACAAAAAGCGGCATGATGGACAAGTATTCAACAAACGCCCATCAGGGCGAGGAGGACCAATATGAAGAAAATTATTCGTGACAGAAGCATTTTTGTGGTGCTGGCCAGCATCATCATGGCAGGCGTCATGCTGTTTTGCAGCGTGCGGCCCATGCCCGTCCGCCTGCCGGCAGAACTCCGCTCCATCATGGGCGAGCAGGCCAACACTTCTTTTACCGTCTTTTTTAATGAACTGCAGGACTGGTATGACTCCTATGAGGTCACCGAAGAGGGTGTGACCCTGACCATGGAAACGGACTACCAGCCCACCGCCGAGGTCTTTTTCTCCATCATGGATTTCCTGATGGCCTGTGAGGAGATTACCGACGAGGCAGAGTTGAAGATGGTGGACACCTTCTCTCAGCCGCTGATGTATTTCCTGACCAATTATATTACCATGCTGAGTTATATGGAGATGATCTCTTTCTTCCCCATGACCGCAGAGGAATGGGCCGCCCTTGGTGAGGCCATCGCATCGACAACCTCCCTGTACCGGGGCTATCAGTTCAACTTTGCCGGCTGAACACCACAAATACGCAAAAGAGGGACTTTCGTCCCTCTTTTTTCATGTGTTCTCCCGGGAAATTGGCTCGCGGACAAGAAGCCGCCGCAGAGCCTTGCCGTTGAACGGGATGAGCGGATAAAGATATCCCCTGCCCACCAGCGGCTTTGTGGTGGCCAGCAGAATGAGAATTCCCAGAATTCCCAGCACAAGCCCCCAGATGTCGAAGGCCGCCGTCGACAGCAGCAGCGCCACCCGCAACAGCTTAAAGGCGTAGCCCATCTCGTAGCTGGGCTGGGCGAAGCTGGCAATGGACACAAAGGCCATATACACCAGCACCTCCGGCCCCAGCCATCCCGCCTGCACGGCGAAGTCACCCAAGATCAGGGCACCCAGCACGGAGAAGGAGTTGGACAGGGAGTCCGGCGTGTTTAGCGAGGACAGCTTCAGCACATCGATGAGGAATTCCACTACCAGCAGTTGGGCCAGCAAACTCAAGGCCACCGGCTCCGGCGAGGAGAGGAACTGGAGCCACTCCGGCAGCCGGCCTTCCTCACTGACCAGAAAATACCACACCGGCGTGATGAACAGAGAAAGGGCAAACACCACGATGCGCAAAACTCTCAGGTAGGAGCCGATGATGGGCGGAAAATAAAACTCATTGGCCTCCTGTGTGAAATCAAAAAAGGTGGTGGGCAGGATCATTACCGAGGGAGAGTTGTCTACCATCAGGGCGATATTGCCTTCCAGAATACTGGCTGCGGCACTGTCCGGCCGCTCCGTATAGCGCACCTTGGGAAAGGGATTATACCACTGTCTTGGCCGGATGGCTTCCGCCACACTCTCCTGCGCCATGGTGAGGGAATGGACATCAATGGAGTCCAGTTTCTGTCGAATCTCTGAGAGCAGCTTTTGATCCACCTTGTCATCCAGATAACACAGCACCGCGTCTGTACGGGAGCGGCTGCCAACCCGGTGCGCCTCCATGGTGAGGTGAGGGTCCCGGATACGGCGGCGCAGCAGCGCCATGTTGGGGACGGTGGCCTCTACAAAGCCGTCATGGCTGCCCCGCAGCACCTTGCCGTCCGGCGGTTCTCCCACGCTGCGGGCGGGATACTCCTTGCAGTCGATCAGGGCGGCACCGGATAATCCCTCGACCAGCAGCAGGGACTGCCCCAGCAGCACGGAAGTCACGATATTGTCCACATCAAAGCTGACTGTGGTCTCCGTAAAACTGATATACCGGTCTGCAAAATCCTGCATCTGCGTGAGAGACTGCAGCTGGGTTTCCGTCAGGGACAGCCAGAACGCCCCCATCCGCTCCAACGTCTCATCCTTGCCGTAGCCATCGATCACCCAGATCCGCGCCCGCTTTCCGCCGATCATGTAATTCCGGTTCACCACATCGCAGCTGCGCCCTACGCCCAACACCCGGTCGAACCGCGCCACATTGTCCTGATAGTTTTCCGCAATTTGTTCCATACGCCACCTCCGTTGATGGAGGTAGTATGCACCAAAAGCGCCGTTTCTTGCACCATTCCGTTTCCGCGCTGGACAGCATCACTTGGTCGTGCTACAATGGCCTCGCCATTTCAGAAAGGGGGCGTCGGTACGGAAAACTTTTTCATTGCGCTGAACACCGTTCTGCCCATGTTCCTCATCATTGCCGCGGGCATTCTCGTCCGGCGGCTGCATATCATCTCCGACGGTGCCATACAGGAGGCCAACACCCTCTGCTTCAAGGTGTTCATGTTTATCCTGCTCTTCTATAACGTCTATACTTCCGATCTCGGCAGTTCCTTCAACGGCTCATTGCTGGGCTTCTGCCTGATGGGTGTTTTCGCGGAGTTCTTCTTAGGGCTGGTTTTGATCCCCCGTATCGAGCCCTCCAATCCTGCCCGCGGCGTCATGCTGCAGGATTTTTTCCGCTCGAACCTGATCCTGTTGGGCGTTCCCCTGGCCACCGCACTATACGGCGATGGCAACTTGGGCGTGATCTCCGTGATCTCCGCTATCATCGTTCCCGTGTTCAATTTTCTGACGGTGCTTGCCCTGGAGCTGTTTCGGGGCGGGAATCTCTCCGTGGGAAAGATCGCCCGCAGTATTGCACGCAACCCCATTTTTATGGGTGCGGTCTGGGGTCTTCTGGCAGCCGTCACCGGTTTGAAGCTGCCCGTCGTGATTGAAAGCGCGGTAAGCAGCATGGCAAAGGCCGCAACACCGCTCTCCCTGCTGCTGATGGGCGCTTCCCTGAACTTCAACCGCCTCAAAGGCATGTCCCGCAACCTTCTGATCTGCACAGCAGAGCGGACAGTGATCATGCCCGCCGTCTTTATCACGCTGGGCGCCCTATTGGGGTTCCGCGGCATAGAGCTTTGCACCATCATGCTGGTTTTCGGCACGCCTGCTGCCGTCAACTCCTACACGATGGCCCTCCAAATGGATGGAGACACCGACCTCGCCGGTGGCCTTGTGCTGACCACCACAGCCACCTCCTGCGTGACGCTGTTCCTCTGGATCTGGCTTTGGAAATCCCTCGGATTGTTCTGACAGTTTCGTCCCCTCCGTTCGGAGGGGATGTTTTTTATTGCCGGCGCCCAAAAGGAAGAACAGCGGAAAACGCTCGGCGCTTCCAGAAATTTTTTGGCAAATCTTAAATTTTTCATTAATTTTTTTGTTTTTAAGCTCACTATGCTCTGTCGCAAAAAAAGTTTTTTTGACTTTTTCACAGCTTATTTCCATTCGTTTTTTCTTTTCGTATAATGACGCCATAAGAGTTGCAGTCCCTGCTGCGGCGAAAAAAATAACATACAATAAGGAGAAACGACCATGATTATCGGTTTGCCTAAAGAAATTAAAAACAACGAGTTTCGCGTCGGTCTGACCCCCGGTGCTGTTGGGGCATATGTCAACGCCGGTAACAGCGTTTATGTAGAAAAAGGCGCAGGCCTCGGCGCTGGCTTTGAGGATGCCGAGTACATTGCCAACGGCGCTGTCATTCTGGATACAGCCAAGGAAGTCTGGGATATCGCTGAAATGATTGTCAAGGTAAAAGAGCCTCTGCAGAGCGAATATCAGTATTTCCGCAAGGGTCTGCTGATCTTCACCTATTTCCATCTGGCTGCCGATGCCGAACTGACCAAGGCCCTGCTGGAAAACGGCGTATCTGCCGTTGCGTATGAGACGATCACCGATGACCGCGGTAGCCTCCCCTGCCTGTATTGTATGAGCGAGGTCGCAGGCCGCATGGCTACGCTGGAAGGCGCTAAGTATCTGGAAAAGACCTACGGCGGCCGTGGCATTATGCTGGGTGCCGTTCCCGGCTGCGAGAAGGCCGAGGTCGTGATTCTGGGCGGCGGCAATGCCGGTATCAACGCCTGCCGCATGGCCGTTGGTCTGGGTGCCCGTGTTACATTGCTGGATATTAACCATGCCCGTCTGTGCTATCTGGATGAAGTCTTCGGTTCCCAGATTACTACGTTGTATTCCAGCCGCGACAATCTGTTGAAGTCCCTGGCCAAGGCCGATCTGGTCATCGGCTGTGTGCTGCTGGGTGCTGGCAAAGAGGCCCCCAAGCTGGTAAAGCGCGAGGATCTGAAGATCATGAAGCAGGGTGCTGTGATGGTCGATATCGTCGTGGATCAGGGCGGCTGCTTCGAAACGACACATCCCACGACTCATGCCGACCCCGTCTATGAAGTGGATGGCGTGATGCATTACTGCGTCGCCAACATCCCCGGCTCTGTGCCCCGCACCTCCACAGAAGCTCTGGTCAACTCCACCCTGTCTTATGGCCTGAAGCTGACGAAGATGGGTCTGGTCGATGCCTGCAAGGCAGATCGCCATTTGCTGAACGGTCTGAACACTTATGATGGCAAGTGCACCTTTGCTGCCGTCGCGGAAGCTCTGGATCTGGAATATGTGGATCCCCGCACGTTGATCTAAGGGAAACAGGAAAAGCGGCTGTGGAAACCGGAACGGAATACCGTTCTTCTCATGTTTCTCATCATTGCTATGGGTATCTTGCCCCTATTTACACATGATTTCTGACAGTGCCATGAGAGGGTCAGCACGTTCTTCTTCAGGGTGTCTATGTTCCTCCCGATCTTTCACAAGATCTGCGCCTCTGATTCGGGTTCTTCCTTCCATTCCTCTGATCTGGTTGCTGTCCGGCTGATTTGAAGTACTATGCAGGCCAGTACGGGTGTACTGGCCTGCATAGCCTCTTCTGCCACTGCCTATTATTAAAATATATAGACAAGCCGCGGCATTTCATGTAGAATGAAATATATTGGAGGTATCTACATGGACAGAACCGACGAAGCTATCTTGAATTGCCTGCGCAGCAATGCCCGCATGTCCGCCTCCCGCATTGGACAGAAAGTGAATCTTTCCGTCTCCGCTGTATTAGAGCGTATTCGCCGCATGGAGGAACAGCAGATTATCCAACGCTACACCGCCATTGTGGATCAGGCAAAGCTGGGGCGTCCACTGTCACTGCTGATGGGTGTTTCTCTGGAGCATCCCCGTTATCACGACGATTTCAAACAGGCCATGCTGCAGGAGCAGGAAGTAATTCGCTGTGAATATCTCACCGGTCAGGTGGATTTCATCCTGCGGGTCGCAGTGGCCTCCCACGCAGATCTGCAGGCATTGCACCAGCGGATTTCCAAAAAGCCCGGCGTATCTGGTGTGACCAGCTACTATGTACTGGAATCCGTAAAAGACCAGTAAGTACATCCCTCTCCATCATGGTAATTATTATAAAATGACTATTGCTATATAAAAACACCTCCGGTCAATGACCGGAGGTGTTTCACTACTCCTCAGAAAAAGGGCGGGGATCATCTCCCCCCTCTCACTCAAATCAACTGCTGTTCGTTGATCATCAGCTTAAACTGCAGTCCCAGCGTCTCCGCCGCCTTGCGGCACAGCAGCATGCGCCGCATAAATATCTCAAAATAGTCCATGACGGAACCATATTTGGTATCCACATCCAGCTTCAGCTTGATGAGGGTATGGTCCTCATTGATTTTCAGTTTTGCCCGCTTCACCGAGTAGTTCACCCGGTCATGTATATCGAAGGTGGACGGGTCCGGATTACGGACGCGGCTGCGGCGCACATCAGACTTGTCCGCAAGGATCAACGACGCTGCCACAGCGTTGACCGGCTGCCCGGTTCCCTCGTCATGGTTGCCGATGGCGGTGACAATGGTAGCGATCTCCTCCGGATCGCAGTCCATATGGTCCAGCAGCCGGAACGCCATCACCGCGCCGGACTGGGAGTGATCAATGCGGTTGACCAGATTGCCGATGTCATGGAGGAAGCCTGCGATCTTGGCAAGCTCTACCGTCCGTTCCGGATAACCCAACGTCTCTAAAATGTAGCCTGCCGTCTCCGCCACCAGCGTCACATGGGCAAAGCTGTGCTCCGTGAAGCCAAGGGCGATCAGAGATTCATCCGCCCGCTGGATATAGGTACGGACATCCGCATTGTTTTTTACCTGTTCATATGTCAGCATGGTGCAGCCTCCTCATGTTCTTTCGCTGGTCATAGTGCCCCGTTTCTTTACAACCAGTATACCTACAATCCTCTTTCGATGCAAGCACTTCCCCACTCTCCGTTGTCAAAGGGGTGTAAAATCTTCATTAAATTGAAACAGCTCCGCCCGAAGCGGAGCCGTTTTTACGGTTTGTCCCGCCGGCGCAGGCCGCCGGTAGCGGGATTGTTCAGCAGCCTGCCGTCCGCCCCGAAGCGAGAACCGTGGCAGGGACAATCCCAACTGTGCTCCTGTGCGTTCCATGTCAGCGCACAGCCCAGGTGCGGACAGCGGGGACGAGTCGGCTTCACAAGGTGCAGCGTGGACTCCGCAACATTAATCAGCAGCTGCGGCCGCAGGATGCTGCGAGAGGGAGAAAACACCTCTGCATAAGCATTTCCCCTTCCTCGCACCAAATCCCGCAGGATCAGCGCCGACACCATGGCAGAGGTCATACCCCATTTGTTGAAGCCCGTGGCCACATACAGATTCGGCGTACGGGCAGAATAATGGCCGATATACGGCACGCCGTCCAGACTCATGCAGTCCTGCGTGGCCCAGCGGCACACCACCCGCGCCGTTGGATAGCGTTCTGCGGCAAAGGCCTCCAATTCGGCCCAGCCGCCACCCTGCTTGCCGGTACGGTGTCCGCCGCCGCCCAGCAGCAAAAAGCCCCGGCTGCTGCGGAAGGACAAGCCTGTGTCCGCCTCGTCCACATACATCCCCCGCACATCCGCCGCCCCCTCCAAAGCCAGCACATAGGAGCGGTGCTGGTACAGCTTGAGAAAATAGCTGCCGTGCTTGTTGAGAAAGGGAAAATGGGTGGCGACAATGATCTTTTCCGCCCGAATCCGCCCGTGAGGAGTCACTGCCGTCCTGCCCAAAAGTTCCCGCACAGGGGTCTTTTCATAAATTTTCAGCCCGCCAAGGATCCCCGCCGCAAATTTTAGCGGATGGAACTGGGCCTGATTCCGAAAGCGAACAGCTCCAGCCGTAGGGAACGGCAGCGGCATGTAATTCACATAATCCACCTTCGCGCCCAGCCGCTCCAATGCCGCCAATTCCCGCTCCAACCGTTCCTTCCCGTTGCGGGAATAGACCAGCGCATCCCTCTCTTCAAAGTCACAGTCCACATTCCGGCACATGCGTCGGTACTGGCGAAGCGCCTCCTGCTGGGCCGTCAGGTACATGTTTGCCTGTTCGACACCAAACCGCTGCAGCAGCGTGTCATAGACAAGCCCGTGCTGAGCTGTGATTTTGGCCGTGGTTCTTCCCGTCACGCCGCCGCACAGCCGCTCCGCTTCCACCAGCACGCAGTCCACGCCCGCGTCTGTCAGCGTGCGGGCGCACAGAATGCCGGTCAGCCCGCCGCCAATCACCAGAATATCGGTTTTGATGTCACCGCGCAGCGGTGCATATGACGGAAGTTCTATACGTTCCCAAATACTTTCCTGCATGATATCACCCCGCATAGTATGCGCGGTTTTTGCACGCATATGAGGGAACAAAAAACGGGACCGCAAAAGCGGTCCCGTTCAGGAACATACGGTTTACACAGGGGACTGAATGTTGCTCTCCTCGATGCCGTGCTTGTCGGCATAGCCGGTGAGCATCAGGGTCAGAGCGCCGTCACTGGTAACGTTGCAGGCGGTGCCGAAGCTGTCCTGCAGGGCGAAGATAGCCAGCATCAGAGCCGTGCCGTCGTCACCGAAGAGCAGCACACCGGTGATCAGGCCCAGAGAGGCCATCACGGTGCCGCCGGGGACGCCGGGAGCGCCAATGGCAAAGATGCCCAGCAGCAGGCAGAAGATGATCATGGTACCCACAGCGGGGATCTCACCGTAGAGGATCTTGCCGACGGTCATCACGAAGAAGACCTCGGTCAGCACGGAGCCGCACAGGTGGATGTTGGCAAACAGCGGTGTGCCGAATGCCACCATATCCTTACGCAGGACGCTGCTCTTGTCGGCACAGCGCAACGCCACAGCCAGCGTGGCGGCGGAAGACATGGTGCCAACGGCAGTCAGATAAGCGGGGCCGTAATGACGAACGACCTCGATGGGGTTCTTCTTGGAGTAGGCGCCGGCCAGAGCATACAGCAGCGCCATCCAGATGAAGTGACCCACAATGACGATCAGGATCACCTGCAGGAAGGCAGGCAGCTGGCGGGTAATCATGCCCTCATAGCTGAGGTTGCAGAAGGTTGCTGCGATGTAGATGGGCAGGACGGGAATGATAATGCGGGTAACGATGCCCAGCACCACATTCTGGAACTCAGCCAGCAGCTCCGCAAAGCGGACGGACTTAGTCCAAGTGACAGCCAGACCCAGCAGAATGGACAGCACCAAAGCACTCATCACAGGCATGATCTGAGGAATGTCCAGCTGGAACACCACACCGGGCAGGCTGCGCAGACCCTCCATATTGCTGTCGATGGACAGCACGGGGATCAGGGCATAACCGGCAGCCATGGACATGAAGGCCGCGCCAATGGAAGAGACATAGGCAATGAGTACCGCCACACCCAGCAGGCGGGAGGCGTTTCTGCCCAATTTGGTAATGGACGGAGCAATAAAGCCGATGACGATCAGGGGCACGCAGAAAGTGATCAGCTGGCCCAGCACATACTGTACCGTGACAACCACCTTCATCACGCCTTCGTTGAACACCAGGCCCAGCAAAACACCAACAATGATACCCAAAATCAGCCGGAAAGGCAGGCTGGAAACAAGTTTTTTCATATTCTTCCTCCTCTAACGTACACCGCGCCATATTAATCATGTAATGACGCACTTTGATTATCATATCTTATTAAAAGATGAAAGTCAATGCACCATCCCGTCATTTCTCCTTCTTTCTATTTTACAACCTTTTTCAAAAGCAAAATCGTTTTCGTCTCCTTTTATCTTTTTATTCAAGATACAATTGACAACAAAACCCACTCTCTGCTATCATCAAATCATCAGGAAAACTTACCCGCCTGCATCTGATACGGCTCACCGTGTCAGTGAATCAGAGAGACAAAGGAGTGCGAGCATATGGCAGAAAAACGAGTCAAGAGAATTGGCGTCCTGACCAGCGGTGGTGACGCTCCCGGCATGAACCCCGCGGTGCGCGCCGTCGTGCGTACCGCCATCAACAACGGGCTGGAGTGTATTGGCATCCGCCGCGGCTGGAGCGGTCTGATCAACAACGATTTCCTCCCGCTGAACGCCTCCAGCGTCAGCCACATCATCAACAAAGGCGGCACAATCCTCTACACCGCCCGCAGTAAGGAATTCATGGACTATTCCGGCCGCGAAAAGGCACTTGCCACCTGCAAGCTGCTGGGGCTGGACGGCATCGTTTCCATTGGCGGCGACGGCACCTTCCGGGGTGCGCTGGCACTGTCCCGTCAGGCTGCGGAGATCGGCATGGACCTGCAGGTGGTCGGCATTCCCGCCACCATTGACAACGACATTAACTGCTCCCACTACACACTGGGCTTCGACACCGCCTGCAACACCGCCATTGAGTGCATCGATAAGCTGCGCGACACCATGCAGTCCCACGAGCGCTGCTCTGTGGTGGAGGTCATGGGCCGCCACGCCGGTTATCTTGCCCTGTATGTGGGTATCGCGGTGGGCGCTACTGCCGTGCTGATCCCCGAGCGGGACCTGGACTTTGAGCGGGATGTGGTGGAGAAGATCCGCCGTGCCCGTCTGGCAGGCACCACCCATTACATGATCGTGGTGGCCGAGGGCGTTGGCAGTGCCGTGGACATTGCCAACCGCATCCACGAGGAAGTGGGCATTGATCCCCGCGTCACCGTGCTGGGCCACATCCAGCGCGGCGGCTCTCCCTCTGCCCGCGACCGCGAGACCGCCAGCCGTCTGGGTCACACCGCAGTGATGTCTCTGCTGGAAAATCAGGGCAACCGCATCATCGCCGTGCAGGACGGCCACATTGTGGGGCTGGATATGGAAGATGCATTGAACATGGAAAAATCCTTTCAGATGGATCGTTACCAAATCCTCGAAGCGCTGTCCATCACCCAGCCCAAACTGTTCTGAGTCTGATAAAAAAGCACCTCCGTTTCAACGGAGGTGCTTTTTACGTTTATCAGCTACGCTTGCGGACATGGGGCCGCAGCCACACGGTCGGAGCAAACATCAGCAGAATGGGGAATATCTCCAAACGGCCCAGCAGCATATCGAAGCTGAGCAGCAGCTTGGAAGCATAGGAGAACATGGAGAAGTTCCCCATAGGGCCAACCAGTTCCAGACCGGGGCCAACATTGTTGATACAGGTGATCAGCGCCGTGGTGGTGGTCACCAGATCCAGCCCTTCCAAACACAGCAGGAGGAACGACGCGGCGAACACCAGCAGATACACCGTAATGTACTGGTAGGCGCTGCGCACCGTCTGCTCGCTGAGGGTTTTTCCCTCAAACCGCACGGTGGCGATGGCATTGGGATGGAGCATTTTCCGCATATCAGCAGCGGAAGCCTTGCCCAGAATCAGAATACGCCCCACCTTTAATCCGCCGGCGGTAGAGCCGGCACAGCCGCCGATGAACATCAGCAGAAGCAGAATACACTTGGAGAAGGTTGGCCAGAGGTTGAAATCCGTGGTGGCATAACCTGTGGTGGTGATGATGGTAGAGACCTGAAAGAATGCATGGCGCAGGCCGGCCCAGACAGAGCCGTACATATGGGTGATATTGGCCGTGATCGCCAGTGTGGCTGCCGCCACGATGATCAGATAGGCCTTCAGTTCCTCAGAGCTGAACACATCCCGGAATCGCTTGATCAGCAGGAAGTAATACAGGTTGAAGTTCACGCCGAAAATCAGCATAAACACGCCGATGAGAATGTCAAAATACACACTGTCATAGGCCCCGATGCTAAGGTTGCGGCTGCTGAAGCCACCGGTGCCCGCCGTGCCGAAGGCGTGAATACAGGAGTCGAACAGCGGCATGCCTCCTGCCATCAGCAGTACGATCAGAACAAGCGTCATCACGAAGTAGATGGTGTATAGAATTTTGGCTGTGTCACTCATTCGGCTGACCAGCTTGCCTACCGAGGGACCGGGCACCTCGGCGCGCATCAGATGCATGCCATGGCCGTCGTTCATGGGCAAGATCGCCATAACAAACACCAGCACGCCCATGCCGCCTACCCAGTGGGTGAGGCTGCGCCAGAACAGGCCGCTGCGCGTCAGCGGTTCCACCGCCGTCAGAATGGTGGCGCCGGTGGTTGTAAAGCCGGACACGGTTTCAAAGAAAGCGTCCAAAAAATGAGGGATATCACCGGAGAACACAAAGGGCAGCGCACCGAACGCGGACATCACGATCCACGCCAGTGATACCACCACAAAACCTTCCCGGGCATAGAGTGCCGTTTGTTTCGGCCGGCGCAGGCCGATTCCTGCCCCCACCAGCAGCAGCGCTGCAATGGTGATGAGAAAGGGCATGGCCGCTTCACCATACAGCACAGCCACCAACAGCGGCAGCACCAGCAACGCCGCCTCTGTCAGCAGAATACGTCCGAGGACGTAACCGATCATTCCAAAGTTCAATTCCTCGCCGCCTTTACTGCATAATGTCGTGGATATCCTGCAGCATGCCGGTGGTGACCACGATCACATCGTCGTGAGGCTGAAGGGCGTCATTACCGGAGGGAATGACGATCTGCCCGTTACGGCGCACGATGCCTGCCAACAGGATACCGCTTTTCAGCTTCAGGTCCTTCAGGGGAATGCCCAGGAAGGGCGCATCTGCCGGGACCTCAAATTCCAGTGCTTCCACTGCACCTTCCACCAGCCGGTGCAGGGTCTTAATCTTTGCGCCGGAGGCACTCTCCATGGCGCGGACATACTGCACGATCAGCTCGGAGGTAACAGTGGCAGCGGAAATCACACTGTCGATCATGCTTTCGGCGTTCACCAGTTCCACCAGAGAGCGGCGGTTGATCTTGGCAATGACCTTGCAGTTGTCACCGGACTGGCGAGCGGCGCTCATACCCATGAGGATGTTGGCTTCATCAATGCCGGTAATGGCCACAAAGGCGTCCGTCTGGCGGATGCCCTCCTCCTGCAGCAGCTCGCTGTCCGTGCCGTCACCCACAATATAAAGTACCTTGGGCAGTTTTTCGCTCATCTGCAGGCAGCGCTGCTCACTCTGGTCAATGACCTTGACGGACATGCCCATCCGCAGCAGGTCGGATGCCAGATAGTAGCAGATTTTACTGGCGCCCACGATCATCACCGTGGAGGCCCGGTTGCGGAACACACCCAACTGGCGGAAGAACTGCGCCAGTTGTTCCGGCGCGGCAGTCAGATAAATGCGGTCGCCGGCCTGCAGCACAAAGTCACCGGAGGGAATAATGGTCTCACCCCTGCGGTCCACGGCACAGATCAGCACACGGACATGGATGCTTTTATAGAGATCCAGCAGCTTCATACCGTCCAGCATGGACTTCTCCGGCACACGGTATTCGATCAGTTCCAGACGGCCTTTGGAGAAAGACTCCACCTTCATGGCCGCGGGGAAACGCAACACACGGGCGATCTCGCGGGCAGCGGCCTTTTCCGGATTGATGGACATGGACAAGCCCAGATCCTCCCGCATGAAGCGCAGCTGCGTTTCATATTCCGGGTTGCGGATGCGGGCAATGGTGTGATTCACGCCAAGCTTCTTGGCCACCAGACAGCTGAGAATGTTCAGCTCATCGCCGGACGTGGTGGCGATCAACAAATCTGCCTTGCCCACCTCTGCCTCTTTCTGCACCTCATAGCTGGCACCGTTGCCGCACACCCCCATCACATCATGGACGTTGATGATGTTGTTGACCAGCTGAGGATTCTGGTCGATCACAGTCACATTGTGATCTGCGGAAAGCTGTTCTGCCAGCGCCATGCCGACCTTGCCGGCACCTACAATGACGATTTTCATATGGCTGACCTCAATTCTTTATCAACACGTTTTTGCAAACATTGTCCCACTATATATGAATTGTATTATACCCGATGCATCCCGGAAAGGGAATCTTTTTTTCGTCAAAAGAACAAAACAGGCTGTTTTGAACCCGTCAAAACAGCCCGTGCGGCATCCGAATATCTTCTTTGGGAACCTTTTCCCAATCAAAATCCGACAACAACTGCTTTGCGGACCTCGGGTCGGCAGAGGGATTGAATCCGGCCAGATGTGCCAGTTTTCCCAAGATCTCCTCCGCACTGCAGCGGTGGCGCAGGTCATCCAGTCCCGCGTCGGCATCCCGTTTGCTTAGCCGTCGTCCATCAGAAGTTAGCAGCAGCGGCACATGATAAAACGCCGGCGGAGTCAGCCCCAACAAATGGTACAGGTACAGCTGCCGGGGAGTGGAGTCCAGCAGATCAGCGCCCCGCACCACCTCCGTCACGCCCATGGCAGCGTCATCCGCCACCACAGCCAACTGGTAGGCAAACATGCCGTCACTGCGCCGCAGCAGAAAATCACCGCAGTCCCGAGCCAGATCTTCCGCGTAATCCCCCATGTGGCCGTCCGTGAATCCCCATGTTTCCTCCGGCACCCGCAGCCGCAGGGCAGGAGAACGGGTCTTTGTCTTTTCCGCGATCTCCTCCGGCGTTAAATTCCGGCAGGTTCCCCCATAGAGTACCTGTCCGTCGGAGCGGTGGGGGGCGGAGGCAGCGTGCAGCTCCCCGCGGGTGCAGAAGCAGGGATATACCAGTCCCATCTCCTCCAGCTTTTTTCGCGCCGCCTGGTACAGTTCCGTGCGCTCACTCTGGTAATAGGGCGCATCCGGTCCGCCTGTGCCGGGGCCCATGTCCCAGTCCAGTCCCAGCCAGCGGAGATCCTCCTCCATCTGCTCGGCATAACGGCGGGGACAGCGTGCGGTGTCCAGATCCTCTATGCGCAAAATGACCTGTCCGCCCTTCTGTCGGGCGCTGAGCCACGCAAGGAGGCTGCACAGAATATTGCCCAGATGAATCCGCCCGCTGGGGGACGGGGCAAAGCGGCCAACCGTCTGCATAAAGCGCCTCCTTGTTTGAAAAAACTCTCATTTTAAATGTCCGAATATTCTGTTTCCTATTAAAATATTATAACAAGGCTGTTCTTCCTTCGCAAGCCCCCTGTAACATCTGACGAAAAAGGCGCATACATTCTGTGAGAAAAATTCATCTTAACGAAAACATTTTCTTCCTTGACAAATTCTTTGCAGGTTCGATTTTCCGCTTAACGCCATCTTAATTTACCTTTTTTAGTCGAAATGGTATTCTTTTTTTACAGGGAACGGCCGCAGAAAGGGCCGTTTCTTCGCGCAGCCACACACACTGCGCGTTTTACTCTTTCCACATTTCCATTCGCAAAAACCCCCATGATTTTTAAGAAAAAGGAGAGTTTTGGTAATGAGTAATCCTGAAACCCTGCAGAAGCAGGACGGTTTCCAGAGCAAATGGGGCTTTATCATGGCCTGTATCGGCTCTGCCGTTGGTATGGCCAACATCTGGCGCTTCCCCTACATGGTCGCTTCTTACGGTGGTCTGACCTTCCTGCTGCCCTATTTCATCTTTGTTGTCGTCATCGGCGCCTCCGGCGTGATGGAGGAGTTCTCTCTGGGTCGCTGGGGTAAGGCAGGCCCTGTCGGTGCTTTTGGTAAGGCTACCGAAGAGCGTACCGGCAACAAACTCCCCGGTCAGATTCTGGGCGCTCTGCCTGTGCTCGGCTCCATGGGTCTGGCTATCGGCTATTCCGTCGTTATGGGCTGGATCTTCAAGTACACCAAGATGTCCATCACCGGCGAGCTGTTCGCCATGGGTCAGGACATGAGCATCATCGGCGGCACCTTCGGCGCTGCTGCCCCCGAGGCTGCAACCCTGGGCGAAGGCATCAAGTTCATGGTCGACGGCGGTCTGTTCAACGTGGGCAACACCGTGTGGGTTATCGTGGCCGTGGTCGTGTCCGCTCTGATCATGTATCTGGGCGTTGCCGGCGGTATCGAGAAGTCCTGCAAGATCATGATCCCCGCTCTGTTCTTCCTGTTCATCGCTCTGGCTGTCTACATTGCATTCCTGCCCGGCGCCATCGATGGCTACAAGTACATCTTCACCCTGAACATCGCCGGCCTGCTGGACTGGAAGGTCTGGATCTATGCTTTCGGCCAGGCATTCTTCTCCCTGTCTGTTGCCGGTAACGGCTCCGTAATCTACGGTTCCTATCTGGGCGACGATGTGGAGATCTCCTCTTCCGCACGCAATGTTGCCATCTTCGATACCATGGCCGCTCTGCTGGCTATGTGCGTGATCATCCCCGCTATGGCTACCACCGGCGGCGCTCTGGAGACCGCAGGCCCCGCCCTGATGTTCGTGGCTCTGCCCAACGTGTTTAACGGCATGGGCTTTGCCGGCCGCATTATCGGCATGTTCTTCTTCATCGCCGTTCTGTTTGCCGGTGTTTCCTCCATCATCAACCTGTATGAGACTCCCGCTGCCTTCTTCCAGGAGAAGCTGAAGATGGGCCGCATCCCCGCTGTCACGCTGGTCCATGTTGTCGGTCTGCTGATCGCTATGTTCATTCAGCCCTGGACCTCTCAGTGGATGGACATGGTCTCCATTTACATCTGCCCCTTCGGCGCTCTGCTGGCTGGTGTCATGTTCTTCTGGGTCATCAAGAAGGACACCGCTCTGGACGCTGTCAATCTGGGTTCCGACAAGAAGGTCGGCAACTGGTTCTATCCCTTCGGCAAGTATGTCTATGTCCCCCTGTGCGTGGTCTGCCTGATCGCAGGCGCTGCTCTGGGCGGCATCGGCTAATCCGATTCCCTGCGGTCATCTGACCGCAAAGCATTTACATTCTTCGCTCGCATCATCTGCGATTACATCGCCGGTGTTCCACGCCATCTGCACTGTTTTCGCTGGATGTTTGCTTTTCCAGAGAGTAGAACGGTCAGCCGCAAGGCTGGCCGTTTTACTGTTCCTGCCGTTAAGAACTTGTTAATAAAGCTATCAGAATCTATGCATATCCGGCAAAATTCCGTATATTATGAGATAATCTGACAGCAATCACCGCCTATTACCGACCTGTTACAGGAGGACGCCATGGAACAGTCTTCGCTCTGGGAAAAACGCCGCAAGCGGGTATTTACCATCATCGAGATCGGTACTACCGGCGATCATGCCAGCCGGGCCTATGATTTTTTCTACGCATTTATGATTGTTTTGAACCTGTGCGTCAGCTTCATGTATACCTTCGATGAGTTGGAGCTACTTTGTGGGCCCCTGCTGCTGGATATTGAAGCGGCAACGGTTGCGTTTTTCGCGGTGGACTATGCACTGCGGCTTTGGACGGCCAAATTTCTGTATCCCGGCATGCCGGAGCCCCAATCCATCCGCAGATACATGCTCTCCTTTACCGGCATTGTGGACATTCTTTCCTTCCTGCCCTATTACCTGCCCATCTTCTTCCCCGCAGGCGCAGTGGCGTTCCGCATCGTGCGGGTAGTGCGTATTTTCCGTTTGTTCCGTATCAATGCATATTATGATTCCCTCACCGTCATTACGGAAGTTATCACCAGCAAACGCCAGCAGTTGTTTTCCTCAGTGTTTATCATTCTGGTTCTGATGCTGTCCTCCAGTCTTTGCATGTACAGTCTGGAGCACGAGGCCCAGCCGGAAGTATTTGCAAACGCGTTCTCCGGCCTGTGGTGGTCGGTATCTACCCTTCTGACCGTAGGTTACGGTGACATCTATCCTATCACCCCGTTGGGCAAGATCTTCGGCATCTTCATCACCTTCCTCGGCGTGGGCATGGTGGCCATCCCCACCGGTATTATTTCTGCAGGCTTCGTGGACCAGTACTCCCGTCTCAAGCGCATGAGCGAGTATGCCCGTGAAGAAGCAGTGCATTTCATCAAGGTCCACCTGACCCGCAAGGACAGCTGGGTCGGCAAAGCCATCCGGGACATTGGTCTGCCCGGCGGTGTCATTGTGGCAGTCATTCAACGGGGAACCAAAATCATTGTCCCCCGGGGTGATGTCATCCTTATGGTGGGTGACACGTTGGTGCTGGGCGCCGAATCTCTGGATGATGACAAGCATATCGAACTCAAAGAGCTGGTGCTGCAAAAGCACAGTCCGTGGAACGGCATGGCCATTCGAGATCTGGACATTTCCCGCCAGACCATTATCGTCATGGTGGAGCG
>JAZRCP010000087.1:0-4017 GCA_045659825.1 Dysosmobacter sp. | reverse complement strand
CCCGAAATCTATCCCGATGAAGCCAAGGCTGGCGGTGCCAGAGTCATCTCCACCGGCCGCTCTGACTTCCCCAACCAGATCAACAATGTTCTGGCCTTCCCCGGCATCTTCCGCGGCACCTTCGATGTCCGTGCCAGCGACATCAACGAGGAAATGAAGATGGCCGCCGCTCAGGCACTGGCCAATCTGATCACCGATGATGAGCTGAACGAAGAGTACATCATTCCCAAGGCCTTTGATCCCCGTGTGGGCAAGGCGGTTGCCGAAGCGGTTGCCGAAGCCGCCCGTAAGACCGGTGTTGCCAGAATCTAAAACCATATTCATCTGGGCGCGCTGCGAAAAGCAGCGCGCCCTAAATCGTTGAGAAAAGGGGCCGTAGCAAACGAAAATTTGCTACGGCCCCTTTGATAGGAAAGATGATAATTACTTGCGCTTTGCAACTGCCCGCTGGCAGAGCTTGACGATCTCCACAACGGGGATGACCAGAATAGCCAGACCCAGTGCGATGATGTACTCGTCCCAGCCGATGGTAGTGAAGCCAAAGGCGTTTGCAATGAAGGGAACTTCCAGAACCACAGTGGTCAGAAGCAGGGAGCCGATCATAGCGGCCCACAGCACGGCGTTCTGACCCTTGAGGCTGAAGATGGACTTGCGCTGAGAGCGCAGGTTGAAGGAGTGGAAGATTTCACACATGGACATGGTCAGGAATGCCATGGTCATTCCGTGACCGGACTCGCCGACTTCACGGAGCTTGGTGAAGAAATCAGCACCGAATTCAAAAGATGCACCGATCAGATAAGCGACAATGGTGATCAGGGTGACCAGGATGCCCTGGTAGGCGATGTCTGTGAACAGACCGCCGGCAAAGATGCCTTCCTTGGAATTACGGGGTGGACGGTTCATGGTGTCGGGTTCCGCCTTTTCCATACCCAGTGCCAGTGCGGGGAAGCAGTCGGTGACCAGATTAATAAACAGCAGGTGGACGGGATTCAGCAGGGTGAAGCCCAGCAGGGAAGCGCTGAATACACCCAGAACCTCACTCATATTGGAGGCCAGCAGGAACTGGATGGCCTTGCGGATGTTGTCATAGATCCGGCGGCCTTCGCCAACGGCGGCAACAATGGTGGCAAAGTTGTCGTCTGCCAGAACCATGTCCGCAACATTTTTGGTAACATCGGTACCGGTGATGCCCATGCCGACGCCGATATCGGCGGACTTGATGGAGGGAGCGTCGTTGACACCGTCACCGGTCATGGCGGTGATGGCACCCAGAGCCTTCCATGCGTTGACAATGCGGGTTTTATGCTCCGGCTGAACACGGGCATAAACGCCGTATTTCTGGACGAACTCGCAGATCTGATCGTCGGGAATATCGTCCAGCTCCGCACCGGTGATGGCCTGGGAAGCGTCGGTAATGATGCCCAGTTCCTTGGCGATGGCAACGGCGGTGTCCTTGTGGTCACCGGTGATCATGACAGCCCGGATGCCGGCGGAGCGGCACTCGTCGATGGCGGCCTTGACTTCGGGACGAACCGGATCGATCATGCCGGTGAGGCCCAGGAACACCAGATCCTGCTCCAGGAATTCGGGTGTATTGTGAGAGGGTTTTTCGTTCCAGTCCCGCTTGGCGGTGGCCAGAACACGCAGAGCCTTGTCGGCCATAGCTTTGTTGGCGGCCATGATCTCCGCCCGCTTGGCATCGGTCATGGGCTTATTCTCGCCGTTTTCATAATAGTAAGCACAGCGGGAAAGCACCACATCGGGGCCGCCCTTGGTATACTGTACATAAGTACCGCCCAGATCGTGGACCGTGGACATCATCTTACGGCCGGAATCGAAGGGTGCTTCATCAACACGGGGCGTGGCCTTTTCCAGTTCGGCCGTGTGCAGGCCAACGGAATAGGCAAAGTTGACCAGAGCGCACTCGGTGGGTTCGCCCTCGGCCTGGTTTTCCTCATTCAGATTGGCATCGGAACACAGGGCCATGGCGGTAGCCACCAGATCGGTTTCGCCAATGTGGTCAACCACAGTCATCTTGTTCTGGGTCAGAGTGCCGGTCTTGTCGGAGCAGATGACCTGTGTACAGCCCAGAGTCTCAACGGCAGTGAGCCGGCGGATGACGGCATTGCGCTGGGACATCTTGGTAACACCGATGGAAAGAACCACAGTAACGACGGTGGCCAGGCCCTCGGGGATGGCGGCAACGGCCAGAGAAACGGCAACCATGAAGGTTTCCAGAATCACGGTCAGAGTATGTCCTTCCACAGACAGCTCGCCCCGGGCCATGAACAGGTTGAATGCAAAGATAAACACACAAATGCCAAGAACCATCTTGCTGAGCAGCTTGCCCAGCTCATCCAGCTTGCGCTGCAGGGGAGTCTGCTCCTCTTCGGTGGCGGCCAGAGCGCCGGCGATCTTGCCCATTTCGGTATCCATGCCGGTGCCAACGATGACTGCCTTGCCGCGTCCGTAAACCACGGTGGAGCCCATGTAGCACATATTCTTGCGGTCGCCCAGAGGAACATCCTCCTGACCTTCGGCAAGACCCAGAGCTTCCAGAGCTTTGTTGACGGGAACGGATTCACCGGTCAGCGCTGCTTCTTCGATCTTTAAGGAAGCGTTCTCAATAATGCGGCCATCAGCAGGAACGGCATCACCGGCTTCCAGCAGGACGATATCGCCGGGAACCAGCTCGTCGGAGTGCAGGATCACCATCTTGCCGTCGCGAAGGACTTTACAAGTGGCAGCGGTCATGGTTTGCAGCGCCTCGATGGCGGCTTCTGCCTTGCTTTCCTGGAATACGCCCAAAATGGCGTTCAGCAGAACGACAGCCAGAATGATGATGACTTCTGCCCATTCGTTTTCCTTGGCCATCATACCGGTCAGTGCGCTGACACCGGCTGCGATCAGCAGGATGATCAGCATGGGATCTTTCAGCTGCGCCAGAAAACGCTGCAGCAGGGTGGGCTTTTCACCCTCTTTCAGCTTGTTAGGGCCGTACTTGGCAAGACGCTCCCGCGCCTGCTCCGTGGTAAGACCTTCTGCGCTGGTTTCCAGAGCGCTGAGGACTTCTTCGGGAGACTGGGTGTACATTTTTTTCATCAGTAACTCTCCTAATGCGTTTTTGGGAATTAACTATATCATTATACACCAGAGATGAAACAGAAACCAGATGTTTTTATAAAATTTCTGAATTTCTTTACCAATTATTATACAAAAGCGAAAAGTTACATCGATGTTCTGCTTCTTTGCATTTCTGAGGAACTCTCCTACGAGCTAAGAAAGTGTCCACCGGACTGTTTTCTGATCCACCTTTCGAGTCCCATCTTTCGCAAATTACCAAAAAATGACACCACCCAGAGGGTAGCGGAAACGGGATAGCCAAGTTCGTCCACATCCGTACCGGATGCGTCCGAAATTGGCGGGACTCTCCCACGGCGGGAAAACAGTCCACCGGACTGTTTTCTGATCCGCCTTTCGAGTCCCATCTTTCGCAAATTACCAAAAAATGACACCACCCAAAGGGTGGTGTCATTTTTTGGTGCGAGAGATGGGACTCGAACCCACACGGCGTAACCACACGCACCTCAAACGTGCTTGTCTACCATTCCAACACTCTCGCAAGCGCTTAGCTATTATAACCTTTCGCCCCGTTTTTGTCAATATCTTTTTGCGAATCCCTTGAAAGTTCTTCCATCCTTTGGTAAACTGTAGAAAAGAAAAGAAAAGGGGATTCCTTATGACGCGTTTTTTTGTGACACCGGAAGAGTTGATTTCCGACTTTCCTATACTAACCGGCGAGAACTATCAGCATGCAAAGGTGCTGCGGCTGCGGGCAGGGGAAGAGATCCTGCTTTGCGATGGGCAGGGTGGGGAGTGTGTCTGCACAGTAAAGGAAATGGACAGCGCACAGGTGTTTTTGGAGACTACTGCCCGTCGTGCATCCGAAACAGAGGCAGCAGTGCGGGTCAGTGTATATATGGCATTTCCCAAAGGTGACAAGCTGGAACATGTGAT
>JAZRCP010000086.1:0-26018 GCA_045659825.1 Dysosmobacter sp. | reverse complement strand
GTCATAAATGGCCCCCTTTACAGAACGTTTGTTTCTGTTTTAGAATAACGAAAATTGTCCAAAAATGCAATATAATGACGAAAATGCAAAATACTGAGAATATTATAACGATTCTCTTTTGATAAATTTGTCGAAAAAAGGGGGAAACAAAATAATGTGGCAATTACCACCACTTACAACAGAAGAAATATTGCTATACTCCAGAAAATCCAGAACGGACGACCCAAGGCTTTCCGTGGAGGAGACCCTGGCGAATCATGAGCAGATGATGGACGAATGGGTGGCGCGTAACCTGCCGGATCAGCCGCCTATCCCGGAAAAGCACCGCTATAGAGAAGTGGTGTCCGGCGAGACCCTGGACAGCCGCCCGAAGGTGCTGGAGGTGCTGCGTCTGGTAGAATCACCGCGATATAAGGCCATCATCATCAAAGAGCCGCAGCGTCTCAGCCGTGGCGACCTGGAGGACATTGGCCGCCTGGTGAAGCTGCTGCGCTATTCTAACACCATCGTCATCACGATAGATTATACTTACGACCTGCGGGATGAGCGGGACCGTGACCTTTTCGAGCGGGAACTAAAACGCGGCAATGAGTTCCTGGAGTATCAAAAACGTATTATGAACAATGGGCGCCTGCTGTCCGTTCAGAACGGCAATTTTATCGGACAATCTGCTCCATACGGATTCAAGAAAGTCCAGATAAAAGAAGGCAAGCGCAAGTGCTATACCTTGGAGCCAGACCCAGAGACTGCGCCAGTCGTCAAGATGATGTTTGAACTATACCGCGACGGCATTGGCTGCACCCGGATCGCCGACAAGCTGGATTCTCTGTGCATACCTGCGCCAGGCGGAGGG
This sequence comes from Dysosmobacter sp., assembly GCA_045659825.1. GTDB lineage: Bacteria > Bacillota > Clostridia > Oscillospirales > Oscillospiraceae > Oscillibacter. Next base: position 25,165 of record JAZRCP010000086.1, on the reverse strand, counting down.
AAGTGGGTGCCGGACACCATCCCGCGCTTTTTGAGAAACGAGCATTATATTGGAAAAGTCGTGTGGAATAAGAGACCGACCACGCGGAAGATCGTGGACGGCGAGGTCGTCATCAGCAGGCCGACAGCGGAGGAGTATCTGGTCTACGAAGGGAAACACGACGCAATAATCGACATGGAGCTTTGGGATGCTGTGCAGGAGAAGCGCGGCACGATACCACCAAACCCGAAGGCAAAAAACTTTGAGAATCCCCTGGCCGGGTTGCTGTTCTGTAAATGCTGTAACCGGTCCATGACCCGCCGAACATACAAAGACTCAGCCACAGGGAAAGAGCGCAGCCCTGCGCGTGTGGCCTGTACAGACCAGCGTCGTTGTGGCACAGCGTCCGCGCAGCTGTCCGAAGTTCTGGACGAGGTGGTAAATGTGCTGGAATCCGCGATTGATGACTTTGAAATCAGAATCGAACGCGGCACGGACAACAGCGCAGAAATACACCGTCAAATGGTTGACCGTATGGAGAAGCGCCTGCAGGAACTGCGTGAGATAGAGATCGCACAATGGGACGAAAAAATAAAAGGCATTATCCCTCCCCACGTTTTCGAGCGTCTGAACGGGGAGACCCTGCGAGAAATCGAGGAGCTGCAGCAATCCCTCTGTACAGCCAAGAGCGCCATCCCTGAGCCCGTCGACTTGCAGGACAAGGTCACAGCCTTCCGCGCCGCTCTGGACGCTCTGACGGACCCAGAAGCGCCTGCGAGAGAGAAAAACAATTTGCTCAAGGCCTGCATCGAGCGCATCGACTATCACCGGGAGCGCGTGAACGGCGGCCACAAGAGGCGGAACGACCAGGAAGCCCCGATAGAACTGGAGTTCAAACTGAAAATCTGAGGCGGGTTTTTTATTTGCTCGCCATTGTTATCCTCTGTGTTCAGATTCGTCTGAGCCATAAAGATAACAATGATGAAAAGTGCAGTAATGTCGCCGTTTCTCGCGTGTTTGAAAAGAATATGAAAACAAAAAGAGGGGAGAGCCAGACGGCTCTCCCCTTTTCTGTGTGTTTACTTTTTGAGCAGCGAGGCGCGGGTGGCAGGTCCACAGCGGCCATCCACCTCCAGCCCGTTGGCCTTCTGGTAGGCCTTGAGCTGCCGGAGGGTGGCAGGCCCGAAGCTGCCATCTACCTCGCAGGGGAAGCCGTGGGCGGTCAGTTCCCATTGCAGCCAGCAGACGCCGGTCTTGTCTCCAATCCACTGCCACAGGACTTTGGTGGGCACCGCGTAGGGGTTGCCCTCCGATGTGCCAAAGTCCAGGATCGTGCATACCCGCCGATTTTCCATCGTGGCCAGCGTGTTCCCGGCAGCGTTGAAGTAGAAGCTGCCGCCGCCGTCCAGTTTGATGACATCGCGCATCCCAAAGGTCTTGAACTTGCGGGCAGCTTCCTTGGTGCTGAGCAGGTTGCCGGTGGTGGTTTTCATGGCCATGACATAGACGGAGGCGGCCGTCTCTGCCTTGATGCCCACGAAGATGTGCATGGTGCCATAAAGGGAAGAAGCCTCCCACCCCTGTGCCACGGCGGTGGCATACTCTACGGGCTTGCCGCCGCGCATGACAGGGATGCCGCTGATGGCGTAGTCGTAGGCATCGGGAATCGTGAGCAGGTCCAGGATGTTGGCCCGCGACCCGGAGACGACCAGGGTGGACAGCCGCTTCCCCTTGAAGGAATTCGGGTAGGCGTTGACGTTGTGGCGGACCTTCCCGCCTTTGATCGCACCGCGCTCCTGGCAATAGTGCCGGGTCCACTTACTGGATGCCTCATAGTCGGCAATCAGATGCCCCACCGGCAGGGTGAAGAAGTCGCCCTGTTCCTTGTAGCCGCCGAAAAATCCGGCGTTGCAGCGGTTGGGCCCCATGGCCTTCTTGGGCCCGTCGTACAGGATGACGCGGAGGTCCTTGACGGGGACCTCCACGATGCGGATGCCGTTCTCAATAGAAAACCTCATAGTCTCGCCTCCTTTGGTTCAGAAAGTCGCCTTAAATCTCATACGCAATCCAAGGATGGGCGATACGCTTAAACATTTCCCAGCCCCACGCAGAAAGGTGATTACCGCCGTCCGTGAAATAGTTCTGCGATACGGTAGAACCATCAGGTCTTGTCAAACCGAAGGTAGGCACATCATCAATAACCATTGCCGGGATGTCAAAGGTGGGAATCTTGTAATACTCTGCGGCGGCTTTCAACTGGTCATTGTTAGACCCTGCCCACGGTAAGAACACGCCTACGGGAATGTTTCTGCCGTAATATTTGGCACGTTTCAGAATGTAGTTGATAGCACCGCCCGGTGTAGTAACATCCTCGCTGGTAGGATCAAAAGTGCCGTTACCTGCATTTGTACCCATCATGAACAGCAGTATTACATCATCGGGGAACAGATACTCGTCATCGCTGATGCCTACGGCAGACACAAAGGCATTCCATTGGCCGATTGCGTTGCTGGTGGAAGTGTCGGTTGCATCCGTGGTTGTTGCCCATTTTGCACCATACTTAGCCAGACCGACGACTTTACACCCGTACCGCTTCTCCAGTTCCTTTGCTGTACTGCTTGCCCAGTTATCGGCATTGGAATCACCGATGATGTAAACCGTTTTTCCGCAAAGGTTGGACGGCTCGACATCTCGGCGTACCATGTCCCTAAACTCAGACGCAATCTCATAGTAGCACTCACCAGAAAGGGTTTTGCCCGTGTATGCTACGAAAGTATCTGTGGTTGCGACACCGATATAAACCATCGGGTTTGCGGTTTCGGAATAGTTGTATTCATATCGGACATAACCGTTTACCTCGGGAGTGAAAATACAGTACCGAATAGTACCGTTTCCGCTCGTCTTAAAGGTCTGCACATACGCCTTATCGCTATCATACAACTGCACCTTATCGTAGTTGGTGTTGCCTGTACTATCCCATGTCTGTGCAACATAGGTCTGTCCTGCCGTAACGGGGATATAGTCAGAGGTTCGGAAATCTGTGTAATACTGATTTCCATCTCTACCAACCGACACCTTGGAGATGTCCAACAGGTTATAAATCGGTGTGCTTTCATCTACCACGATAACCTTGTTCACAATTTCTTCAGACAGGTTGGTGAGACCAACCTTGCCATTTACGCTACCACCGCCACCTACGTTGAGGGGGGTTCCGTTAATATCGAATAACATCATGCAGTCACCTCCGAAATTGTGACCTTGGCAAACATCTCTGCGACATTTTCCTCAGTCAACCCAGAATATCCCAGACCAACTACCATGTATTCGGCTGTTGCAGGGGGTGTAATGGTTACAACTTTATTAGTAGTAGAGAAATTTTTAGACGATCTGGACACAAATACACCGGCGTTGTCATACCACGCATATCTGAACGTTTTGTTTAGGGCAGAGATATTAAACAGTTCCGTAGCGTCCACCGTGTAAGAACTGCCACTATTAACCTTGATGAAGGTTTTGGCGGTATAATTGTCAGCTAATGCAGTTAACACACCATTATTACCGACATAACCTGCAACAATGTTATCGCTCGGAATAACACAAGGGGGAACAATATAAACGATTTCGCCCTGCACTTCGGCATTGGTAAATTCGTAAATCTCATCCTCACCCAGAACACGCTCATAGATTTCAAACCTATGCACAATACCTCTGTAAGATGGTTCGCCGTTACTATTACCACCTAACTTCAAAGTTTTCGGATTACTATTGATAATATTGCTGTCGGTCAGATACTTTGTGTAAGTGATTTCACCAGACACAAGCTGTGAAGACCCCGGCAAAACATAATAATATTCAATAAGGTCTGTGTTTTTTGTGTGGGTAACGATGATTTTATAATCGCCAAGAGCATCGGCAATCGTTTTATACAGTGACCCTGCCACTACCAACGTTCTGACAGCTCCGCTCCGATCACTTAATGTTAAGCCTTGCACAGGTGCAGGGGAAGCATCCCAAACTGTACCGCCCTTCGAGGAATCGGTACAATCAATACACACAGACCAAGACTTTTCCTTATCCAACAGTTTGTAACCTGTATCAATCACCTTGTCTGCGTTAAATGTGGTTGCTTCGGCAAGCTGATAGACGGGGTCTGTGGTTTCAGGCTCGTCACCGCCAGCATCATAATTCGGGTCAGTTGCACCACACTTGGTACAAGCACCATCCACATAATTATGACCAGTTGCCGGGATTGCTTCGGTATAGCTGTGACCGCAGGAGCAAGTGTAAGTGCGTACACCAGTAGTTGTACAGGTTGCCACAGTAGTCACGGCAGAGGTGTAGCTATGGGTATGCACATCAGGTTCGTCGGGTACATCAGGTTCAACCTCTCCACCACTATCCTCAATACCGAAGGCCACCTTGAATGCGGTGTACGCAGCAGAAGCATCCTCGGTATATGCGATAATCTTAAACATACCGTCCAGAGCAGAAATCTGATCGGCGGTAAGTCCGCCAACAGTCAGACCATCAGGCAGCAGCTCTACCGGCAGTTTTCGACCTTCGCTCTCCTTTTGAATGGAGATAGTCAGCTCGGTAGAGCCGTCGAGGGCAACTATCTGAGTACCAAAACCCGCTACCATGGCGATAAGCTCAGGAGGGAAAGTAACCATCAAAAAGGGTTCCCCGGTACTTTCGCCGCCGTTCGCTCCGTCAAAATCACCTAAAACTCCAAAAGTATATCCGCCATCCGTGATTTCATGAGCTGCACAGGAGTAGCCCACGCCATTCCAATTCACAGTATAGATTTCGCCGGCTTCGAGGGGTACTCTGTCTACCAAAACGAAACACTGGTCAATTTCGTCATAGGCAGGATGGCACTCAGGCAAAACGTCCACGATGCCATTCAGGTATGGTACGCCATCAGGCAGATACTTCGCGGGAAGTTTCTGGGTTTTAGCTCTGTTAACCTGGATTTTTACAGACTCAGCCCCAGATAGGTCGATAATGTCGATCCGGTAATAGCGCACGGAAATCAGCATACCGAACGGTTCACCGGTGTCCTCACCACCCACGGCCGCAAAATTACCCATAGCGACAGCGTTGGGGTCAGACGAGAGGCCAGCGGGTGCGGGCTTACACTCACAAGTAAAGGTAGCCCCGTTATAGATAACGGTATACATTTCACCTACGGTGAGGGGGAGCTTTACGTCCTCAACCACCCACATAGCCCCCAGCGTGTCGTGCGTGTACGCAGTAGCAGTGAGCGGAGGAATGAGCATTCGTCTATCCTCGTAGTGGGTGCGGCCCTTGACATAATCGTTGGCGGCAGGGTCGTTCTGGTTCCAATCGGACTGGGCACCAGCCACGACTTCGACGTTTCCGTTTTCGTCAGGCTTCTGGCCGTTTACGGTTTTAATACCACCACCGGCGGCCTGCATAGCTTCGTCGCGGTACTGTTTGGCCTCGATCTTGCTCTGGTAGGCAGCGTCGGCGCGTTCAAAAGCGTAATTGGCAGCTACCTCCGCGGCCTCTCTTTCGGATTTGGCGTTCGCTGCATGTGTGGAAGCCTCGGCCGCAGAGTTGGCAGCCTTGGCTACGTTGGTGCCGGTCTCAACCGCGTACTTGTTGGCGATCTCCATGTAGTTATACGAGTTTTGCGCATACTGCTGGGCGTTTTTGCTATGGTTCTCAGCGTCGTTGGCTTCATTCCGAACTTCCTGAGCGGTGGCGTTAATCTCAGCGACGAGACCGGCTGCATCGTCCAGCATCACCTTCGCCTGTTCGGAGATTTCCAACACCTCAGCGACGGAGTTCTCGACTTCCTTTACGTTAGCCGCGGACTGCGCGGCTGCCTGGGCGGAAGCTGCGGCCAGCCTGGCCTGTTCCGCGGCGGCGTCCTTGTCAGCTGCTACGGATGCCTCGACCTGTTTTGCACCGGCTTCGGCGTTTGCGGCAGCAGCTGCGGACTTCGCTGCCGCCTGGGCGGACACGATGGCCGAATCGCTGGCCTCGTTAAAAATCTGCATGAGTTGCGCATACACGTCCTCGCTCGGCTCCGCAGGACTTTCCGAGCCGCACAGGATGGACTTGCTACACGGGATCATGGCCGGAGTGGTGGTCCGCAGATCACCGGCGAAGACGCCGACGGCGCACATCTTGGCGTTGCTGATAACGGGCACGTCGCAGACGTCGCCGGTAAAGACCACGTCCACATACTGGCCGTTCCAGACGAAGCGGGCGGTCTTCAGATCATGCTCCGCCCACTCCTCATCAAAGTGAAAGTGTACCTTATAGTCCGAGTTTCCGCACACAATCCGGTCGGTGGGGCTATACGCCCTTTTCTTGACGACCTGAATGTCGATTACGTACATTTGGGGACCTCCTCACTCTAAATATTTTTTTGAACAATAGCCGATGTCGCCATCCTTGTCCTTTACGTAGAGCCAAGTGGTGGCGCCATTTTTTGTGTAATAGCCATAACAGCGGACTGTCTCACCCTTTGCCAGGACCTTCAGCACGCCATTGGACAGGTTTGGGCCTCTGCGCATGTTCAATGCGCTGGCGGTCACCGTGTAGGACCTGGCCAGACTCTTATCGAAGGACTTGGCAGGCAACACGACAGGGGTGACAGCTGTGGTAGGGGTCGAGGCTTTGCTGGCGTAGTCCGGCAGGCAGTAGCCGCGGATATATCGGCCGTTGATCTTCAGATAACGATATCCGACGGTGTCGTCCTTGTTACCCTCGATCACCTTAACGGTGTCACCGGTGACGTTGGTCACGATGCCCACATGGTCAGGGGCTCCGGTGTTATCGGTCTTGGCGAAGTTAGTGCCGTCCGCCCAGTCGTACATGACAAGGTCGCCGGGCTGAGGGACGTAGTCGTCCGCCTCTTTCCAGCGCTTGGCCTTTTTGTAGAGCGCAATCATCCGGGAGCAGGAGCACTCCGGCAGGATGATATCGCTCAGTCCGGCCTTCCAGCCGACGGCGCTGGTAAAGGCTGCACACCAGTGCTGTCCGTAGTCCAGGCGCACGCCCACAGGCAGAGGGGTGATCCTGTTGTACACATCGATGATGGCCCGGTGCTGGCCGGTTCGCTCGCCGTAGCCCAGCCAGCCTTTGGCGATGGTTACAACTTTATTTCTGAGCTGTTTCTCAGTCATACCTCAGTCCACCTCCAGAGCCTGGTGCAGAGCCAGGACAGCCGCCTCGACAGCGGCGTCCACTTCCAGGCTGTTCACGTCGTAGCCCTTGCCCGCCAGAAAGTCCAAAACGTAGGACTTCCGGTCCGCGCCGTCCAGGTAGTAGTAGAGCTGCTGGGCAGCGGCCACGGCAATCTCAGCCCAGGCCAGCAGCTCAGCCCGGTCCTGCTCGTTGGTCTTACGCTTGAGCCAGGGGATCAAAAACACAGTTGCTGCGGTGGCCACCACAGCGATGGCCGCGTTAATTAAGGGGGTCAGATCAATCATTTTCTCCAGCTCCTTTCTTGACTTTCGAGACGGTAATCCATGCGGTGAGGGCCAGCTCGGCCAGCCCTCCGCCCAGCACACAGGAGACCAGCGTGTCAGGGACGCCGCCGGTCCTTTCGTATAGGTCGATCATCTTCACCACGAAGGCGATCAGCAGACCGCCCAGGACCAGGAGGATGATCTTGCTCGTCTTGACCTTCAGCGTCATGGTGCGCGCCTCCTATCGGTTTATGAGATGATTCTGCAGCTCCTCTTTGGCGTGCTGCATTTGGGTGATGTTGTTCCCGTCGATGCCGTGGTCCAGCAGGGCCAAGAGGGCCCGCTGGGTGGCACGGTTTCCGTCCTCGATGATGGCCATCCGTTGCTTATCGCGTTCATGATAGCTGTCGATCTCATCCAGGCGCCGCTCCACCTTGTCCAGACGCTCGTCCTGCAGGGCATTGGGCGCCTTCGCAGTTCGGATAGCCTTGGCAATCTTCTCGGCGGCGTTGGACAGCAGGACGATGGCAGAGGCGAAGGCCAGAACAGCCGCCCAGAGCTCTGCGGTGGTCAGGTTCTCCATCACTCCACCACCTCCCCGGCGTAGCCGTACTTGGCCAGCACTTCCAGCACCGGCGTAGTCAGCACCTTCTTGATCTGGCCATAGGGTAGCTTAATAATCTCGGCCACGACGATGTCCATGTCGGAGGCCTTCGCCTTATCCACAGCACGCTCGCGGTTCAGCTGGTAGGCCCGCGCCTTCAGGTCTTCAAATTCTGCCTTGTTCATACACCGCCCCCCGTTTCTCCGCTAAGCAGGATGCTCAGAATCTCGCCCTGCTGGGCGATGGTCTCCTCAATGGTAGTCAGTCGCTCCCGGGTGGAGGGTTCGGGCTCCTTGGGTTCAGGCTGTTCAGCCTTCCACGCCTCCAGGTTAGGCTCCCAGGCGGTCACAACAGTGACGACAGCGGTGTCTTCTACGGTCGCGTAAGTGCACGTACCGTCCCCGTTTTCCTTGAGCGCCACATGGTTTCCGACCACACGCTCCTCGGTGGTTGTGGTCAGAATCACAAAGCCGTTGTGATCGTAAAAGACGGAGCGGTCCAGCTCGGCAGGCACAACAGCCCAGCCGTCAGGGACGGCCAGGTGATCGGGCCAGGACTGCAGGGTGTGAGCCTGCCCAACTTTTACCAGATTGATAATATCCATGTAATCCCTCCCGTTTAGGTGAATGCAAACCATTTATAATTGTGCAGTTCAAAGTTCAGCGCATTGTTGTGCAGCGCACCCGTGATTACACAAGATGTGCCGGTAAAAGAAACGGACATGATGTAATACTCGGCTTCGTGCAGCCCTCCGTTGGTGGGGTACTCGTCGGTCACACTGGTCGCGGCGACCACGGCCTGCCCAGGGTAAAGAACACAGGGCAGGATAACGGTGGCATTGGCAGAGGTGGTGGACAAACTCTCACCCATAATAACGAGCATCTTCGTCCCGGTCGGGACCACCAGAGACAGCTCCTTGTTGTCTGTACCGATATAGGCTCCTTCCACCACGCCGCCGAAGCCCAGCGCAGAGGCGTTTCCGGTGTGCAGCACATTTCGTGTCGTAATACTGCCCGCCACCGAAGTAACCAAGCGTAACAGTGTTGCCTCTCCCGAAGTTTCCGGGTTGAGCATCAGAGCGCTGCGGTTTTTGTCGTCCAGCTGATTTCGGACATACACCTCACCCGCGGACGTGCCGGTAATATAGCTCTCGCGGCCGCTGATGGGATTTTTTACCCCAAATTTGGGGGCGGATTTCTCCACCAGGACATCACCCGTCAACGTGCCGCCCGACCTCGCCAGTGCTCCGATTTGCTCCGGTGTCAGAGGATCGTCGCCGTTGACGCCGTGGCGGGCTGCGTGGCTGTTGGCGGTTTCCTTCGCGGAATTTGCTGTCGTATTGGCACTATTGGCGGTTTCCTTGGCGGAATTTGCTGTCGTGTTGGCACTGGTTGCGACTTGCTTCGCGGAATTTGCTGTCGTGTTGGCGCTGTTGGCGGTTTCCTTCGCGGAACTTGCCAATTCTTCGATGGCACCGGCGGACGCCGCAGCCGCCTCTGCAGCCTTCCGGGAGACTTCGGCAGCGGAAGCAGATACGGCCGCCTCGTCAGCCGCACGCTCTGCTGCGACCAGCACCTCAGCATACTGGGCCAGCAGCTGCCTGTAGATGTCCTGGGTGGGCTCGGACGGCTTGGTGTCCTCGGTGATGACGCCCTTGACAATGGTATAACTCAGCACATCGCTGGTGCGCTGCTTGCCATCGCCGCCTACACCGAACACGCCGAAGCGGATGACACCCTCCTGGTTCAGTACCTCATGCGGGATAGCACATAGGCCACCGCGATCCAGCACGGCGTGGTAGGCATCACCCTCATGCCGCCAAAACACGGCAGTCTTTGCCAGACCGTCCCACTTTCCGCAAAACTCAAAACTGACAAAATCCTCACCCAGGCCGCCGCTTGCGATGACCGGGGTGTTTTCAAAGGCGAGCACCTGGTCGGTGCATTTAACCTTGATAATCGTGCTCATTTTACTCTCCTCCTATCAGCCCGGCCCGATGGCCAGCCAGTTGATGCCCGTGGTGGTCGTTCCCTCACGGACCAGAGTGACGGCCACCGCTACCTTGGGATCGCCCACCAGTTCCGTGCTGCGCTGGACAGACACGGAAAGGGATTGCGGAACGCCGCTTACTGGGGTGGCTAGGACCGTCGGCGTGGCAGTAAATGGACGTTTGAAGGTCACGATGGCGTTGGTCGGCGTCCCCGCTGCGGTGGGCGTGATGTTCACGTTTCCCCATTGGAGCAGGAAGCCGCCCAGGCGCAGGATGCCGGTGCCGGTGGCCGCCTCGAATCCCACGATATTCCATCCAAAATCAATGCCAGGCTTCTCCGCTACCTTGCCGAAGGCGATACCCGTGCCGTTGGCCAGCAGGTCCAGAATGACCGCGCCGGAGGGCAGGGTAGCCGTGTACGTTCTGAACGTGCCAAACCAGTCCGTCACCGTGAGGCGGATGTCGTACTGGTTGTCGATGGAGAAGATCGGCGTCTGCGGCTTGACGGACGTATATGCACTAATCGCCGTATTTGTCAACAGGGTGGCCCAAGCGGTGTCATTGGTGCGTTTATACTCGATGACAGCCTTTGCGGTGTTCTTGCTACCAAGCGAGGAAACGCTGTACCTATAATCCACCCGGATATATTGGCCCTGTTCCGCCGCAGCGCCCGCAGCATCCACACGGAAAACACGAAGCTCCTGGATTTGGGGCGAATTGTAGGCGAGCACCGCGAGGGTGGTGGTTTTGGCTGCGCTCCAGCGTCCACGGCTATCCTTCACCTTTGTCACTAGGCTGATGGCGCCGCTGCTGGTCAGTACCCCGGACGTCCAGCTGCTGCCTGTGTAGGTCTTGCCCAGCAGCGTAGTCTGGTAGGCCGTGATGGTGCTGCCCTTGGCGCCGGAGGCGGAGATCGTAACCTTTGCATTAGACTTGCCCTGGATGAAGGCCCCGAACTGAGCTGCCAGCCCTGCCGTGGCCTCTGCCACGGTCACCGTGCCCACGGTAGGAATCACGCTGCCGGGCACCTTGGCCGTCAGGTATGCGTATTTGGTGCCGATGGTAGTGCTGCCGTTCTTGGTGATGCAGCGCAGCGTCAGCTTGCCGCTGGTGTCGTTGGGTAGCTGGCTGGCCACGTCCGGCACCGTCCAGGAGTAGGATGTGCCTCGACCGGTGGCGATGCTCACATAACTGCCGTCGCCCAGCTTATAGGCCAGGTCGTGGGTGAAACTGCTGCTCGCCCGGTCCATGGTCACCGTAACCGTGGCGCCCATGTCGGCGCTGGAGGCGGAGAGGGTCGGCGTGGTTGCGCGGGGAATGGTGTTCAGCGTGATGGTCGCGCTGGCCGTAATGCTGCCCCGATAGCTGCCGGAGATCGTCGCCTCCAGGTTGAACGTGGCGGAGATCGTCACGCTCTTGGTGCCGTCCGCGTTGTGGGTGATGTTTCCGCTGGTCACGGTGGCCAGCTTGGTCGTCTTGCCGCCGCTGTTGTTAATGGCAGGAGACGCCCAGGTGTATTTCGTGCCGTTGATGGTCGTCGAATTGTCCGACCGGGTCCCGATGTTTAGGCTCCAGGAGCTGGCCTGCACCAGGTACATCACCGCCGTGATCTTGCTGGTGTTGTTGCTGATGTTCTGCGAGGCGGCCCAGTCCACACGCAACTTGTAGTTGCCGCTCAAAATAGAACCGGTAAAGCTACCGCTCAAAGCCATTTACTCCACCACCTTCATCAGAGATAAATTTCCGTTTGCACGGGGCACCCATGCAAACGCCCCCACCCGCAGAGAGTGGAGGAAATGCGCATCTGTAACATAAAGCCGCTGATTTGACAAATATGCCACCTCAGCACCGGCGTCCAGGAAGCTGATACGGTCGTTTTCGATGCGCAGCGTCAGCTCGTTTCCAGCCTCGCCCAGGATGATGTCGCCATTCTCGAAGCGGATATACTTCTGGATGGTCTCGAACTGGGTGCGGGCCTCCGCATCGTTGGCGTCCACCGTAGCCTGCAGCGTGGAAAAAGCGAACTCGAAGGAATCCGCCAGCTGGGTCAGGGTCGTCTCGATTTGACTTGTCAGGTCCCCGTTGGTCGCGTACTGCTCAGACACCTCCAGGCGGATTTCCTCACTGGTCTGCTGGATCAGCGACGTCATGGTCTGCCGCAGCTCCTCAATGGCCGCAGCGTTGTCCACCGTGTAGTTGGCGCGGACGTTCTGCTCGACGCGCTGCAGGTTGGTCGCACTCTGCTTATCACCAGCAGCATCCGCGCCTGTCAGCGTGGCGATGTTCTTGCCCAGCAGCACCTTACCGTTGGCCGGGTTCAGCAGGTCGTATGTCCGCTCCGTCAGTTGGAAGGCTTCATTTACCCCGTGGGGCAGGCTCCGCACCTGGACGTAGTCGCCCACCTGGAAAGTGTCAATGCTTTTGTCCATGTCGGACAGGTCCACCGCAGTCAGCTCCAGCGCCGTAATCATCAGCTTGCTGGTGGCTAGGTACTGCTGCGCCTTGGCCAGCAGGTTGGCGGGCTGGGTGATGTCGTCCCAGTACACGGGCTTAGCGATGACGTCCCGGAGGTTCACCGCGTCATAGTCCTGGATAAAGTCCAGGCCGTTATTTACGCTCGTAATATCCACGCGGGCGCCGGTCGTCTCGTCCATGGCTCCGTATGGGATGATGACCGTGGCCAGGTCAGCGTTGGAGCTCGACCGGGCGAAGTCCAGCAGGTTCTCGCCGAACTCAATCACCTGGCGGCTCTGGTATGTCAGCTCCTCGTACCAGTTGATGACACGCTGCCCCTCGGAGTTGGTCGTGAAAACGATATACCCGCCACAGCGCTCCACCAGCTTGTCGATGACGTCGGAAAACTGCTCCGCCGTCTCGCTCTCCAGGCGAATGTAGTTGTTCGGGTCGGTCACGGTCACAGTGCCGACCACAAACCGCTTGAACGCACCCACCTGGGCGTTGTACAGTTCGATGACGCTGCGGAAGATAGCCTCCGGGCCGTCCTGGTAGATATAGGGCCGAATAACACCGTCACGAAGGAAGCAGCGCTCGCCCTCGCAGGTGATCGTCCGGCGATTGTAGAAATCATCGTCGGGGTACAGCGCCCGGCCACGGAACAGCAGCAGTCCGTCCCGGTAGACAGTGACCACAGTCCTGTAACTGGTGAAGCTGTTATAGGCCGGATGATGCTGCGGCATGACCAGGGTCGCCGTGCCGCCCTTGTTCAGCCCTGCCGTGACCGTCAGCTCCAGAAGGATGTAGTCCTCCAGGCGGCTATCGTATACCAGCCGGTCGTCAGCATATACCTGGATCATAGGACCGCCTCCCTATATGTGAAGCTCAGGGCACCGGTGCCGCTGTAGGTCACCGTGACGCCGCCCTGGGGCACTACCAGGTCGGGCAACTGATAGACGCCCGCGCTTAGTGCCCAGGACTGGGAGCCGAAGGTCAGATTGACCGCAGCGCCATCCCCAGTGATTTGGAGCAGCGGCACAACAGACCGGCGCCCGGTGTTGGTCAGGCGGGCCGTCTTGGCGTCCGCGGCGGCTGTCAGGCCGATGACGGTCTCGTAATTGTTATATCGCCATGGGTCACAGACAGCCGTCACCGTGACCGCAGCGTGGGCCGGGTCGTTGTAGTTTTTGGCCACATGGACCCGCCCGGTGATGTAGTGCAGCTCGTCATCCGGCAGCCGGATGTCCATGCGCCAGCCGTCCAGCCAGTTGACCATAGTGTTGATCGCCGCCTCACGCTCCAGGCGCGTGCCGTCGGAGCGTTCAAAGGTCGCCGTCAGATTTCGGTTGCCGTAGCGCGGCGCACCGTCCGTCAGGGCGGTGGAGAGGTCGAGGTCGCCATCTCGTCCAGGGACCTCCACGAACTGCGCGCGATATTCCGCAGGGGTCAGCTCCCATCCCGTCAGCGTCCAGGGGCCATTGAGCTGGGTATCATAAGACCCGAATACAATTTTTCTCATCATGTTGCCCCCCTCGCTGCCAGTGCTCGACGCTGGCCCAGAATTTTGTCCATGCGGCCAGCCGTTGCGCCGACCAGCTGGTCGCCGTCAATGGCCAGTACCTGGCCTTTCTCGATGGCGGCCAGAATCTTGTCCAGTTTAGCCCCCAGGCCGCCGTCAGAGGCTACAGGCGCCGCGTTTACGGTTGCCGGGCGGGAGAGTGCCCTGGTCAGGGAAAGGCCGTCCACAGGGGCAGCCGCAGCGTCCAGAACGCCACCAGACACGCGCTGCATGGCCTTGATGGGGTCCTTGGCATTATCCAGCACACCCTTGGCCAGGCCCTGGTCCAGCATGTCGCCAATCCAGGCAGTCTCCTTGGAGGGAGAATTGACGCCGAAAAAGTTCTTGATGCCGTCCAGAACGCCGGAGGTGAAACTCTTGATTTTGTTCTTGAGCCAGGTGAATTTGTTGTTGATGCCATTCCACAGGCCCGTCACCAGGTCGCCGCCGACAGACAGCACCTTGCCGGGCAGAGATTTCAGGGTGTCATAGACGGAACTGACCACATTGGACGCCGCCGTTTTCGCCTTTCCTGCCATGCTTGTGCCCCAGGTTGCCACATTCTGGATCGCCCCGGAAATAGCAGAACTCACGCGGCTGGGCAGGTTTTTCAGCGTGTTTACCGCATTATTCAGCATATTCGTCGCCGCCGTTTTGGCGCTTGCCGCCATATTGGTGCCCCAGGTTTTCGCTCTGGTGACTGCGTTGGTCAGCCACGTCTGGAGATTCGCAGGCAGATTTTTGACAAAATTGATGAAATTCGTGACGAAGTTCTTGCCCGCTTCCTTCGCTTTATTCACTGTGTCGACCACCCACCTGGCTGTGGTGCCGATTGCAGCGCCCAGAAGGTAGCCCAAATTATAGGGCAGCTCCTTGATAAACTCGATCACGTTCTCCAGGAACTTTGTACCCGCTTCTTTGGCCTTTGCTTTCATGTTACTGGCCCATTCAGTCACCCGGTCTATGGTGTTGGTCAGCCAGGTCTGGATTTTTCCAGGAAGCTGCTGGAAAAATTCGATTACAGCAGTAATCGCAGCCGAAGCGGCTGCCTTTACTTTCTCCCAGAGGTCGATCCAGAACGCGCGGAAGCTCTCGCTATTCTGCCAAAGGTAGGTAAACGCAGCCACCAGCGCCGTGATGGCCAAAATGACCAGCCCGATGGGATTGGCGGACATGGCAGCATTGAGGGCAGTCTGAGCAGCCGCTGCCGCGTACTGCGCCAGGGTCATGCCCTTTTCTGCAGCTGTCGCTGCGATAGCTGCCACCTTGTAGGACACCAGCGCGGCGGTGATTCCTGCCAGGGCCACGGCGACGGTAGGCAGATTGTTGAGCAGGGTCTGGATGACCGGCACCAGGTTCGTCAAAAGCTCCGCGCCGATGCTCTTGACCTGGGTGAGCAGAGGCTCGACAGCAGCGCCCACCTGGGCCAGGGAGGCCATCCATGCGTCATTGGCCTGGTTGGCTGCAATAACGTCCGCGTTTGTCTCCTTGTATTTTTCAGAGGCGTTGCTATATACTCCGGCCAGGGTCTCCATAATGAGTTTCTGCCGCTCCTGCTCGCTGGTACACTCGGCCAGGCTCTCGTTGAATTTGTCCTCAGAGATGCCCGCCCAGTTGAGGGCGTCAGCCAGGGGCCCGGTTACTTGGCCCACTTTAGCCGTCTCGTTGGCCGCTTCGGTCAGGCCCTCGATAGGGAGGGACGCGCCGAAGGTGGCAAACACGCCGGGCAGGATGTTTCCGGTCCAGGTGGCCAGTTCCTTCTCGTTTTTGGTCAGCTTCGCCAGATGGTTGGCCGCCTCCACGCTCTGGTCAGTCTCACCCAGGATGCCCTGGAGCTCCTGATATGCAGCCTTTGCCTCACCGGCAGAATGGCCGTTATCAGTAAAGGCCGTGTCCAACTTACCCATTTCCGTGCGGTAGTCGCGGGTGCTCTCCGCAGCCGCCACCAGCGCACCAGAGGCAGCCGTGACAAGGCCGCCCAGGGTCGCCAGGCCGGTGTTGGCGATGTTGTCCATCACGTCGCCCAGGCCCTCGCTGGCATTCTTCGCCGCTCTGGACTGCTCGCCCAGGTTGTCCACGGCGTCAGCGGTTTCCTTGACGGCGTTCTTGTAGCCGCTCAGCTTCTTCTCGGTGGCGACGATCTCACGCTGCAGGGCTCTGACCTGCTCCTCAGACACCTCGCCGCGTTCAAATTGCTGCTGCACCTGCCGCTCGGCCTCTTTCAGCGTGTCCAGTTTCTTCGCCGTGTTTTCCACGGCGTCGGCCAGGATTTTCTGCTTTTGGGCCAGAAGGTCAGCGTTTCCGGGGTCCATTTTAAGCAGTCGGTTGACCTCGCCAAGTTCACTAGAAAGGTCCTTCGACTTCTTATTGACATCTTCCAGGGCCTTGCCCAGTTTTGTGGTGTCGCCGCCGATTTCCACCGTAAGGCCGCGAATATTATTAGCCATTCATCTCACCCCCCGCAAACTCAAAATGTAATCCTCTAGTGCGCTCATATCGGCCCTGGCATACTTGAAAAACGCCCCCAGGGTTAAGGCCTAACGCCCTCGCAGCGTCGTGGGAGCTGGCGTACTGCACACCGGTGTCGGTGCAAACAACCGGACGCTTCGCCCGGCCTACCCACTTATGCAACACCCGCCCCCGGTGCAGCGCGTTTTCGGACGCCGTGCACCATTCGAGGTTTGCCACGCAGTTATTGGCTTTATTTCCGTCCTTGTGGTTGATTTGCGGCAGGCCGCAAGGATTTGGCACAAAAGCCGCGGCGACGAGACGGTGCACAAGCGGTTTAGACTTCTTCCCGTCGATAGAAAAGCGCACCTGCAGATACCCTTTCCCGTTTGGTGTCGGGGTTAGGATTGTGGCCTGCCTGCGACAGGTTCCCCACCTTCCCACAGCGATCCTGGCCACACTACGGACACGCCCCTCGGTGCTTACCTCGTAATATCCCTCATATCCAGGTATTGATTTCCAGATTTCACCCATCGGACGGTGCCCCCTTCTTTCCATATTTGGCCCGCAGCTTCGGCCTGTCGGGTGCAGTCTGCTCCATTCGCCAGGCGTTATCCAGGTATTCCTGGCCCGCTTCTGTGCGATTCAGCATGTGGATATAAGCATCCCGGCGCCAAATGAGATACTGGATATAGTTCAGCGCCCTCACTTCCAACAGGCTCAGCCCTGCGTACTCAGCCACCAGATGCTGCCACCATGATGTGGTGGCGTATTGATGACCTCCCGCACTACCGGCGGCGGGGTAGTACGGGAGCCTCAGTTTTTTGCGTTGGTGATCTCGCCCAGGAAGTCCATATAGACGTTATAGAATACAATGAGCGCCTCCAGGCCCAGCTTGTACTTGCCGCGCAGGTCCTCAGCAGTTACCTGCAGCCCCTGCTTGTTACAGCTGATAAGACGGGCGGCAAGATCATAGATAACCGGAATCGCCTTTGCCTCGTCAGATGCCAGTGCGCTCTCCATATCAGGCGCGACCGCCTGCAGCTCCTCCACCAGGCCCTCAATGGGCGCGACGACGTCGATCTTGGTCTTTGCCTCGTCACACATAACCATGGGCAGAGTAGGGGGAACGATGACGTTAAAATCCAAAGTTTTAGCCATTTTCAAATCCTCCTATAAAAAGAGCGGCAGGGCCATCGACGCCCCGCCGCTCTTGTTTGTTATCAGGTGGCCGGGATTTCCTCAATCAGCTCGACCAGGGTGCCCTCCTCGTCGTGGGGCATAGCCTTGAACTCAGGTTCCACGATAGTGCCCTCGTCCGCGGCAAAGGTCAGGGTTGCGCCCGCAGTATTGCGGCCCTTAATCATCACCCAC
Source organism: Dysosmobacter sp. (assembly GCA_045659825.1). GTDB lineage: Bacteria > Bacillota > Clostridia > Oscillospirales > Oscillospiraceae > Oscillibacter. Next base: position 7,313 of record JAZRCP010000086.1, on the reverse strand, counting down.
AGATTGCCGTCCGCCTTGTCCTCATGGAAGAAACAGATGGCGTAATACTTGCCCTGCGCGTTGCCCGCGCCGCCGATTTTGGTGGTGCGCTTGCCGCCCGCCTCGGTGCTCTTGCAGCGGTCGATCAACTTCTGCAGGGTGGTGCCGTTCCAGGTCAACAGACCGCAGCGCAGCAGCGCCTCCTCGGTGGTGGTGATGATCTTGGACACATAGCCCAGGTCGTCCTTCTCCTCGTAGGTCTCCTCGGTATACTCCAGGGCTGCGCCGCCCTTGATGTAGCCCAGCAGGTTCTCCTCCACGCAGAGGGTTTCGACGGTGGGCATGGAATCCGCGAAGGCTTCGAGGTAAATCTTGCCAGAGCCCAGGGTGATGGTGCTCTTGTCTCTCTTGGCCATAATTTATGTCCTCCTTTTCTCAATATAAGAAAATTCATAGATGACCTGATACTGCTGCTCGGTCTGCAGCCAGTATCGGTCCTGTTTGCTGTAGTGGAGCCCGGCAGCAGTGATGGCCGCCTCCAAGGCGGTCTCCGCCTTGTCGTCTGGCCGGTCCTCGTAGAGCTCCACCGTGATGTCGTGCCGGAGCACCAGAACCTCCGCACCATCAGAGCCGTCTGTGGTGATGTCATCCATATAGACGGCATAAGTGCCGGGCTTCTGGTGCGTAAAGCGCCCCCGGCGGACAGGGATGCCTGCAGCTGTCAGGATGTCATTTACCATTTTTCAGCGCCTCCTCGACGTTGTTCTGATATTCGGGCAGCACCTCATCCACGGCGTTCTTGAGGAACGGGTCGGGGCGCGTCCGGCCACCGTTCCGCGTTTCGTGCCCTTTCGCCAGCAGATGGGTCAGGCGGTAGTCAGGGGCCTTGACATACCAAGCGTACACATGTCCCCTCGAACCCTTGCGCACCAATTTGCTGGCGATGTTCTTGCGGTAGCTGCCCCGGACGCCCTTCGGTGCGGTGATCTTAGTTTTTTTGACCAGGTTCTTCGCCGCCTGGGCGCTCAGAGTGTTCACCCGTTCCAGCACACTCTCGTGGTATGTGGTCAGCTCCTGCTGGATAGCAGCACCCAGGTCTGTCGACTTGATAGTCTTAGCCATAGGCCTCACCCACAAGCCGGACAGTCAGGTGTTGTTCCATATAGTCGTCATAGTCCTGGATGTTGAACGTGTGCCCCTGGTAGACTAGCCGGTGGTTGGCGATGTCCCACCGCAGCGCATCCAGCGCCTTGCTCCAGCGGAAGTCGAAGGACAGCCGCTGCCGGAACTGCTCACGGCCAGTGCTGAACGCCTCGCCCCCGCCTGCTCGGTTGACCTTGGTGGCGTGCAGGTGCAGCAGGTCGCTCCACTCCTCGGTGTTCTGGTCCATCTTCTGGACTGTCACGGGGATGTAGCTCATGCTCCTGCCGCCTCCTTCGCCGTCCGCAGCTCCATGCGCAGCTGCTGCTCCATGTCAGCGACCAAGCGCCGGGTGGCACCGCTCACCTTCGCGGAGATGCCGCGCTGGCTGTATAAGTCCTCCAGGTAAATCAGCTTCAGCTCGTCAATACGAGGATCGTCCGGCAAATATGTCGCCACGTCCTCTCCCACGGCGCCATGCAGGACCGCCTCCGACGTTTTCATGCAACGCATGACGTTGGTGTCGGTCACGTCGTCAGGGTAGTCGATGCCCAGATAAAGCCGGGCGTCTTCCAGTGTGACCATCTGGCCACCTCCTCTCAGAAGATACCGGGCGGCAGCATAGCCACCGCCCGGTCAGCGGTCACGGTCAGGATGCGGCAGAAGCGGTGAAACTGCCATAGATATAAGCGCCGGTGTCGGTGCTCATAACGTCGAAGCCCTCAATCACGCGCAGGCAGTTCTGGTTCTTGTTGAACAGGAAGTGCTCAGAGATAGCGAACTCCAGAGCCTCATGCTCCACAAAAGTGGCACCAGCCTTGAGGCTGCCATAAATCATGGGGAACGCATTAGCGCTGATGTTGGGCAGCTGGGCATCAGGGAACACATGGACGCGCAGACCCTGGAACAGCTTCTCAGTGGGGTGCGCAGGGTTGGGCTGCAGAACGGGACGACCATCAGAATCCTCCTCAGCATCCAGAGCAGCGAAACCGGACTGGTTGGTCACGATGACGCCGTCGATCAGGCAGCTGGGGTCCAGGTCCACAGTGATGGACTTCTTGAGAGCCTTCCAGCCAGCGATGGCCTTGGGGGTGCCGCCATTGTAACCGGTCTTGAGGACATCAAAAATTTTGGCGTTCTCAGACAGGACAGCGTTGCGCACGAACCAGCGGTTCAGGTAGTTCATCAGGCTTGCCTTGGCAGCACCCAGCAGGATGCGGGAAACGGGGATCAGCTTGCCCTTCCAGGCGATGGCGAACTTCTTCAGAACAAAGCTGACGCCGGTCTCCTCGGCGATGGCGTCGCCGTCGTCAAAGTCGGCCAGGCCAGCGGGGGTGCCAGCCTCATAGGTCACGGAGCCAGCCAGGGCGTCGGTGGTCTCAACAGTGACCAGAGACTTGGCGGAGATATAAGTCTTGCGCAGCTCGTTGATCTCGGCCTTGACGTCTTCGGGCACCAGATAGGTCTCGCCGTTGGCGGCGTTGGTGCCGGAGACGAGTGCGGTCTTTTCGACCTCAGACAGGGACTTGCGGTGCAGCATCTTGGCAATCATGCCGAAGCCGTCCACCTTGGTGTCCTTGGCCACCTGATCGGCAGGGACGCCAGCCTTGGCCTTCTCAGCCAGGCGGGCCTCCAGGTCGTACTCCTTCTGCAGGGCGTCGATCTTGTCCAGGGTCTCCTCTGCCTTGGCCAGGTCGCGGCCCTCGCCCTCGGCCAGGTAGCCCTTGGCGGTCTCAGTCAGCTCGGTAATCTGAGCCTTGATTTCACGCATCTTCTTGTTCATGTTTTTTTCCTCCTTAAAATCATAAATTATGGTTTTTGATTCTCGCGAAGCGGGTGCGCATCGCAAGCAGGCGCTCCTGCTCCTTCGCGTTGCCCTGGTCGGGCTCCTCCGCAGGGGCGTGGACCAGCTCGCCGGTGTAGCACTTGCTCACGCCAGCCTTGCGCTGTGCGGGAACAGCCACCAGACTGAACTCGTAGGCATCCTTGGCACCGGCCAGGGTAAAGGTGCACACCTGGGTGCCGTTTTCCTTCTCATAGGAGCGGCCAGGCCAGTGGCGGCAGTAGTTCTTGGCGTTATCGGTCCCGCAGATGCTGCAGATAGAGCTGGACACAGAGCAGCCGACGCTGCCTTCCTTCTTGATTCCGCCCTTGATCTCGGCAATCAGGTCCTTGTTGCTTTCCGTCTTAACCATGTAGCAATGAGCCACCAGCTGGGTGTAGAGCTCGCCGGACTTGGTTGCCTTCTCGCTCTGCACCAACTCGGTGGCGTAGATGCGAGCCACCTGGTTGTCAGCGTCCCAGCTGTGGTTCTTGATGACGGTCTTGCCCAGAAACAGCTTTTTCAGGTCCTGCAGTGCCTTGACGCTGAAACGCTCAAAATCGCGGTCCAGTTCGTTGTCACACAGTACGGCCTTAAAGGTGAACACGTCCGCCGCCTCCAGCGGCTCCAGGGTGTGCTTGTTGATGGCCGTCAAGTCCTCGTCGTTGACTTCCTTGGTCGCCAGCTGCGCGGCCTTGTAGATCATCCCAGCATCTCCTGCATTGCGCTTTTGATCGCGGTCTTTATCCATGCTTTTTCCTCCTCTCTTGCCGTAGTGTCACCGGAAGGCGGAAGCGCCCGCCCGGCTGTATATTGCGACCCGGCAAACTGCACGGGGATCGCAGCGCCATTGCCCAGAAGTGCGTCGCCGCCCTCTTTATGAGGCAGGTCCAAACGCTCGCGGGCTTCGTTGGGGGTAAAGAGGAAGGACTGCACGGCGGTGGCCAGGGTGGTCACCATCGTCTGGAACTCAGTACGCAGCAGCACGCTGGTGCTAAACTTTGCGCCCAGCCCGCTGGCTGCCTCGCCGTCGGTCAACAGCTTCCAGCTCAGCTCCTCCTCGTATTGCTTGAGGTTAAACAGCAACGTGTCCACCAGGAAGGACAGCTGCTGCGCTTCTGCGCTTGCGTAGCTGCTCTTGGTGTAGTCGCCCACCTGGTAGGGTTTCACGCCGAATGCCGCCGCGATTTGCAGCGCGCTGTACTGCTTTACCTCCAGGAATTGGCTGTCCGCCAGCTTGAGGCTCAGGGGCGTCAGGGTCATGCCCAGAGGCATGGGGATGATGTTCTCAATGCCCTTGGATTTCATGTCGCCCTTGGCGTAGGCCTCGATGCCCTTGGTCAGCGCCTCCACGCTGGCGTCCTTCAAAGCACCGGTGTACTGCAGTACCGCCTTGGCAGTCATGCCGCTGTCGTACATCTTGTTGACCATCTTCTGTGCCTTGATGTTGCCCTGGATGGTGCTGGCCAGCTGCTCCCTCACGGACACACCAACCAGGCCGTCCAGCGTCAGGTGCGCCTTGAAATGCAGCACTTCCTCGCTGCCGTAGGTCACGGTGCCCTTAGCCGTGCTGTAGACGTAATAGACATCCGGCACGTTGCCGAGCATCTTGGCGTCGTCATACCACACTTTCATGCTGCGGGGGTCCAGGGGCCACAGCTGAGGGTGCCGCGGGTCGCTCTCGTCAATCAGTGCGTAGGCGTTGCCGTAATGGTTGCGGCAGTATTCCATGAATGTCCAAAAAACCGACGCGCTCATAAATCGGTTGGGCCGCTCGTTCAGCGTGCGATAATACCGATGCGACTGCATAGGCACCACACCCTTGTCCGGTGTCGACTGCATCAGACGCAGGGGCAGCTTGCCGATACTCTCAGACAGCACCTTGTTGCAGGCGAAGTATGTGGCCTCCGCCAGCTCTCCCTCCGCAACTCCGTGCACGCCCAGCCAGCTGATAAGCTGATTTAAGGTCAGCTGCTCATCCGTGGCGGCGCTTTTCTTTCGCTGGGTCCGCCAGCGATCTAAAAATCCCATATTGTTCCTCCTTACTGCCAGCCCATCATGGCCAGGTAGTTGTCCAGCTCGCTGCTCACGTCCACGGTGGTGTCGCCGCCGTTGGTAATGAGCATCAGCGCGTGAGCGTCGATCCAGGCGTCAACGGGGTCGATGCGCTTGAACTTGGCGCCTGGCTTCTTGTCAATCTTGATTTCCTCGAAGCTGTTCCGCACGATGGCGGCGTTTATAATGGACCATGTCAGCAGCTCATTGCGGCGGTCGTACTCGATGCGGCATCCCTTGACCAGCAGCTGCGTGGCCACCGTGGCGTCGTTCAGGTTCCGCGCCGACTGTGTGATGGTCACGACCGGGCAGCCGAAGGCCTCCAGGTCCTGCATGACGCCCGCCGCGTTGTGCGGGTCGATGCCGATGCCCAGGAAGGTCAGGCCGAAACGCTCCCGCAGCTCCGTCAACTGCGTGACGATAAACTTGTAATCGTTCATGTAGTCCGTCGAGCCGCCAGTCACGGTAATGAGGCCCTGCTGCTCCCACAGGTCATAGGGCGCCAGGTCCGTCTCCATGTGCTCCTGGATGCGGCCACGGGGCATGAAACTGTGGCTGTGGACGTAGTAGCGGCCATCCTGTAGCGGAAACTCCAGCACCATGGTGGTCAAGTCGCCGCCGCTGGACAGGTCGAGGCCCACCCAACACTCACGGTTGCCCGCCTCGATGACGTCCTGGAGCGTGCGCTCGGAGCCACAGGCCGCCCATGCGTCAGGATCAAAGGCTTGCAGGTCGGTATTTTTGACCCACATATTCAGAGACTTGCAGAGAAAGTCCCGCAGTTCCATGCCGCCCATATCCCTGGCGGTCTGCGCGTCCTGACGCAGCGTTTTCAGACGCTCCTCGTCCATACAGGTGAAAGGGCAGGCCTTCGGCCAGTTGGTTTCGTCCCAGATGTCGTCCCCGTCGTCCAGGCAGTAGATGTCTACAAAAAAATCCTCCGCAGATGTTACTCCGCGCAGGACATTGATGGCATAATCGTCCATCTCTTTACAAAAGCTGTTCAGCTCGAAGCCTCTGGTCGTTATCATGGAAACCAGCGTCTCCGGCAGCGACCGGGTGCCGTTGTAAAGTGCTTTATAAATCTTGTTGTCTTTATGCTGGTGAATCTCGTCCACAGAGCAGAAGATGGACCGGAAGCCGTCATCCAGGCCAGCCTCGCGGCTCAGCGCCTCGATGGTGCAGCCTGTCTCCACCGCTTCAATGGTGCTCTTGTAGTCCTTCACCGTGAATAGCTCGCCCAGGTCAGGATCGACCTTGACAAACTTGGCCATTTCTTCCCAGGCCAGCCTAGCCTGCCGCTTCTTGGTTGCGGCTGTGAACAGTTTGCCGTACTGATAGCCGGAGAAACCTGCGATGTACGGACCCATTATGCCGTTCTCCATCGTCTTGCCCTGCTGGCGCGAGATAGATTTATAGCGTCGTCGGAAGCGCCGGTAATGGTTCGCCGACTTCCTCCAGCCGAAGGTGCAGCCGACGTCGAAGGCCTGGCAGCCCATCAGCTGCAGGGGCCTCGGTTCTGAGCCCTCTGCCAGTGTCAGCGTCCCGGCATAGTTAAGCACGCGCTCAGAAGCCTCCACATCCCAGTAATAGGGGAAGGTCGCAGTATTCTGCCGCTCCAGGTCTCTCAGATGCCGCTTGCAAGACAAAATGTGCAGCTGGCCGCAGAGCTGACCAGAGACAGGATACCGACCAGAGTTGACCACCTCGCGGGCGTATTCGGTCACGCGGTCAGTCATTAACTACCAGCCGCCTTTCCGACGAACTGTGCGAACTTGTTTACCTTTGGTTTATCTTCCTCGGTTTTTGGTACGACTAGCTTGCAGCGGCTGGAGATCGTGAGCCCCAGGTCTCTGGCCATAGTGCTGGCTTGTTTGAAAAAGCGTTCCTGCCGCTTGTCGAGTTTTTCCACCATCGCCGCCCAGGCCATCAGCTCCCCAGCTTTGGCGTCTTTCGGGCGTTTCTTTTGTACTTCCCGCAGGTCCTTCGTGGCTTCCTGGTATTGGCTTTCAGCTGTGACGTATCTGGCCAGGGTGTCGCAGTCTGTTTCCCCCATTACCTTGATCTTGTCCAGTTGCTCGGCCAATTTTTTAAAATGCTTTTTTTGTGCTGCGGTCAGATAGGATGGCGGCTCGATCCCCTCCGTCCTTGGCTGCACCTCGGAGGCGTTGCGCACGGCGATCTCGGCCTTTGTCAGATGTTTCCTTCCCTTGGCCGCAATCAGATTTATCGGCTCTCTAGGTCTTGCCATGGCATTCCCTCCTCTCTTTTGTTTCGATTTAGGGAGTTTTTGCTGTAAACACCAAGTCGGAGGCCA
>JAZRCP010000085.1:0-10665 GCA_045659825.1 Dysosmobacter sp. | reverse complement strand
GCCCAGTGTCCGGATGAGCACGGGTTGGGTCTGGCAGTTGGCAACCGTCTGAAGAAGGCTGCCGGATTCCATGTGATCGAAGCAGACCGGATGCGGGTGGTGCTTGGCATCACCGGCTGTACCGGTGCGGGAAAATCCACGGCGCTGGAAGTGATTGAGGAATTGGGCGGTGTCATCATCGACTGTGATAAGGTATACCATCAAATGCTGGCGGAAGATGAGAACATGCGCAACGCCATCAACGCGACCTTCCCTGGTGTATTCCAGCCGGATGGCAAGTTGAACCGGCAGAAGCTGGGGCAGGAGGTCTTTGCCAGAAAAGACCGGTTGGAGAAGCTGAATCAGATCGTATACACCTATCTGCCTCCTGAGGTGGAGCGGCAGGTGGCTGCCATGGAGGGGGATCTCTTTGCCATTGATGCCATCAATCTGCTGGAGAGCGGACTGGATCGCCTGTGTGACCGCACGATCGCGGTGACGGCACCTACTGAATTGCGGGTACGTCGCATCATGGCAAGGGACAATATCACAGAGCAGTATGCCCGCCTGCGGATCTCCGCCCAGAATTCGGATGAGTATTACCGCAGTAAATGTGATTGCGAGTTGAATAACGGCAGTGAACTGCCGGAGACCTTCCGGAAGGAAGCTCATATTTTCTTCGAGAAGCTGCTGGATGGGATTCGGCAGGAGAAACGCGGGAAGATCGTGTAAAATGGAGGAAGAACCCATGTCTGAAGAAATCAAGGACCTGAAAAAGAAATTGTTTTCTGCCAAGAAGAATGGCTATGACCGCCTGAACGCAGCGGAACTGCCGTTGGTGGATGCCTACTGTGCCGGCTATATGGCCTATCTGGACGCAGGCAAGACGGAGCGGCTCTGCGCTGCTGAGAGCATCCGTCTGGCAAAGGAGAAGGGATACCGTCCCTATGTGCGGGGCATGGAGGTCAAAAGTGGCGACAAGCTGTATGTCTGCAATCGCAGCAAGGCCGTGATGCTGGCTCATATTGGACGCAAGCCTCTGTCTGAGGGCGCACAGATTGCTGCTGCCCATATTGATGCACCCCGTCTGGACTTAAAGCCCAATCCTTTGTACGAGGACAGCGAGCTGGCCTATTTCAAGACCCACTATTACGGCGGCATCCGCAAGTACCAGTGGGTGACGGTGCCGCTGGAGCTCCACGGCGTCGTGGCCTTGAAGGACGGCACCTCTGTTACGGTGAATATTGGTGCGGATACAGGCGATCCCCGTCTGGTGATCACCGACCTGCTGCCACATTTGGGTCAGGAGCAGGCCAAGAAGCCGCTGGGTGTGGCCATCCCCGGTGAGACGCTGAACCTGCTGCTGGGTAGCCGGCCTATCGGTGACGAGGAGGATACCAGCCGGGTGAAGCTGGCAGTGATGCAGCTGCTGCATGAGAAGTACGGCATCACAGAGGATGATTTCACCTCTGCCGAGCTGGAAGCTGTTCCCGCCATGAACGCCTGTGATATCGGTCTTGATCGTTCCATGATCGGCGCTTACGGCCACGATGACCGCGTCTGCAGCTATGCGGCGCTGAAGGCCCTGTTGGATCTGGAGGAGACGCCTGCCAAGACGGCGGTATGCGTGCTGGCGGATAAGGAGGAGATCGGCTCCGATGGCGTAACGGGTATGCAGTCTGCGGCCTTTGACACCTTTATGGAGGACCTGTGCGATGCACAGAGCGTGCCTGTTCGGGTATGCTTTGAGAAATCCTTCTGCCTCAGTGCGGATGTGACGGCTGCTTACGATCCCGACTATGCCGAGGTTTACGAGAAGCGGAATGCCGCCTTCCTGAACTACGGCGTTGGCCTTTGCAAGTACACCGGCGCCCGCGGCAAGTCCGGCGCCTCCGATGCCGATGCGGAAACCGTGGCCTATGCCCGTCGTCTGTTCGACGATGCGGATGTGTTCTGGCAGATCGTGGAACTGGGTAAGGTGGACGCCGGCGGCGGTGGTACCGTGGCCATGTATATGGCCAACCGCAACATCAGCACGCTGGATGCCGGTGTTCCGGTTCTGAGCATGCACGCTCCCTTTGAAGTAGTGGCAAAGCTGGATTGCTATGAGACCTACAAGGGTATGAGAGCAGTCTATTTGGCAGAGAAGTAATTGTAAAAAAGCATCCCGACTCTCATCAAGAGTCGGGATGCTTCTTTTATTGCAGAATCTCCAGTGCGGAGAGGGGAACTTCTGTGCATTTGCGCTCCTGCAGCAGAGAGATGACCTCCTGCAGCAGAGGAAGAGAGGGCATGGCACCCATACGGGAGACCGTGATGGCGGCAGTATGGCTGGCAAAGGTCAGTGCCTGCTCCTGCGTCATGCCGACAGACAGTGCCACAGACAACGCGCCCACAAAGGAATCGCCTGCGGCGGTGGGGTCGGCCACATGTTCCATCTGAACACAGGGGACATAGCGGATGGAATCGGTTTCCACCACGGCGGAGCCGCTGCCGCCAAGGGTGATGATGGTGTGCTCAACGCCCTTTTCGCGAAGAGCGGCTGCAATTTGAAGCAGGTCATCATGGTCAGGACGGTTGTCTGCATCTACGCGAAGCGGCAGATGAGTCTCCATGGAGGCCTCCTGCTCGTTGGGAGTCAGGTAGGTGACAAGAGACAGAAGCTCATCGCTCAGTTCCGTAGCGGGAGCGGGATTCAGCATCACCGGCACACCGGCTTCCTTGGCCCAGCGGGCGACGGCTAAATTGACCTTTAGCGGAATTTCCAGTTGCAGCAGAACCATGTCATAGGAGGCGATTTCCTCGTGGATCCAGGAGACTTCTTCCATGGTCAGCGTCCGGTTGGCGCCGGGAATGACCACGATCCGGTTCTGGGCAGTATGTTCCGTGACTTCCAGCGTTACATGGCCGATGCCGGAGGCGATTCCTTTCCGCACGGCCACATGGCTGATATCCACACCGGCAGCATGGGGGGTATTTAGAAGCATCGCGCCGAAAATATCATCACCCACACAGCCCATCATGGTGACGTCTGCACCAAGACGTGCACACTGCACAGCCTGATTGGCGCCTTTGCCGCCGGGAGCCATATGAAACTCTTTGCCGTAAAGGGTCTGACCGGAAGGGGGAATACGCTCTGTGGTGGCAATCAGATCCATCACAAAGCTGCCGACAACTAAAATACGAGGACGATTCTGCATGATTTAGGAACTCCTGCTTTGTATTAAAATAACAAAATGATTATAGGGGGTTTTTGATAAAAGAACAAGCTTTTTGTGCAATTTGAAGATGAAATTCGATAAAGTTTGTTTGAAATGACAGGAAATAATGCTTGGGCTCCCAAGCAGTTGGAGCATTTTCTAACGCATGGCTGGAGTTGACAAAAGGTGTAAAAAAGTGTAAAATTATACCAAAAGTAGGAGGGGGAGCATGACAAGAGAACACTTTGTAGCGGAATTGGACCATCAGGTGAAACTGGTTCGCACGGAGTATGGTTTTACGCAGGAAACCATGGCGAAAGTGCTGGGTATCTCCAAAAAGACTTTGGTGGAGATCGAAAAAGGACGCGCTTCTCTCGGATGGATGGGGGCGGTAGCCCTTTGTACCCTGTTTTCAGACAGTCGGATGCTGTCCGGGCTGTTGGGGGGAGAAGCCAGCGACATGGTCCGTGCGCTGGCATTTCAGGATACAAAACCAACCTATCCCCCAACCATGGGCGGCAAGGTCTGGTGGCGCTTTGTAGAGACCGTAGGGACCTACAAAATTCAGCAAAACATTATCTCGCAGCATTATCGGGCACTGGACAGTGAAGATGGTCGCGTCTGCTCCTCCTTTGATTTGGAGGAGGTGCGCCGCCACCTAATGGAACTGGAGGGAGATGCATGAAACAGACGATCAAACGGGTGATCGACACCATTTTTATTGTGGCCGGGATCACCATTCTCTGCGGAGGAGGCACCTTTTTTCTGTACCTGCTGGGGAATTTCGGCATGTTCCCACTGTATGTGACCCGAGTGATCCCAGTGGTTGGTATCGCGGGAACATTGGCGCTGCTTCTTGTCTGCACAGGTCTTCTGAAACCGGGAATGAGGAAATGGGCGGGCCGTGCCTTTTTACTGGCCTGTGTGTTATCCTTTTGCCACATTCTGCACGGCATTTATACAGATACGCTGCCCACAGTGGATGACCGCAGCCTGCTGGTGCAGGAATACCAGCCGTTCCGCAAGCAGAACGGAAAACTTGCGGAAAGCAAGCTGGTGCATTTGGAGGAGCCCGCGACCTTTTCTCTGGATAACCCACAGGCCTTGTGGCTGGATGGTGCCACGGCGCTGTATCCCGTGTATGCGGCCTTTGTGGAGGCCACATTCCCGCAGCAGGATTATTCTCCGTTCCATAGCATCGTGGAGTGCAATGGTACATCGGAGGCCTACCGCAAGCTGATCCATGGCGAGCGGAATATGATTTTTGCGGCCGGTCCCTCGGATGCACAGCTGAAAGCGGCGGAGGCAAACGGCGTGGAGCTTCATTTGACCCCTATTGGGCGGGAGGCCTTTGTCTTTTTCGTCAACAGCAAAAATCCGGTGGAGAGCCTGACCGTGGAGCAGATTCAGGGCATCTATACCGGAGAGATTACCAACTGGAAGCACCTTGGCGGCAGATTTCAGAAGATCCGCCCCTTCCAGCGGGCGGAAAACAGCGGTAGTCAGACATCCCTTCAAAAGCTGATGAAAGGGCTGCCCCTCATGGAACCGGAAGAGGAAGAACGCATCGCGGGTATGGGCGGCATCATCCGGGAAGTTGCCAGCTACCGTAACCACAGCAACGCCATCGGCTTTTCCTTCCGGTATTATGCCACGGAAATGGTGCAAAGCGGTGATATTCGCCTGCTGGCACTGAATGGCGTGGAGCCGACCAAGGAGACGATTCGGGATAACAGCTATCCCATTGCATCGGAGTTCTACGCTGTTACGGCGTCTCCCATCGGAGAGCCCGCACCACAGGAAACCAATGAGACCATGGCTGCTTTTTTGGAGTGGATTCTGTCTGAACAGGGACAGTGGATCATTGAAGAAACGGGATATGTTGCGCTGAAGTAAGGAGGAGCCCATGAAAAAGTGGTGGATGCCCGGCCTTTTACTGGTCGGTTATGGAGCAGCCTTTGCTGCCAATGTGGGCCATTTCGCGTGGTCCTATCCCGTTGGATGGCCGCAGGTCACAACGTCTGCCCTCTATGCAGCGGTGTGGATGGGATGCCTGATTTTTGGCCGCAGCAGTGGGCGTTTGATGCGTCTGGCTGCGATCATGGGTGCCGCAATGGCCACCGGAAGCCTGCTGGGACTCCTGGTGCGGACATTGGGCAGTGCCGGATTGACACTCCCTGCGCTGATCCTGTCGGGACTGACTGTCACACCGCTTTATGGCCTGTTGAGCCTGATCGGCGACTATGACCTCTTTTATTTGGCTGCGGCTGTGCTGGGGGCAGGTGTTTGTGCACTTGCAATGCTTTTTCGGCGCAAAGCAAATACAAGAGAGGAAAAAAGTATCTGAAATACAAGCAATTTGGTTTGGGATAGAAGAATATCATATACCGAAGGGGGCTGAACGATGACAGAGACTTTCGCGTATCTGCGGGAATTGAATATGACATCTCTGGTGCTTCGGCTGGTACTGGCTGCGATGCTGGGTGGCTTTATCGGATTGGAGCGTGGACGAAAGCGACGGCCGGCGGGTTTTCGCACCTATATGCTGGTGTGCCTTGGCGCGGCTCTCACCATGCTGATCGGCCAGTACAACTACACCATGCTGCATTCGGCATGGGAGGATCTGGCACAGGCGCTGGGCGTGCAGACGGATGTGAGCCGTCTGGGAGCGCAGGTCATCAACGGCGTCGGCTTCCTGGGTGCCGGAACGGTTCTGGTGACGTCCAGACAGGAAGTCAAGGGCCTGACCACAGCGGCGGGCCTGTGGGCGTCTGCCTGTATGGGACTTGCCATCGGTGCGGGTTTTTACGAGTGTGTGCTGCCTGTATTTTTGCTGATCCTGGCATCCATCCAGCTGCTGCCCTTTTTTGAGAGCCTCATTGTGGAGCGGAGTCGAAACATGAATATTTTTGTGGAGTTTCTTTCTTTGGATCATTTGGGCGGCATCATTGCAAGACTGAAAGGGCTGGGAGCACAGATTTACAGTGTGGAAGTGGATCACGGCAGAGGAGAGGAATCCAGCCGTCCCAGCGCAGTCTTTTCTGTTCGAATGAAAAAGGGAAGCGTCCACGAGCAGGTGCTGGCAGCGATCTCGGAAGTGGAGGGCGTTGTTATCATTGAAGAACTTTAAGGGGGGTGTGGGAACATGTTGACAGTTTTCGACGGAGTGCGGGAGCTTACCATGGCCTCAATCTGTTTGCGGATTTGTCTGGCGGCGGTTTGCGGCGGTGCGATCGGCATTGAGCGCGAATATAAACGGCGGCCGGCGGGTTTCCGCACCCATATTCTGATCTGCCTTGGCGCGGCGATGACGACGTTGACAAGCCAGTATTTGTTTCAAGTCATGCATTACAGTACGGATATCGCCCGCCTTGGTGCGCAGGTCGTTGCCGGTATCGGTTTCATCGGTGCGGGAACCATTGTTGTGACGCGGCGGCAGAAGGTGAAAGGCCTGACCACGGCGGCGGGATTGTGGGCCTCTGCCATTGTGGGTCTGGCATTAGGCGCGGGATTTTACGAGGGCGGTATTCTTACCACGGGGCTGATCCTGCTGGCGGAGCTGGTATTTTCCCGTTTGGAATACTGGCTGCTCAGTGTGGCACCGGAAGTACATTTGTATATCGAATACGAGGAAAAAACCTGTCTGGATGAAATTCTGACCCTGCTGCGGGAAAAGAATGTGAAGATCCTGAATATGGAGTTGACCCGTTCTGTGGACGGTCAGCATAATCATGCCAGTGCTATGTTGTTTGTGCGGCTGAACAAGCGAATCAGGCTGCAAGAATTGATGGAGCAGATTTCAAAGGTGCAGGGAGTTTTCCGTTTGGAAGAACTGTAATAAAAGATAAAAAAGGAACCTGCAGTCCATTTTGGACTGCAGGTTCCTTTTTGAAAAATTACTTGTTGCCGCCGGTAGAGTCCTTCAGCAGAACGTCGTGGGCGCCGCCCTCCACGATGGAGACAGCGGAGACCAGTGTCAGCTTGGCCTTGTCGCGCAGCTCGGGAATGCTCAGTGCGCCGCAGTTGCACATGGTGGAGCGCACCTTGGCCAGCGTGGTGGCCATACCGTCAGCCAGAGAACCGGCGTAAGGAACATAGGAGTCCACGCCTTCTTCGAAGCTCAGCTTGGCGGCACCGCCCATGACATAGCGCTGCCAGTTACGGGCACGAGCGCTGCCCTCGCCCCAGTACTCCTTCATGTAGCTGCCGTTGATCAGCACCTTGCTGGTGGGAGATTCGTCGAAGCGGGAGAAGTAGCGGCCCAGCATGCAGAAGTCGGCGCCCATGGCCAGCGCCAGCGTGATGTGATAGTCCTGCACGATGCCGCCGTCGGCACAGATGGGGACATAGATGCCGGTTTCTTCAAAGTAGCGGTCACGTTCGGCGGCCACATCGATAACAGCGGTAGCCTGACCACGGCCGATACCCTTGGTCTCGCGGGTGATGCAGATGGAGCCGCCGCCGATGCCGATCTTGATGAAGTCTGCGCCGGCATCGGCCAGGAAGCGGAAGCCCTCGCCGTCCACCACGTTGCCGGCGCCGACCTTCACGGTATCGCCGTAGTGGTCGCGGATCCACTTCAGGGTGCGGGCCTGCCACTCGGAATAGCCCTCGGAGGAGTCGATGACCAGCACGTCCACGCCGGCTTCCACCAGAGCGGGAACACGCTCAGCATAGTCGCGGGTATTGATACCGGCGCCGACCACATAGCGCTTCTGGCTGTCCAGCAGTTCCAGAGGATTACCCTTGTGGGCGTCATAGTCCTTGCGGAACACGAAGGAGACCAGATTGCCCTCCTTGGAAACGATGGGCAGAGCGTTCAGCTTGTGATCCCAGATGATGTTGTTGGCTTCCTTAAGGCTGGTTCCCTCGGGAGCAGTGATTAGCTTTTCAGCGGGGGTCATAAACTCAGACACGGGGGTGGCGGGATCCATGCGGCTGACACGGTAGTCGCGGCTGGTGACCAGACCCAGCAGCTTGCCGGTACCGGTGCCATCCTCGGTGACAGCCATGGTGGAGTGGCCGCAGCGCTCTTTCAGAGCCAGCACATCGGCCAGAGTGTCGGTGGTACGCAGGTTGGAATCGCTGGTGACAAAACCGGCCTTGTAATTCTTGACTCTGCGAACCATTTCAGCCTGCTGCTCAATAGGCTGAGAGACAAAGATGAAGGCGATGCCGCCTTCCTTGGCAAGGCCGATGCCCATCTGCTCGCCGGAAACGGCCTGCATAACGGCGGAAACCATGGGAATGTTCATGGTCAGGGGGCATTCTTCGCCCTTTTTGTACTTGACCACAGGGGTCTTCAGGGATACGTTGGCGGGGATGCACTCAGCGGAGGAATAGCCGGGGACCAGCAGGTACTCGCTGAAGGTATGGGAAGGTTCTTTAAAGAAATATGCCATGAGGCCACCTCATTTCAAAAGTTTTGTGGGGATCAGAGATCGAACTGTAAAAAAACGGTATGGTCTAAAGGACTGTCGTTGTAGCAGGGAATATCGTAAAAGCCCATTCTGCGGTACATGCCGATGGCTGTTTCCAAAAAGGGGAGGGTGTCCAGCAGCAGGTGTCGGTAGCCGATGGCGCGGGCATCTGCAAGGATATGGTCCATCAACCGGCGGGCATATCCGCGACCGCGGTAGGCGGGACGGATATAAAGCCGTTTCAGCTCGCAGCGGGTATCATCCAACCGCCGCAGGGCAACACAGCCAATGTCGGTGTCGCCCTGATGGGCCAGATACAATCGACCCGACGGCAGGCCGTATTTCATGCGAAGATCCCGTACCTCATCGTCATAGTGCTGAATATCCAGATAGCGCCGGAAAGAGGGGTCTTCCTTTACCAGCATGTCCGTGTATTCTGTAAAGAGAGGCACGATCTTTTCGGGAAGATCATAAGCCAGCGTCAGTTCCAGTTGTTCCATGATATCTCCTGCGATGTTTCAGATAGTATACACCAAAAAGTTTTATTTGTCCCGTTATACGTTGAAATAATCCTTGGCAGCCTCAAACAGGTGCAGATCGTAGTCACCGGGAACGTTGCGGTACAGGTCGGCGCCAATACGTTCGGCATGGCCCATCTTACCCAGCACGCGGCCATCGGGAGAGGTAATGCCCTCGATAGCCCAGACGGAGCCGTTGGGGTTGAAGTCCACATCCATGGTGGGCAGGCCATTCAGATCCACATACTGGGTCGCGATCTGGCCGTTTTCTGCCAGCTTGGCAACCAGCTCACCGGAGCAGAGGAAGCGGCCTTCGCCGTGAGAGATGGGGACATTCACGATGTCGCCCACATTCATCTTTGCCAGCCAGGGAGAACGGTTGGAGGCGATACGGGTGCGGACAATCTTGGACTGGTGACGGCCGATGACGTTGAAGCTGAGGGTTGGGCAGGTCTCATCCGTGTCGATGATCTCGCCGTAGGGAACCAGACCCAGCTTGATCAGCGCCTGGAAGCCGTTGCAGATACCCAGCATCAGACCGTCGCGGTTCTTTAGCAGATCGTGGGTGGCGTCCTTCACAGCGGGGTTGCGGAAGAATGCAGTGATGAACTTGCCGGAGCCTTCGGGCTCATCACCGCCGGAGAAGCCGCCGGGAACGAAGATGATCTGGCTCTCCAGTGCGGCCTTGGCAAAGCGGGCGGCGGAGTCGGCAACGCCCTGAGCGGACTGGTTGTTCAGCACAATGATCTCGGGCTCCAGACCGGCGCGGGCGACGGCGCGGGCGCTGTCATACTCGCAGTTGGTGCCGGGGAACACGGGGATCAGAACCTTGGGCTTTGCCACGCCGATCTTGGGAGCAACACGGCTGAAGGCGGGTGCTTCCAGTACGGGAGCGGGCGTGGGATCCACGGGGGTACGGCTGGGATAGACGTTCTCCAGAACGCCCTCGTTCAGAGCCAGCAGTTCCTCCACAGAGGCGCGGTCCTCACCGATGGTGATGTAACCGTCATCCGTGGTCATGCCCAGCTTCACAGCCATGGCGTCCACGTCCTCGGTCAGCTCGGCCACGATGGCACCGATATCGGTCTTGCCCCATGCGGCGTCCAGCTTTTCAGCGGTAAAGCCGAGACGATTGCCGAAGGACATTTTCATGACAGCCTCGGCCACGCCGTTTTCCACAGCCCATGCGGCCTTAACCTTGCCGGTGAGGCACAGAGAATGGAAGAACTCCCAGGTTTGCTTCACTTCCTCGCCGTTCTTGCCGGAGAAGAGGTAGACGGGGTGACCGGCTTCCTTGAATTCGGGGGAGAGGACTTCGCCAGCCTTCAGGGGGGCAATGGCGAAGGAGATCAGCGTGGGGGGCACATCCAGATTTAGGAAAGAACCGGACATGGAGTCCTTGCCGCCGATGGCAGCGGCGCCCAGTTCCAGCTGTGCGTCCAGACCGCCCAGCAGTGCGGAGAAAGGCTTGCCCCAACGGTGGGGCTCGCTCCGGAGCTTCTCGAAGAACTCCTGGAAGGTCAGATAGGCCTTCTTGTAATCAGCGCC
>JAZRCP010000084.1:0-30537 GCA_045659825.1 Dysosmobacter sp. | reverse complement strand
GTATCTCTGCCTGCCGTTTCTCGTACCATTTTTGACACAAGAAATAGAGCCACAATGAGGGCAACAGAAAGCATCACTTCTGTTCTCCTTGCACTTCTGCATGATGGCTTTGGTATCATCGTCTAATTCAATTTTCTTCTTGCCTGATTTTGGAGTGGACTTCCCCTGACCTTTCAGGGATAAACTCAACATGAGATTTCTGATTTGAAACTCTGTGAACTCTCCATTTTCAATTTGATTTAGTATTTCTTGATATGTAAGCATAAAAAGACCCCCGACAGAATGTTTTATGCTTTAACATAATTTTTTCTGTCGGAGATTTAGTTATTTATGCATCAAAATCAGTCATCAACACTGATATGCAACAGAGAGTAATTTTAAAGGACTTGCCATGTACGAAACAGTTTGCGAGGCATAGAAATCTGAGAAAATTTCACCGCTCGTTGTAATTTTCTCCCTGCTGCGGTATAATTGCTTTGTATGAAATTTTCCCGCCCTGCGCGGAGGACATAAGGAGCGAATCCCATGAACTTTGAAGCCTATCTGGATTCCCTGAAGGACAAGACCGTAGCCGTCATCGGCATTGGCGTGTCTAACCGCCCGCTGATCGACCTGCTGGTGGCACGCGGCATTTCCGTCACTGCCTGCGACAAAAAGAGCCGTGAGGCGCTGGGCGCTGTGGGTGATGAACTGGAGGCCGCCGGTGTGACGCTGCGCTTAGGCGGGGACTACCTGGAGCATCTGACGGAAGACATTATCTTCCGGACCCCTGGCATGCGTCCGGACCTGCCTCAGCTGACTGACGCCGTGGCGCGGGGCAGCACCCTCACCAGCGAGATGGAGGTCTTTTTTGATGTCTGCCCCTGTCCCATGATCGCCGTTACCGGTTCTGACGGCAAGACCACGACCACCACCATCATCGCGGAGTTGCTGCGGGCGGCAGGGAAGACCGTCCATCTGGGCGGCAACATCGGCCATCCTCTGCTGGCGGAAACGGGTACCATGAAGGAAACGGACATCGCGGTGCTGGAGCTTTCCTCCTTCCAGCTGATGACCATGCGGAAAAGCCCGAAAATTGCCGTGCTGACTAATTTAGCACCCAACCATCTGGATGTGCATAAGGATTACGCAGAGTATATTACTGCCAAGGAAAATAACTTTACACATCAGTCTGCAAAGGATATTGCCGTGTTCAACGCAGATAATGCCGATTCTGTTACTTCCGCACAGAAGGCTGTGGGGCGCGTCCGCTGGTTCGCCCGTCAAAAGGAGCTGGAGGAGGGCGTGTTCCTGCGTGGTACGGAGATCGTGGTGCGCCACGACGGGTCTGAGCGCGTGGTGATGACCACCGGCGACATCAAGCTGCCCGGCGTCCACAACATTGAAAACTATATGGCCGCCATCGCTGCTGTGGACGGTCTGGTGGAGGACGAAACCATCCGCACCTTCGCCCGCACCTTCGGTGGTGTGGAGCACCGCATTGAGCTGGTGCGCACCCGAAACGGCGTGCGCTGGTACAACGATTCCATCGCATCCAGCCCCAGCCGCACCATTGCCGGATTGCGGGCCTTCCCGGAGAAGGTCATCCTGATCGCGGGCGGCAAGGACAAGGGCATCCCCTATGGCGAGATCGGCCCTGTCATCAACGAGCATGTAAAGCTGCTGATCCTCTGCGGTGCCACGGCGGGCGTGATCCGCGCCGCCACGGAGCAGGCGGAGAACTTTGCAGATTTGCCCATTCTGGAGGCACAGGACTACCACGAGGCCGTTGCCATGGCCGACCAGGCCGCCAGCGAGGGCGATGTGGTGATTCTTTCGCCTGCCAGCACCTCCTTTGACCGCTTTGCCAACTTTATGGAGCGGGGCAGAGTGTTCAAGCAGATCGTAAACGAGCTTCCCTGAAATATTGCCAACCTCTTTCCGCATAGAATCAGGGGAGGGAGGTGGCTGCATGAAATACGGCTTTTTCCGCTACCGCCGCGCTATGGCCCGTAAAACCACCGGTCGTGTGCTGCTGGTGGCCGTAGTCGTACTGGTGGGCAGCGTGGTCTTTGCGGTCAGCGCACAGCTGCGTCCGCTGCTGGAAAGTCTGGCCGTCACCCGTGCCTCCAGTGCGGTGAACCGCATCGTCATGGAGGCGGTGGACGAGGCCATCCAGAGCGGGAAGGTCAGCTACGAACAGCTGATCTCCTTTGAGAAAAATACAGACGGCAGTATTGCCGCCGTCCACAGCAATATGGCGGCCTGCAACCGTTTACAGGCAGAGATTTTAGACATCATTTTAGAGCGTATCAGTCAGGTGTCGGCAAGGGAGTTGTCCATTCCCATCGGCACGCTGAGTGGCTCAGCCTTTTTAGCAGGCCGTGGGCCACGTCTGGCAGTGCGGATGGAGACCATCGGTTCCTCGTCCGCGCGGTTTCAGAACGTGTTTACCTCCGCAGGCATCAACCAGACCAACCACCGCATCGTGCTGCACATCGATGTGTCCATCTCCATCCTGCTGCCGGGCTTTACCACAGCCACCAAGGTCTCCAACGCCGTCACCGTGGCGGAGACTGTTATCGTGGGCAGCGTACCGGAGACCTACACCTATTTCGGCACCGACCCCAACACCTACGAAGAAGATATGAAGGATTATATCCTGAACCAAAGCTGATCCACCGAAGGAGGAACCCCCATGGATTACCGCCAGGAAATGCAAGAATTGCGCGCCAAGCTGAATGAAAACAGCTATCTCTATTACGTGCTGGACGCATCCACCATGAGCGACTATGAATACGACATGCTCTACCGCCGCCTGGAGGAGCTGGAAGCCGAGCATCCCGAGGAGGTCACTCCCGATTCTCCGACCCAGCGGGTGGGTGACCGGATTTTAGAGGGCTTTGAGGAGTACCGTCATCCCGTGCCGCTGGAGAGCCTGCAGGACGTGTTCAATGCCGACGAAATGGCGGAATTTGCCCAGAAACTGGCAGATGTGCTGGGTGACGCGGAGTACTCCATCGAACCGAAGGTGGACGGCCTGTCCGTGGCACTGGAATACCAGAACGGCGTGTTTGTCCGCGGCGCCACCCGCGGCGACGGCTGGGTGGGCGAAGACGTGACGGAGAACCTGAAAACCATCAACTCCATTCCCATGGTTTTGCCGGAAAAGCTGCCCCGACTGATCGTTCGCGGCGAGGTGTATATGTCCCGCGTCGTGTTTGAGGAGATCAATCAGCGCCGCGAGCTGGAGGGCAAGCAGTTGATGGCCAATCCCCGCAACGCCGCGGCCGGTTCCCTGCGCCAGCTGGACCCCAAGCTGTGTGCCGAGCGGAAGCTGGACATCCAAATCTTCAACCTGCAGCTGGCGGAGGGCAAGACTTTTGCTACCCACGCGGAGACGCTGGAGTATCTGGCCTCCCAGCGCTTTAAGGTGATCCCCCACAAGACCATGCGCCGGACAGAACTGCAGGCGGAGATCGACCGCATCAACGACGAGCGCATGGATTATCCCTTTGACATTGACGGCGCGGTCATCAAGATCAACAATCTGGCCGACCGCGCGAAGATGGGCTCCACCGCCAAGTTCCCCAAGTGGGCGGTGGCCTTCAAGTATCCCCCCGAGAAGAAGCCCTCCAAAGTGGTGGACATCGTGGTGCAGGTGGGCCGCACCGGCGTGCTGACCCCCAAGGCGGTGCTGGAGCCGGTGCGTCTGGCAGGTACCACCGTCACCAATGCCACCCTCCACAATCAGGACTATATCGCGGAAAAGGACATCCGCATCGGCGACACGGTCATCGTCCAGAAGGCGGGCGAGATCATCCCCGAGATCGTGGAGGTGGACTTCAAACAGCGTCCGGAGGGCACCGTGCCTTATACGCTGCCTGCCGTGTGCCCTGTGTGCGGTGCGGCGGTGGCACGGGATGAGGACGGTGCGGCCCTGCGCTGCACCGGCGCAGAGTGTCCCGCCCAGCTGCTGCGAAACATCACCCATTTCGCCAGCCGTGACGCCATGGACATCGAGCATTTAGGCCCCGCTGTGGTGCAGCAGCTGGTGGAGGGCGGACTGATCGCCAATGTTGCTGACCTTTACAGCCTGACGGCGGAGCCGGTGGCAAAGCTGGACCGGATGGGAAAGAAGTCCGCAGAAAACCTGATTGCCGCCATTGAAAAGTCCCGCGGCAACGATCTTTCCAAGCTGATTTACGGGCTCGGCATCCGGCAGGTGGGGGAGAAGGCCGCCAAGGTCCTCTCCACCCATTTCAAGACTATGGACGCGCTGGTAGCTGCTACGGAAGAAGAGTTGACTGAGATCAACGATGTGGGCGCCGTTACGGCAGGCTGCATCGTCAGCTATTTTGCCAGCGAACAGGCCCGCGACCTGTTGGCGCGGCTGAAAGCGGCAGGCGTGAATATGGAAAGCACCGCGCAGCTGGTGGACGAGCGCTTTGCGGGTATGACCTTTGTCCTGACAGGTACGTTGGAGCGGTTCGACCGCAAGGCCGCGCAGGCCATGATCGAGGAGCGGGGCGGCAAGGCCGCAGGCTCCGTCAGCAAGAAAACCACCTATGTGGTGGCGGGCGAAGCTGCAGGCAGCAAGCTGAAGAAGGCACAGGAACTGGGCATCCCCGTCCTGACGGAGGACGAGTTTGCCGTCATGCTAAAGTGAGAAATACAAGGAAAAAGACCGCCGTTTGGCGGCCTTTTTTTGCTCAGATATTCTTCTTGATGGTGTTGATGGCGCCCTTTTCCAGACGGGATACCTGCGCCTGCGAGATGCCCACCTCGGCGGAGACCTCCATCTGGGTCTTGCCCTCGTAAAACCGCAGGGAGAGGATGCGTCGTTCCCGATCATTTAGCAGCTTCAGCGCGTCCTTCAGGGCGATGCGGTCCGTCCACAGTTCATCTGTGTTTTTCGTGTCGCCCACCTGATCCATGACGCAGATGGCATCGCCGCCATCGGAATAGACCGGCTCGTACAGGGAGACGGGGTCTGAGATGGCGTCCATGGCAAAAACCACCTCCTCGCGGGGAATGTCCAGTTCCTTTGCGATCTGCTCCACGGTAGGCTCCCGCTGAGTCTCCGCAATGAGGCGGTCCCGCACCTGCAGCACCCGGTAGGCGGTATCCCGCATGCTGCGGGAGACGCGGATGGCACTGTTGTCCCGCAGATACCGGCGGATCTCGCCGATGATCATGGGCACACCGTAGGTGGAGAACTTCACCGGCTGGTTGATATCGAAGTTGTCGATGGCCTTGATGAGGCCCACACAGCCCACCTGAAAGAGGTCGTCGGCGTTTTCGCCCCGGTTTGCAAAACGCTGAATGACGGACAGCACCAGCCTCAGATTGCCCTCGATCAGCTGGCGGCGGGCCTCCTGATCACCGGACTTGCTCCTGCGCAGCAGCTCCATCGTCTCGTCGTTTTTCAGTACCTTCAGCTTGGCGGTGTTGACGCCCGCGATCTCCACTTTCCCCTGCATGAACGGCTGCCTCCTGCGTGTTTCAAACTTACTGAAGGCAGTATTGCCCCTGCCGGATTTTCCTATACTGGGAGCTTTTGTCGCTTTTTTGCATGGGACAGTCTGCGCCCTGCATAGGGTAGAGGGGAAAGGAGGGAGTGCGATGCAGTGTAGGATCCGGGACCTTCGGTGCAAGGAGGTCATCAACATCTGCGACGGCTGCCGTCTGGGATTCGTGGGAGATGTGGAGGTGCGGGTACCGGAGGGGCAGGTGGTGGCCATCGTGGTGTTCGGCCCCTGCCCCTTTTTAGGCCTGTTTGGCAGGAGAGAGGAGTACTACATCCCGTGGGAGTGCATCCAGCGCATCGGGGATGACATCATCCTCATCGACAAACCCTTTCAGCGACGTTCCCCTGATGCGGAGCGGAAACGCCGCCGCAAATTCTGAGAAATTCCGGAAAAGAAGCCCTTTTTCACAGATGAGGGCGCTTCATGGCGGGAAAATCAAAAAATGCGGGGAGTTCCACCGGATTTTCGGTGGATTTTCCCGTATTTTTTGCGTATTTTTTGGAAAAAATGCTTGCATTATCACAAGGAGTTGTGGTATTATATTTCAGCATTCCGCACGGTGCGTAGACTTTCTGTCTGTGCCACAATGGTTGGCAGAAGGGATGAAACCGCCGGAGGTAACAACTAAATTTGATTTGGAGGAACAAACAACATGGCATCTAACGTCGTATCCATGAAAGCCCTGCTGGAGGCAGGCGTCCACTTCGGTCACCAGACCCGTCGCTGGAACCCCAAGATGGCTCCCTACATTTACACCGAGCGCAACGGTATCTATATCGTTGACCTGCAGAAGACCGTCCGCAAGCTGGAAGAGGCTTACAGCTTCGTCCGCGAGATCGCTGCAAACGGCCAGTCCGTCCTGTTCGTCGGCACCAAGAAGCAGGCTCAGGAAGCCATCAAGGAAGAGGCTCTGCGCTGCGGCCAGTACTATGTCAACGCTCGTTGGCTGGGCGGCATGATGACCAACTTCAAGACCATGCGTACCCGTGTGGACCGTCTGAACCAGCTGAAGACCATGCAGGCTGACGGCACCTTCGATATGCTGCCCAAGAAGGAAGTTATGAAGCACATGGGCGAGATCGAGAAGCTGGAGAAGTACCTGGGCGGCGTCAAGGAAATGAACCGTCTGCCCGGCGCTCTGTTCATCGTTGACACCCGCAAGGAGCGCAACGCCATCGCTGAGGCTCACAAGCTGGGTATTCCCGTTGTGGCTATCGCCGATACCAACTGCGATCCCGATGAGATCGATTACGTCATCCCCGGCAACGACGACGCTATCCGCGCCATCAAGCTGATCTCTTCCGTCATGGCTAACGCCGTTCTGGAAGGCAAGCAGGGCGAGCAGACCGAGGCTCCCGCTGAGGACGCTGAGTAATTCGCATTTTTCAAGCAACACCGCTTTGAATTCATTTAATATTGGAGGATAAGAAAATGGCTTTTACCGCAGCTGATGTTAAGAACCTGCGCGAAATGACCGGCGTGGGCATGATGGATTGCAAGAAGGCTCTGACCGAGGCCGACGGCAACATCGATAAGGCAATTGAGTATCTGCGCGAGAAGGGTCTGGCTGCTTCTGCAAAGAAGGCTGGCCGTATCGCTGCCGAGGGTATGGCTTACGCTGCCGTCATCGACGGTGTGGGCGTTGTGGTCGAGGTCAACGCCGAGACCGACTTCGTCGGCAAGAACGAGAAGTTCGTTGACTTTGTCAAGGGCGTTGCCGCTGTCGTCGCTAAGGAAGCTCCCGCTGATCTGGAAGCTCTGATGGCCTGCAAGTACAACGACACCCTGACTGTTGAGCAGCAGCAGCAGGAGATGGTCCTCGTCATCGGCGAGAACATCAAGGTCCGTCGTTTTGCCCGCTTTGCTGAGGGCACTTCCGTCGCTTACGTCCATGCCGGCGGCAAGATCGGTGTTCTGGTCAACCTGGATACCGACCTGACCTATGAGCAGGTGGAAGAGGCCGGCAAGGACGCCGCCATGCAGATTGCCGCTCTGAACCCCCGTTTCTGGGACAAGAGCCAGGTCACCGAGGAAGTTCTGGAAGAAGAGAAGCGCATCATGATGGTCCAGATGGCCAACGACCCCAAGATGGCTAACAAGCCCGAGCAGGTCCGCGAGAAGATCGTCATGGGCAAGCTGAACAAGTTCTATTCCGAGAACTGCCTGCTGCAGCAGGAGTTCGTGAAGGACAACAACTTCACCGTTGAGAAGTATATCGCTTCTGTCGCCAAGAATCTGGGCGGCACCATCACCTTCAAGGACGCTGTCCGTTTCGAGAAGGGCGAGGGCATCGAGAAGAAGGAAGAGAACTTCGCTGACGAGATCGCCAAGATGGTGAAGGGCTAATCCCTGAGCTGAACAAATAATGAGAGCAGACGCTTTCGCGTCTGCTCTTTTTTCGCTCTCCACAGGGCGTGAGTGTAAGTGGTTCCCGTATGCGGCTGTTCTAACAAAAACGCGGGCAGGAAATCCCGCCCGCGTTATGTATCGATCAAAACAGCTTCTTCAGCATGCCCAGCGCATCCTTGGCGCCGTCCACGGCGATCTGTGCCTTCACACCGTCCACGATTGTTTCTACCAGTTCATCCGGCAGATCCACGCCCAGCACTTTCTCCACAGCCTTGATGGGGTCTTTCTTAAACAGTTCCATCAACGCCTTGTCAGAGAGGACTTTTTTCGCCATCTGTTCGATTTTTTCCTTGATTTCCATGGTTGTCTCCTTACTGATTATAAAAAGTATTCCGCTGATATGATTTTACGCGAAGCAGGAAGAGATTGCAAGAGGGAAGGGCGGTGCCAGTGGCATATCGGTGCCGGAGAAACAGAAATGCCAGTTGACCCACCCCGCATTTTGCCGTAAAATAGACTGCGTGAAACCATACAGGAGAGTACTTATGACTGCTTTTAACGAACGATATATTGCTGCCCGCCGTGCTGTCATCGCGCAGGATCTGCGGCGGCTGAACCCCATGCAGCGCAAGGCTGCCATGACCACTGAGGGCCCGCTGCTGCTGCTGGCCGGTGCAGGCAGCGGCAAGACCACTGTGCTGATCCAGCGGGTGTATAACCTGCTGACTTACGGCCGCGGCAGCGACAGTGACTTTGTGCCGGACTGGGCAGGGGAGGACGATCTGGCCTTTCTGGAGAGTTTCCCTGCACGGCCTACCGACGCGGAGGTGGACCGCGCCCGCCGGCTCTGCGCCGTGGATGTGCCCCGTCCGTGGGAGATCATTGCCATCACCTTTACCAACAAGGCCGCAGGGGAGCTGAAGGACCGTCTGGCTGCCCGTCTCGGCCCCATGGCAAATGACATCTGGGCGTCCACCTTCCATTCCGCCTGCGTCCGCATCCTGCGGCGGGATATCGACCGCATCGGCTTCGATAAGAACTTTACCATCTACGATACGGACGACTCCAAGCGGGTCATCAAGGATATCCTCAAGGAACTAAATCTGGACGAAAAGACCTTCCAGCCTAAGAGCGTACTGGGCGTCATCAGCGCGGCCAAGGATCTGTATGAGGATCCCGCAGCCTTTGCAAAGAAGCACTCCAACGAGAATGACTGGAAGATGATGCGTATTGCAAAGGTATACGATGCCTATGCAAAGAAGCTGCGCAGCGCCAATGCGCTGGACTTTGACGATATCATCTACCATACCGTGACACTGCTGCAGCAGGAGCCTGAGGTGCTGGCCTATTACCAGAACAAGTTCCGCTATGTGCTGGTGGACGAGTATCAGGACACCAACCACCTGCAGTACCTGCTGACGAGCCTCTTGGCCGGTGGTCAGAAGAACCTCTGCGTGGTGGGCGATGACGACCAGTCTATCTACCGGTTCCGCGGTGCCAATATCGAGAACATCCTGAACTTCGAGAAGCAGTATAAACACGCCCGTACCATCCGTCTGGAGCAGAATTACCGCTCCACGCAGCACATTTTAGATGCTGCCAATGCCGTCATCCGCAACAATGTGGGCCGCAAGGGCAAAAATCTGTGGACGGAAAACGGCAGTGGGGAAGTGGTGACCGTCAAAACCACCTTCAACGAGAGCGATGAGGCCAACTATGTGGTGGGCGACATCGTGATGGGTGTGAATCGGGGCCGAAACTTCCGGGATGCTGCCGTGCTCTACCGCATGAACGCCCAGTCCAACGCATTGGAATATGCCCTCAAGCGCAACGGCATCCCTTATAAGGTGGTTGGCGGCACCAAGTTCTTCGACCGTATGGAAGTTAAGGACATGCTGGCCTACCTGTGCGTGCTGAACAATCCCATGGACGATCTGCGTCTGCGCCGCATCATCAACAGTCCCGCCCGCGGTATCGGCGCCACCACGCTGGATAAGGTGGCCGCTATCGCGGAGGCACAGGGTGCGTCCCTGTACGAGATCATCCGCAACGCCGACCTGTTTCCGGAGCTGAAAAGCGCCTGCGCCAAACTATTGAAGTTTGCCGACCTGATCGACGGCCTGCGCCGTGCCGGCGGCACGCTGGCGCTGCCGGAGTTCTATGACGCAGTCTGCGACCAGACCGGCTACATCCGTGCGCTGGAAGAGAAGAACGACATGGAAAGCCGCGGCCGCATCGAAAACGTGCAGGAATTGAAGTCCAACATTCTTGGATTTCTTGAGCAGGACCCGGAGGACGCCACTCTTGCCGGTTTCTTGAATGAAATTGCCCTCTACACCGATCTCGACAGTGTAGAAGCAGACGACAACTGTGTCACCATGATGACCATCCACTCCGCCAAGGGGCTGGAATTTCCTGTGGTGTATGTGGTGGGCATGGAGGAGGGGATCTTCCCCGGCGCCTCCGCCCAGTACAACGAAGAGGAGATCGAGGAAGAACGGCGATTGTGCTATGTGGCCATGACCCGCGCCAAGGAGAAGCTGACCCTGACCAACTGCCGTCAGCGTATGCTGTACGGCCGTACCAGCGCCAACCGAGCCTCCCGTTTCCTGGAAGAGATCCCCGAGGACAATATGCGCTGGGAGAGCAAGCCACAGCCCCGCTTTGGCGGCATGGAGGACGATGATGTGTTCGGCGGCGACCGTTTCGAGAGCCGTTTTGGCGGTGGAGTTCCCACCCGTTCCTCCGGCAACAGTTGGAGCAGCGGCGGCGTACACAGCTACCGCGATACTGCCTCTACGCCGAAGCAGCGCCCGCTGGCATCCGCCCGCACAGCCTCGGCATCCGCCCCCGCCTCCTCCACGCCGATGCTGCAGCTGCAGCAGGGCGAGATGGTGGATCACACCGCCTTTGGCCGTGGCATGGTGCTGTCCGTCCGTCCCATGGGCGGCGACGCACTGGTGGAAGTGGCCTTCGACAAGGTTGGCACCAAGAAGCTGATGCTGAAATCTGCTGGAAAGCACATGAAAAAAGTGTAATGATAAAGAGACGGTTTTCTAAAAATCATCCGAAAACCGTCTCTTTTTATGTACTTTCCGTATATAATTCGCCCTCGTTGGCAATTTCCTCCACAGCTTCTGTCGTGGGCAGTTCTGCGGGGAATCGAACGCATAGAACTGCCTGCGGGAAGTTATAGGAGATGGCGGCGTGGCGGCTTTTCTGTTGGGCGGCAGCCTCCAGCGCCTGCACCAGTTCCAGTAATACCTGACGGGTCAGATAGCCGCCCCGCCAGTGAAACACAAAGGAAAGTCCCTTGCGAATCGGCATCTGTGCCCGCTTGCAAACGTCCTCGATTTTGGTAAAGGAAAGTTTGTTCTCCTTATAATAGAAGTTGTCGCTGCAGGTGCAGGCGGGCACAGGGTAGATCACCGGCTGATGGTCACGGAAAAGGCGGGCGTCATCCAGATTGAAATAGTCATATCGCAGCAGGCCCTCCTGTCCCAAGGAGTTGTCAAAAGTGGCATCTAAATGGAAAAACTGGCCGTCCAGCTTGACGATATTCCATGCGTGGCGATACTTGATGCCTTTTTCCGGTGCGGCTTCGGAGATGGCGATGATACACCAGATGCCCAGCGCATCGCAGAGGATCTTGACGCTTTTGGCAATTCCCTCGCAAACGCCCACACCCTGTCCCAAGGGGCCGATGATTTCATGGGAATAGGGCTTTTTCAGCTTATCATAGCGCACATTCTGACAGATAAAGTCGTGGATATAGCGCTCCTTTTCGATGGGAGAGAGATTCTGCGCCGGATGCACCAGTTTGGCGATCCGCGCGGACAGGGCTTTCTGGTGATCCTTGATCTTGCTCTTTTCAAACAGGTATTCCGGCACCAGTTCCACATGATCTGCGCCGGGATAAAAACGATAGGTAAATCCAGTGACATAGAAAATGTCCGGACAGTCCAGCCGTAGCTTGAAAAAGATGTCCGAAAGCTCGCAATTCTCTAACTTTGGCACCGCAAAGGAAGGGGAGATGGCAGTGAAGCCGGTTTTCATGGCGTGATACGCCGCCTGATGCGCCTTGGTCATGCGCTGATAGTAGTAAGCCTCCATCAGCAGCGCCGCCGTGCCTTCTGTTCGGGGGTGTAGAGCAGTTCCTCGAAGCTTTCGATGAACACATCGCAGAAAGACCGCATTTCCCTGGCGTTGGCATTGAAGAATTTGTCATAAATGCCCACCACACGCATTCTGGCAAGTCTTGCGCCTTTACACGCTGCAAGACTGTCATCGAACACAGTGCAGTCCTCTGGACGGACGCCGTTCTTCTCCGCGGCGGCCAGCCACACGTCCGGATCCTTCTTGTGCATGCCCGCCTGCTGGGCGAAGGTCACATTTTCAAAGTACTTCTCCAGATCCAGCTTCTTCAGCGCCGTGTAGCAGTGCTCCGGTACGCTGGAGGTGACCACCGCCATGCGCCGTCCTTCGGCCTTGCACTGCTTCAGATAGGCGCGAACACCCGGCTTGATGGGCACATGGGCGTACATGTCGCGGGACATCTCCATCCACTCGGCGATGATCTCCTCGCAGGATTCCTTCAGGCGGCAGAACTCCTTGGTAAATTCCGCCGCCATAGGCAGTGCCGTGTGGGCCACGCCCTCATAATAGGCGCGGGTATAGGGGATGCCCCGTTTTGCCAGAAAATCAATATCTACCTGTTTCCAAACGCCGTTGGAGTCAATCAGGGTACCGTCCAGATCAAAAAAATACATGGTCAATCCTCCGTTTCCAGCCAGAATCGCCAGGGAAAATCTTTCGCCTCCTCCGCGTAGTCCACGCCGATGCGCGGGCCCGTGCACAGTCGCTCACGGGGCAGGGCAGGAGAAGAGGGCAGGCCCGCATCCTCCGGCGTATCGCAGAGGAACAGGGTATCACCGGTAAGGTCCAGTCCGTTTTCCGCCCGGGTGAGGTCAAGGCCCTGACAGACCTTTCCGGGGCCGTCTAAAAAATGCTTCTTCCGGTAGGCCGTCATGGGCGCGTCACCGAACCGCAGGCGGCGGATGGTATCGATGCCTGCCACCGGTTCGATTCCGCGCAGCAGTACAGCAGCAGGTTCGCCCTCCGGCTCCGTGACGAAGTTCAGGCAGTGATACATACCGTATATCAGATAAATATAGGCGTGGCCCGGCGGGCCGAATAGGATGCTTGTCCGCTCCGTGCGGCGGTAGTTATAGGCGTGGCAGGCCTTGTCGCACCGACCCACATAGGCCTCGGTTTCTGTGATACGGCCTGCCAGCATTTCTCCGCTTTCCAGTCGACGCACAATATATTTGCCCAGCAGCTTTTGGGCGATATCCACGGTGTCTCCGGTATAAAAACCACGGGAAAGTCTTGCCATTTTGTCACCCCGGTGATAAAATTCACGATTGTGAGTTCTTTTTTCAGTATATCATGGAAGCAAATCAGGAGCAAGTAGTATGAAAACCAACCGCATTCGTCAAAATGTCTTTCCGGTACTGGCGGCTCTGATCTGGGGTACTGCCTTTGTGGCCCAGAGCGTTAGCACGGAGTTTGTCGGCCCCTTTACGTTCAATACCGCACGTAGTGTGGTAGCGTTCCTCTTCCTGCTGGCGCTGTGCCTGCTGCTGCGGGCCAAGCGGCAGCGGGAAGTGGACGGCAGCGGGGAGACCACCCGTTCCGCCGCAAAGACACATCTGATGGTAGCAGGCCTCTGCTGTGGTACGGCACTGACGGTAGCTACTTTTTTGCAGCAGAAGGGACTGGAAACCACCACCTCTGGTAAGGCAGGCTTCATCACCGCGCTGTACATCGTCATTGTGCCTATTATGGGCATTTTCCTGAAGAAAAAGGCACCGAAGATCATTTGGATCAGCGTAGTGCTGGCGGTGATCGGCCTCTATTTCCTATGCATTACCGAGGGCTTCAGCGTTACCATCGGCGATTTCTACACGCTGCTGTGCGCCTTCTGCTTTGCGGTGCATATTCTGGTCATCGACTATTTTGGTCAGTTTGTGGACGGCGTTGAGCTCTCCTGCGCCCAGTTCGGCGTGGCAGGCGTACTCTCCGGCATCGGTATGCTGCTGACGGAAACGCCCTCCATGGAGGCCGTTCTGGCCTGCCTCGGCCCCATTTTGTATGTGGGCATCCTCTCCAGCGGCGTGGCCTACACGCTGCAGATTCTGGCGCAGAAGGACTCCAACCCCACGGTGGTGTCGTTGCTGCTGAGTCTGGAATCCGTGTTTGCCACGCTGGCAGGTGCCGTCATCCTCCACGACCGCATGAGCGGGAAGGAGTACTTCGGCTGCCTTGTGATGCTGGCGGCGGTGGTGCTGGCCCAGCTGCCGGAAAAGAAGAAACAACTCCATTGACTGATGCGGGACGCTCTATCGGGCGTCCCCTTTCTTTTTCGGGCGGGTGCGGGATATGAAGAATCTCCCTTCGCCATATGGACGGAGGGAGATGGATTTCATGTGGAAACCGATGAAGTCATGGAGTGTGTGATGTAGCTCGATATTCAAACAATTTATAAAGTTTTCCGGATAGCTTTCCTGCATACAGGTGTTTGAAAATACACGTTTCGATCCTGCTTAACTGGTCGATCAAATGCCGCGGCGTCATGCTGTGTTCTTTTATAAATTTAAAATCAGCATGCTCCGAAAGGGCAGGATCATCTAAACCATAGACTTCCGTCACACCAACCGCATGGATCGGATTCTTATACTTTGACATTCTGGCGGCAAACGCGGTGTAGCAGTCCATCAGAAGTGCAATTTCTTCAAAACGGGCGTTCAGCAAGGCCATCAAGGATATTAATTCCGCAGGCTTCATATACATGCTCACGCCTTCCATCACAACGATGGCACGCCTTGTTTCAGGAATGTGGTTCAGCCATATGCAGTCTCTCACATCGCCCCCGATCATCCGATACCCAGCGGATTCCTGATAGTAACGCTTCCGTTCCCGGATAACCTCAGGAAAATCCACATCGTACCACTTGTGATTTGAGGTGCCTACTCGCAGCACTCGGCTGTCCATGCCGCAGCCGATGTGTATGACAACGGCATCGTCCGTATCAGCCATCTGCCGCCGCAGCCAGTCATCAAAAACAGCCGCACGCATGGCCATGTAATAGGCAAGATACTTCGATTTTGCTGTTTCCTTTAACGCAAATCCGGCTTTTTCCCAGATTTCTTCGGCCTTTTGATCCTCAAGAAGGATGCCTTTTCTGCTCACATACGCCTTGCCGTATAAAGGGATATATAATGTTTGATTCACATTGTTCATAGACTCACCTGAAAAAGTGATGTTTTCTTTACTTTACCATACACCGCGTCGGCTTTCAACGGCCAATAAAATTGCCGGAGTTGATGCCCGCCAGTCTCACAGGAAAAAGGTCCCTTTGATTTTGGATTGGACAACGGTATGCCATTATGGTATACTATATGTTGTATGAGTATGTAGCGAGGTGAAACCATGCGGATCAATGTACTTGGCGTTGGATTTGACAATGTGACCATGGCGGAGGCTGTGGAGCGGGGAATAGAGTTGCTTCGCGGCGAGGGCTGCCACTATGTGGTCACGCCGAATCCGGAAATTGTGGAGATCTGCCGCGAGGATGCGGAGGCAAATGCCGCCGTCAACGGCGCGGCTCTGGTGCTGCCGGACGGCATCGGCGTCATTAAGGGCGCAGCCATGCTGGGAACGCCGCTGAAGGAAAGAACGCCGGGCGTTGAATTTGCAGCCCAGCTTGTGGAAAGAATGGCAGAGGAGGGCAAGCGCCTGTATCTGCTGGGCGGAAAGCCGGGTGTGGCGGAACTGGCGGCAAAGAATCTGACCGCAAAGCACCCTGCTTTGCAGATCGCCGGTACGCAGGACGGCTATTTCAAGGACGACGCTCCCGTGATCGAGGCCGTGCGTGCCAGCGGTGCGGACTGTGTGTTTGTCTGTCTCGGTGCGCCGAAGCAGGAGAAATGGATGAGAAAGAACGGCGAGGCCACCGGCGCAAAGCTATTGTGCGGTCTCGGCGGCAGTATGGACGTGTTTGCAGGCACAGTGGAACGGGCACCGAAGTTCTGGTGCGACCATGGTTTGGAGTGGTTCTACCGCCTGTGCAAGGAGCCCAGACGCATTGGCCGCATGATGAAGCTGCCGCTGTTTCTGGTGCATGTGAAACAGGAGAAACGAAAGAAATGAGCGGAAAACTGATCGTATTTGAAGGCACGGACGGCTCCGGTAAGGCCACCCAGACCCGTCTGCTGTGTCAGGCGCTGACGGAGGCCGGCATTTCCTATCAGGAGATTGACTTCCCCCGCTATGGAAAGCCCTCTGCTGCCATGGTGCAGGAATATCTGGATGGAAATCTGGGTAAAAAACCAGGGGATGTCAATGCCTACGCGGCCTCCATGTTCTACGCCATGGACCGATACGCCTCCTATAAGCAGGACTGGGGCACTTTTTATGAGCAGGGCGGACTGATCGTAGCCGACCGCTACACCACATCCAACGCCGTTCATCAGGCCTCCAAGCTGCCGGACGGCGAGCGGGATGTGTATCTCGACTGGCTCTTTGACACGGAGTACCGATTGTTGGGCCTGCCCAAGCCGGACCTTGTGATCTACCTTGATATGCCCACGGAGATCACAGAGAAGATGATGCGCCGGCGGGAGGCCGCCACCGGCACTCACGCCGATATCCACGAGCAGGATGAGGCCTATCTCAAGCGTTGCCGTGAGGGTGCGCGGGAAGTGGTGAAAACCTGCGGATGGACGGTGATCCACTGTGCGGCAGGGGACGAGCCCCGCACACCGGAGGATATCCACGCACAGGTGATGGAGATTGTGAAGCCGCTGCTGTGAGGCCTGTCCCACGCAGCATGTGCGCAAAGGACGCCGAAGCGCCCCTTGCACACGGTATGAACTTAGCAGCAGCTGCACTCATCGCCGCAGCCACAGTGATGATGGTCGTGGTGGCAGCAGCACTGATTGCTGTTCCCGCTGCCGCCGCAGCAGCAACAGAGCAGAATGATGATGAGAATGATCCACAGACAGGAGCAATCATTTCCGGTGTTGAAGCACATAGGATTTCACCTCACTTTTCGATTCTGACTCATTCTATGCGTCGGGCTCCACGGCGGAGCCTGACCATCAAAATTTTCCCGCAAGGGAACGAAAAATTGATTGATTCCCACCGTTTCCGCAAACGGTGACAACGGAGGTTTCCATGGCAGAATATAAGAAAGGCGATACCGCCAGTTGGGATACCGAACAGGTACGCAGAAAAGAAATTGAGGAGACGGAGAAGCGCCTGCGGCAGGTCCGCCGCAAGAAGCAGCGCCGCCGCACGACCCGCATTCTCGGCATCGTGCTCTACATTCCCATGATCCTGATTATTTCCGCGCTGCTGGCCAGCTTCGGCTGGAAGCTGATGAGCGACCTATGCGCGTTCAACAAGCCCCTCATCACCACCACGGTGGAGATCATCAAGGATGACGACATCGATTCAGTCGCTGACAAGCTGGAGCAGGCCGGACTCATTGAGTATCCGTGGTTCTTCAAGCTCTTTGGCAAGTTTGCCAACGCGGAGGAGAATATCGGCATCGGCACCTACGAGCTGAACACGGATATGGACTACCGCGCCCTGATCGTGGGTATGCGCAGCGCCTCCGGCGGCAACATGAACGCCGAAACGGTGGACGTGACCATCCCTGAGGGTTACACCGTCATGCAGACTATCCAGCTGTTGGCGAAAAACGGCGTCAACACGGAGGAAGCGCTGCTGGAAGCTGCCAAAACAGCGAACTTTAAATACGAATTCATCGATAATGATTCCGAGGAGATCACCCGTCTGGAGGGCTATCTGTTCCCGGACACCTACCAGTTCTATGTGGGTCACAACGCCAAGGATGCGTTGGGCAAGCTGATCTCCAACTTTAACAACAAAGTGAGCAATCTGGAAGAAGATCTGGCTGCCGCCAAGACCCGCGGCTATGATTTGGAGGATATCGTCATCATCGCCTCTCTGATCGAGAAGGAAACGGACGGTACCGACCATGGCAAGATTGCTTCCGTCATCTACAACCGACTGGAAAACGTAGGCGAGACAGCCCATCTGCTGCAGATCGACGCGGCGCTGCTGTACGGCTTGCCGGACCATCAGGGTGTGCTGACCAACGAGGATAAGGCCGTGGACACGCCCTATAACCTCTATATGCACCAGTATCTGCCGCCCACGGCCATTGCCAACCCCGGTCTGGATTCTCTGAAGGCTGCGGTCAATCCGGAGGAGACCAACTACTATTTCTATGCCCTCGGCAAGAGCGGCACCCACAAATTCTCCGAGACGCTGGCAGAGCACAACAACTTCCTGAACAGCGGCGAGTATGGAGGGTAAGCGGATGAAGCCTGAACTGCTTGCTCCCGCGGGAGACATGGAACGGCTGAAAATGGCCGTTCTCTACGGCGCGGACGCCGTATATCTGGCAGGCACGGACTTCGGTATGCGTGCCTTTGCCGGAAACTTTACCCCCGAGGAACTGCGTCAGGCCGTGGAGTATGCCCACGGCCATGGCGTGCGGGTCCACTGCACCATCAACACCATGCCCCGCAACGACGAGATCGTCCGTCTGCCGGAGCATCTGGAACGTTTGAATGACGCCGGCGTGGACGCCGTGATCGTGGCGGACATGGGCGCGTTCAACATGGCAGGGAAGTATGCCCCCAACTGCCAGCGCCATATTTCCACGCAGGCCAGCATCTGCAACTATGAGACTGCCCGCGCATGGTATGATCTGGGCGCCCAGCGGGTGATTCTGGCCCGGGAACTGAGTCTCGAGGAGATCCGCACGATCCGGCAGAAAACCCCTGCCGAGCTGGAGATCGAGGCCTTTGTCCACGGCGCCATGTGCGTCAGCTATTCGGGACGGTGCCTGCTCTCCAACTATATGACCGGCCGTGATTCCAGCCGCGGTGCCTGCGCTCAGCCCTGCCGCTACCAGTACGCCCTCATGGAGGAGAAGCGTCCCGGTGAATATTTTCCTGTGGACGAAGACGAGCAGGGTACATATATCATGAACTCCCGTGATATGTGTATGATTGACCACCTGGATGACCTGATCGATGTGGGTCTCAGCAGCCTCAAGATCGAAGGCCGCGCCAAATCCGCCTATTACGCCGCCATCGTGACCGGTGCCTACCGGCATTGTCTGGATGCCGTGACAGAGGGGAAGCCCATCGATCCTGTCTGGCGGGATGAGGTGGACCATGTCAGCCATCGGCCCTACGCCACCGGTTTCTATTACGGTGAGCCGGGCCAGTATTACGCAAACTCCCGTTATATCAGAGAGTGGCAAGTTGTTGCACTTGTCACTGATTGCGATACGGACGGCAATGCCACGCTGTCCCTGCGCAACAAATTCCGCACCGGAGACACCGTGGAACTGGTGGGACCGGACCTCCGCCCCTTCACTCTGACGGTGCCGGAGATGGCGGATGCAGAGGGAAATCCTCTGACAGAGCCAAAGACCCCGCAAATGACCTTCCGCATGAAGCTCCCCAAGGCAGTCCCTTCCATGACACTGGTTCGCCACGCGGTGGAGCTGTCAGCCAAATAAGGAGAATCAATAATGATGAACACGGATGTAGTGATCGTGGGCGCAGGCCCTGCCGGTATTTTTACCGCACTGGAAATGCTGAAAAAGGGAAGCCGCCAGAAAATCATCATGGTGGAGAAGGGCAGTGCCATCGAAAACCGCCGCTGTCCCAAGAATCAGACCCACAAGTGCGTGAGCTGCAAGCCTTGCCACATCACCACAGGCTTTTCCGGCGCCGGTGCGTTTTCCGACGGTAAGCTGTCTCTCAGCTATGAGGTAGGCGGCGACCTGCCCACGCTGATCGGCGCCGATCTGGCACAGGAGACCATTAACTATGCCGACCAAATCTATCTGGAGTTCGGCGCAGATACCCATATCGAGGGTCTGGAGTACGAAGAAGAGCGCAAGGAGATCCGCAAGCGCGCCATCCACGCTGGACTGAAATTGGTGGATTGCCCCATCCGCCACATGGGTACTGAAAAGGCACAGGACATCTACTACGCCATCGAGCGCTATCTGCAGGAAAACGGCGTGGAGATCTATTTCGGCTACGAGTGCAGCAACCTGATTCTCGAAAACGAGACTTGTAAAGGCGTTTCCATCTCCAACGGCAGAAACGATCTGGAGATCTACGCCAAGCATACCGTGGTAGCCACCGGCCGCCGCGGCGCGGATTGGCTGGAAAAGCTGTGCGCGGAGCATAACATCGCCCACGCCCCAGGCACCGTGGATATCGGTGTCCGAGTAGAGGTACGCAACGAGGTCATGGAAACGGTCAACCGCGTGCTGTATGAATCCAAGCTGGTAGGCTATCCCCGTCCCTTCAAGAATAAGGTCCGTACCTTCTGCCAAAATCCCGGTGGCTTTGTCAGTCAGGAAAACTATGACAATAATTTGGCGGTGGTCAACGGCCACTCCTACAAGGATCTGAAGAGCGACAACACCAACCTCTCCATTCTGTGCTCCCACAACTTCTCCGTGCCCTTCAACCAGCCCATTGCCTACGCACAGAAGGTGGGCGAGCTGACCAACATGCTGGCCAACGGCCAGATTCTGGTACAGCGCTTCGGCGATATTCTGGACGGAAAGCGTACCTGGCAGAAGGAACTGGCCCAGTCCAACATCCGCCCCACGCTGCCTGACGTGGTGGCCGGCGACATCACTGCCGCCATGCCCTACCGTGCCATGACCAACATCATTGGCTTCATTCAGGCCATGGATTATGTGGTGCCCGGCTTTGCCGCCTACGAAACGCTGCTGTATTCCCCCGAGCTGAAGTTCTACTCCAACCGCGTGAAGATGGACACGGACTTTAATACCAGTCTGAAAGGCCTGCACTGCCTCGGTGACAGCTCCGGCTGGACCCGCGGACTGATGATGGCCTCTGTTATGGGCGTCCTCATGGGCCGCAAGATTGCCGAAGAAGGCTGATTTTCAAAGAAAAACCCGCCGCTGGCTTCCAGCGGCGGTTTTCTATATTTTGTTAGTCTATGCATCATGCCCGTTTCCAAATATTCCCTCCAGAACCAGGAGTCGGCGTTTGACCTCCGTGCCTCCGGCATAACCGGTCAGGCTGCCGTCCGCGCCTAACACGCGGTGGCAGGGGATGAGGAAGA
Source organism: Dysosmobacter sp. (assembly GCA_045659825.1). Taxonomy (GTDB): domain Bacteria; phylum Bacillota; class Clostridia; order Oscillospirales; family Oscillospiraceae; genus Oscillibacter. The sequence goes on along the minus strand of JAZRCP010000084.1, from coordinate 9,457 downwards.
GAATGGAATTGTGTCCCACCGCGCCGCCCACTGCCTGCGCGGCGGCGGAAATACCCTTAGCACGAAGCGAAGCGGCCAACGCGCCGTAGGTGGTGGTCTCGCCATAGGGAATCTGCATCAGGAGCTGCCACACAGCCTGCCGGAACGGGGAACCCTTGGGAGCCAGCGGCGGCAGGGCAGGGAGGGGGCGCTTTTCAAAATAGGCATCTAACCACTGCGCCGTCTGTAAAAAGACCGGCAGGGCAGGGGCATCGATAGCGTCCGTGTCCAGCGTAGAGGCAAAATATTTTTGGCCATCTATCCAAAGACCTGTCAGTGCCGTGCCATTGGAGGCCAGCGTCAGGAGCCCAACAGGAGAGGGGAGTGTGGTCTGGTACACAGCGTCCACCACCTTTCTTTTTTCAGTATAACGGCTTCAGGCAACCCTTGCAAGGGGAGGGAAGTCATGTTACCATAGAGAAAATGAAAAAGAAACGGGAGGAGTCTTTGCGATGCTGCTTGCGATCGATGTGGGCAATTCCACCACTTCGGTGGGCCTGTTTGACAAGGAAAAAAATCTACGGTTTCTGGCTTCGCTGGATACGGACAGCCGTAAAACCGCAGACCAGATCAGCGTGGATCTGATGAACCTGTTCACCCTGTACCGCTACAATTATACAGACGTCACCGGCGCGATCTTATGCAGCGTGGTGCCGCCACTGAATTTTATGATGGAAAAGGCGCTGACCCGTCTGCTGGGCAGACCTCCCATGGTCGTGGGCCCCGGCGTCAAAACCGGACTGAATATCCGTCTGACCAATCAGACACAGGTGGGCGCCGACATCGTGGCGGACGCCGTAGCCGCGCTGGAGAAGTTTGAGCCGCCCATCGTCACCATCGATATGGGCACTGCCACCACCGTCGGCCTCATCACCGAGGGCCGCAACTACGAAGGCGGTATGCTGCTGCCGGGCGTCAATGTGTCTCTGGAGGCTCTGAGCCGCCGCGCGGCCCAGCTGCCAGACATCTCTTTGCAGCACCCCAAGGCCCTGATCGGCAAGAATACGGAGGACTGCATGCGCTCCGGCATCGTGTACGGCACGGCTGGTATGCTGGACGGCATCATCGACCGCATCCGTGACATGTTCCCAGGCAAATTCGTCACCGTGGTGGCCACCGGCGGCAATGCCCCGGTCATCGTGAAATACACCCGCAACAAGATCGTCTATGACAAATACCTCCTGATGGACGGCCTGTGGACCATTTATCAGAAGAACAAATAAGAAAGGAACGCCTATGAGAAAAGGTACCCGCGTGTTTTTGGTTCTTCTTGCCGTGCTGCTTGTGGCTGTCTGCGGCAGTCTGTGGCAGCGGTATGCTTACCAGCGCGGTTATCAGGCGGCGCTGGAGAACAGCAACTTCCTGCAATGGAGCTACCCGGTTGCGGCAGAAGACCTTGAAATTGCCACCATCTCCTGTGGCTACGGAGCGGGCACGACAAAGTATTTCCTCTCGCCGGAGGAGATCGACGCGGCCTGCGAGATCCTCCATAGCTTTTCTGCGGAAGAGATTTCCCTCACCAATGAAGACAAGGGCTATGCCTTTGTGAATGATGAGTTGGAGGATGTCAACTTCTTCCTGCACGACCACCGCGGCGAGTATCAATTCCGGTACCGTCCCTCCAATCCCAGTGAACTGTGTATCCGGATGAACAGCGAAATGGCTGATTCCTACAAAGACCTGAACAGCCTGTGGACGAGCAAGGAAAGCATGATCGATTTCATGCTGACCCACGCACCTGCGAAATAACCATCACGAAACGGAGAACCGATTCCCATGACCGAAGTTTACGGAACCCTCGGCCCTGCCTGCAAGGCGCAGGAGGTATTAAAGGACATGTTTCACGCCGGTATGACCGGTATGCGCCTGAACCTGTCCCACGTTGACCTCTCCGACAGCGCGGAGCAGATCAAGGCCTTTCACGCCGCGGCAGACGGCATCTGCAAGCCCCAGCTGGTGATCGATACGCAAGGTCCGGAACTGCGTATCGGGGACCTGCCCCATCCCATGCAGTTAGATAACGGCGAAGCCGTTTCGTTAGGTGAAAGCGGAATCCCTGTGCCGACAGTGGTGCTGGATGCACTAAAGGATGGCTGTGAAGTGTTGCTGGACGACGGCAAGATCGCCCTCTTCGTCACGGATGCCGAGCAGGGCAGGGCAGAAGTCGTGCGCGGCGGCGCCCTCAGCGGCCGCAAGAGCGTAAAACTGCCCGGCAAGACCATCCGCCTTCCGGTCCTGACGGAGCGAGACCTCCGTAATGTCCGTCAGGCGGCGGAATACGGCGTGACCGGCTTACTGCAGCCCTTCGTCCGCAGCGGGGAAGACCTGAAGGAACTGCGGCAGCTACTAACAGAAAACGGTGCGGAACACCTGCAGATTTTTGCGAAAATTGAGTCCATGGAGGGTGTGGAGAACCTACAGGACATTCTGCCTCATGCGGATGTGATCGTGATCGCCCGCGGTGATCTTGGCAACGACATGCCTCTTTGGCAGCTTCCGGCGGTGCAAAAAGACATTTCCGCAGCCTGCCGCGCGGCGGGGAAGCCCTTTATTGTGGTGACTCAGATGCTGGCCTCCATGGAGCATGCCGCCGTGCCTACCCGCGCAGAAGTCAGCGATATCTTCAATGCCGTGGCGGACGGTGCATGGGGCGTCATGGTGACCGGAGAGACCGCCGTAGGCGAATACCCTGTGGAGACCATCCGCTATCTCACCAACACCGCAAGAGAGGCAGAAAACTGGATGAAATAAAGAATCCCCGACAAAAGTCGGGGATTTTTGTGATCATTTCCAGCCAAACTGCCGTAAAACAGCCAGCACACTGCCATTGCGGAAATCCATACCGATGCGATCCATCAGGTAAAGGGATTTCAGGTCACCTTGCGTGACGTTTGCCACACCGTCCCGTGTGGTCAGGGATGCCCTGTAACCGAACTGCCTGATAATTGCCTCTGTCATCGGGTTATGCTTGCCCAGAGGATATGTAAATACCTGCGGCTGGTTTCCGGTTTCCTGCATCAAAAGCTCCTGAATCCTTGCAGCATCCTCTGCAAAGACCTCTACATATTCCGCCCAGCTTTCATCTGCCTTTTTCAGCACACCAGTCCGTCCGGCAGCGTCGTGCAGTGCCTTGGTGTGGGCCTGAAAGCGGATGAGACCGCTTTCCTGCATCTCCCGCACCTGTTCCCAGTCCATGCCCCAATCGGCATATATCATGGCGTTACCGATTACGGAGATCTCCGCCTTCATGCCAAGTTCTTTGAGTATCGGCAGGACATAGGTATAGTTGGTCATATATCCGTCGTCCAGCGTGATGATGACCGGTTTTTCCGGCAGGGGGGTACCGTGCTCTACATAGTCGACGAGCTGGGAGAAGAAGATTGTGTGGAAGCCCGCCTTTTTCAGCTCCGCCAACTGTGTTCGGAAGACCTCCGGCGTTTTAGAGTAGCCATATCCCAGATATGACACATCGTGGTACATCAGGATGGGAACCTGGACTGTTTTTCCCTCAGTGGGAAGGTCTTGCTCCTTCACAGTGAGCGCCCGGCTGATGATGGCAGCTGCTGCAGCGCGGGTAAGCGTTCCCTGCGGGCGGAAACTGCCGTCGGCATACCCGCTGATCAGTCCCAGTGTCGAAGCGGTTTTGACGCTGGGCAGACAGGCGTCACTCACAACAGCCCAGTCTGTGAATGTTACCGCACTGTCATCGGTGCTTTGTTCGGGAAACAACGCTTTTATCAGCAGTTTCGCGGCAAGTTCGCGCGTGATGGGTTGGGTGCGGTTATTTTCATTGATTTCTTCCGGGCTGCACCATTTAAAATAATGGGCATAGGCAAGAAGAGGCTGCCACCAGTTTCCATTTGTCTCCAGTGTCCGCTCATCCAGCCCGGAGGCGCGGCAAACCATGGCAAGGAAAGCCTGACAGCTGACCTTGCCGGCAGGATCAAATCTTCCGCCGCTGCCCTGAATAACACCTCGCTCTGCCATTTGGGTAATTTCATGGTAGGCCCAGTGTCCGGCAGGCACATCCGAAAAGGCGGCGGCAGAGGCTGCGGGCGCGAGGGCTGCCAAACAGAGCAGGACCAGCAGGAGGGAGGTGATTCCCTTTTTCATTGCGAAACTCCTTTCTGTGAAAAAAGGAGCGGCGTCTGCCGCTCCTTTTCATGCAGTGTGTTTACTTTGCCATAACCTTCTTCAGCTTGGCGAAGCGGGGCAGACCGTTCTCCTTGGGGAGGTTGGGCTCGCCCTGGATCAGAGGCAGAGCATAGTCGATAAAGGCCTGCTCCACGCCGTTGCCCTCGGCATTGATCCACTCGCGGGGCACCTTGTTCTCGGTGTTTGCCACGTCGGTCAGGTTGAACAACTTGGTCTTGCAGACGTACTTGCCGTCCTCGTAGGTGCGCTCGAAACCAACCATCTTGTCGGTCAGACCGGCAACAGCATTCTCCACGGCGGCCTTACCGGACATGTAGGACTCCTCAATGTCGGTCAGGGAAGCCAGATGTGCGCCGCAGCGCTGCAGCAGGCTCAGCTCGATACCGCGGACCTTGACGCCCAGACGTGCCTTCACAACGTCAGCCAGCATAGCGGCCAGACCGCCCAACTGAGCGTGGCCGAAACCGTCGGTAGCAGAGGTCTTGGCCTCGGAAACGAAAGTGCCGTCGGCATAGTGGATGCCCTCGGAAACGGCCACCATGCAGTTGCCCTTTTCCTTGTAGATGCGCTCCACGTCAGCCAGGAACTTATCCATGTCGAAGTCCACCTCGGGCAGGTAAACCAGATCGGGGCCTGCGCCCTGATAGGTAGCCAGAGCAGCAGCGCCTGCCAGCCAACCGGCATGACGGCCCATGATCTCGATGATGCAGACCATGCCCTTATCGTAGACACGGGCGTCCTGATAGACTTCCATGCAGGAAGTGGCAATGTACTTGGCAGCAGAAGCAAAGCCGGGGCAGTGGTCGGTGCCGTACAGGTCGTTGTCGATGGTCTTGGGCACACCCATCACGCGGCACTCATAGCCAACCTTCTGCATATATTTGGAGATCTTGTTGCAGGTGTCCATGGAGTCGTTACCACCATTGTAGAAGAAGTAACGGACATCATACTTCTTGAAGATCTCCAGAATGCGCTTGTAATCGGTATCGTCCACATCGGGATCAGCGATCTTGTAACGGCAGGAACCCAGTGCAGAAGAAGGAGTATACTTCAGCAACTCCAGTTCTGCGGGATCTTCTTCAGCCATATCATACAGACGATCATTCAAAACACCAACGATGCCATTTGCAGCACCCAGAACGCGGGTGACATTAAGGTTCTTCAGTGCAGTGTCAATGACACCATATGCACTGGAATTGATGACGGAAGTAGGGCCGCCGGACTGGCCGATGATACATGCGCCTTTCAGTTCGTTCATGAGAAAATAGCCTCCTCAAATTCATCAGAATAAGATGATGTTATCATATCATTGAAAAAAAGGATTGTAAATACTTGCATTTTAAATTTTCTGTGATATTATCATAAAAGAAAATCGTTTTCGCCTTTTGCTTGCCTGTTTTTTGAGAATGGAACCGCAATCGTTTTCTTCAAAATCCGGCAGAATGGGGAAAGACGAAATAACATTACATTCAGGAGATGATTTTATGGCACTCGTAACGACTACCGAGATGTTCAAGAAGGCTTATGACGGCGGTTACGCCATCGGTGCTTTCAACGTCAACAACATGGAGATCGTTCAGGGCATCACCGAGGCCGCTAAGAAAGTCTGCGCACCTCTGATCCTGCAGGTTTCCAAGGGCGCCCGCGCTTATGCCAACCACACTTATCTGATCAAGCTGGTGGAGGCCGCTGTCATCGAGACCGGTCTGCCCATCGCCCTGCATCTGGACCACGGCGACAGCTTCGAGACCTGCAAGAGCTGCATCGACGGCGGTTTCACCTCCGTCATGATCGACGCTTCTTCTCACTCCTTCCAGGAGAACATCGAGATCACCAAGAAGGTCGTTGAGTATGCTCACGATCACGGTGTTGTCGTTGAGGCTGAGCTGGGCTCTCTGGCCGGCATCGAGGACGAAGTGAACGTCTCTGCCGAGGCTGCTTCCTACACCCGTCCTGAAGAGGTCGAGGAATTTGTTGCCAAGACCGGCTGCGACTCTCTGGCCATCGCCATCGGCACCAGCCACGGCGCTTATAAGTTCACTCCCGAGCAGTGCACTGTGAACGAGCAGGGCATTCTGGTGCCTCCCGCACTGCGTTTCGACATTCTGGAGGAAGTCTCCAAGCGTCTGCCCGGTTTCCCCATCGTTCTGCACGGTTCTTCTTCCGTTCCTCAGGACTTCGTCGCCAAGGTGAACCAGTTCGGCGGCGCAATGCCCAACGCCATCGGCGTGCCCGAGGAGCAGCTGCGTAAGGCCGCTGCCATGTCCGTCTGCAAGATCAACATCGACTCCGACCTGCGTCTGGCCATGACTGCTTCCGTTCGTGAGTATCTGGCTCAGAATCCCTCTCACTTCGACCCCCGCCAGTACCTGAAGCCCGCACGCTCCGCCATCAAGGAGATGGTCAAGCACAAGCTGATCAACGTTCTGGGCTGCGACGGTAAGGCCTGATGCAACTGAATCGTTCTCAAAGTACCGCAGAGACTTCTCTGCGGTACTTTTTTGCAGATTCCACTTCCGGTTGCGCTTTTTCAGTCTCCTACGGTTGTTATTTTTCGAGGATTTTGATAGAGTGAAAGAAAAAAGGGAGGAGGCGGGGCCATGACCTTTGGAGAAAAACTCTATCAGTTACGGACAGACAAAAAGATGAGTCAAGAGGCACTCGCCAGAAAATTAGGCGTTTCCCGTCAGGCAATTTCACGCTGGGAACTGGGCGAGGTCGTGCCGGATACCGCCAATGTACTGGCTGTCAGTCGCGTCTTCGGCGTTTCTACGGACTATCTGCTGCGAGAGAACTGTGACGATGAGGCAGTTCCCACGTCTGCAACCTCTGCTCAGGAGGACGATCTGAAGGATCGCCAGTATGCCGTAGGAAAAGCCATGTTTTGTCGCTTTGGGGCACTGGCCGGGCCCGCAGTTTGGCATCTGCCCTCTAACGAGGCCGACAGCCTGCTGTTAGCCTTCATCCTTGGAATCACATTGCTCTTTGGAATCCTGCTGGCCCGCAGTATTGCACAGGTACGAAAACGCAGCTGGAACGCAGCCGGAAAGCTGCTGAAAAACGATGTATTTGCCGCCTGCTGCATCTGCTTTCTGCCGCGTCTGCTGCAGGGAATTCCGGGAAACTGGGAAATCTTTCTGGCACAGCTGACCATGATTCCATTTCTGCAAAGGAACTGGCTGCTCCTGCGCCGCGTCTACAGCCTCCCTGAGAAGTCACGCGGAAAGAAATTCTAAAGCCACCCTGTTGGGTGGCTTTTCTCCTTTCCCCGCATAGGATGAAAGGAAAGGGGAGAGGGTCTCATGCGATTTGTCCAAAACTATAACCGAAAGGCTGCAGTCCGCTATGCCCACCGCTGGGCCTACGGAAGAAATCCTCTGTTCTATGACTATGAAACACTGGGGGGCGATTGCACCAACTTCGCCTCGCAGTGTATTTATGCCGGCAGTGGTGTGATGAATTTTACACCAACCTTTGGCTGGTATTATATTGATGCCAATCAGAAAGCGCCGGCATGGACCGGTGTGGAGTATCTCTGGAATTTCCTGACCCGTAAGGGGATTTCCCTCGGACCGGTGGGCATCCCCTGCGAACTGCAGGAACTGCGGCCCGGTGATCTGATCCAGCTTCGACTGAAAGAGGAAGGGTGGCAACATTCGCCCATCGTGGTGTCGGTAGGCTCTCCGGCAACGCCAGAAAATGTGCTGGTGGCTGCCCACAGCTACGATGCTGACAACCGACCGCTGTCTACCTACGACTACCGGGACGCCCGTTTTCTCCATATCACCGGAACCGTTTGGCCATAACACGGAAATCCTCCCTACCGGTTTTCAGCAGGGAGGAGGGGAGAGAAAAAAGCCACCCGTTTGGGTGGCTTTTTTAATCAGAACCGTCAATTTTCTTCTGTTTTTTAACCATTGACAAGGGATTTGCCTTTGCAGCAACACGTAAAGCTTCATTGTCAATATGGGTATAAATCTCCGTTGTATTGAGATGATCGTGACCTAAAACCTCCTGCACAGCGCGGACATCAACGCCGTTTTGCAGCATCAATGTAGCGGCGGTATGACGCAGCTTGTGAGAGGAATACTGAGAGGCGTCGATACCGGCTTCACCAAGACGTTTTTTCACCATAGCGTGAACCGTGGAGCGACTAATCCGCTCATTCTGGGCAGACAGGAACAGCGCATTTGCATCCCGCCCAACGATGGGACGCCGCACCGCTAAATAGCGCTTCAGCGCATCCTGGCAGGCATCATTCAAATAAATAATGCGAACTTTGTTGCCTTTACCTAAAACCCGCAGTGTTTCACCCTGCATATCATTGAGATTCAAACCAACCAGCTCGGAAATACGCAGACCACAGTTTAAAAACATCGTCAGAATACAATAGTCACGTTCCTGATTTTTACCATCCACAGCCCCTAAAAGCTGTAAACTTTCGTCTAAAGTCAGGTATTTTGGCAATGATTTCTTCAGTTTTGGAGAATCAATGTCTTTGACAGGATTTTCACGAAGTAGGTGCATCTTGTTGGTCAGATAGTTATAAAATGACCGGATGGTCGCAATTTTGCGGGCGCGGGACGCTGCATTCAGACCGTATTCCGGATTGCGGCTGTTCTGATTCTGCACACGGTCACGACTGAGATAGGTCATGTAGCCGTAAATATCCGTCAGCGTCACAGAACCAACAAACGCCAGATCAACGTCCATAATATCAATTTCATCCAAGGCCTTGCCGGAAAGTGCCGGATCACGCATTTGCTTCAGATAGCGGAAGAAATTCCGCAGATCCAGATAATATTCGTCAACCGTGCGCTTGGAGTGTGCTTTGACAGTCTCGTGGTAAGATAGAAAGTCCCGCAGGATTTGCGGCGCATCAGTTCGATAATCTACCATATGTAAACAGGAATCCATTGAGGAGAAAACCATGCGGGAACTCGTCCAACAGAACCGATGGCTGAAAAGCGGTCCAAACCCATCAGAAGCGGTTTTACGGCCTCATCCCACTTTGCTCTCCCCTTGATTAAACAAAATTTTTATTTTGTTCAATCGTGGATGGATTCTATAAATCCCCCTCTCTTGTAAATTGTCATTTTGAAGTTCCGGTTTTTTGGTATTTGGAGCTGCGGACAAAATCCTGGACCAATATAGTCTTAGGAGGTTCGCATGTATTCATATGAAGACCGCATACGAGCAGTAAATTATTACATTTACTGTGGCTATAATGCTAAACTCACAGTTCGCAAGCTTGGGTATCCCA
>JAZRCP010000083.1:0-7130 GCA_045659825.1 Dysosmobacter sp. | reverse complement strand
GAACGACATGGCTACGATCCGACTTTTTCTGCAAGTCTTCCATACATCAGTTTCCTTTTCGCATTACTGTATTGATATCTAATATTATACTAAAAAAAACACGGAAAATCAAGTCTTTTTTCTGCTTTGTTCATTTTGGGCGTTGTAATTTGGCAGAATTTATGGTACAATAACAGTATCAAATCCTATGAAACGAGGGTACGCCATGAAAAAACTATTTGTCGTTGACGGCAACAGCATTATTAACCGTGCATATTACGGTATCCGCCCCCTCAGTACCCGGGACGGCCTGTATACCCATGCCGTTTTCGGCTTTCTGACAACACTGCTGCGACTGGAGGGAGAGGAGCAGCCGGACGCGGTGTGCGTCACCTTTGACGTGCATGCGCCGACCTTCCGCCACACGGCAGACGCTGCCTACAAGGCTACCCGCAAGCCCATGCCGGAGGAACTGCGGATGCAGATGCCGGTGATGAAAGAAGTGCTGGATACCCTGAATATTCCACGCTACGAGCTGGCGGGCTGGGAGGCTGACGACCTGATCGGCACCATTTCCCGCAAGTGTGAGGCGGCGGGGTGGGATTGTACGGTAGTAACCGGTGACAAGGATTCCCTGCAGTTGATTACAGACCATACCAAGGTGAAGCTGGTGTCCACCCGCATGGGACAGACCACCACCAAGGACATGACACCTGACGCTTTCAGAGAGCAGTACGGCTTCGATCCCATCCATATGATCGACCTGAAGGCACTGATGGGGGATACCTCCGATAATATCCCCGGCGTGGCCGGTGTGGGCGAAAAGACGGCTATGGATCTGATTCAGAAATATCAGACCATTGAAAATCTCTATGCACGCCTGCCGGAGATCGAGGCCAAGCCTGCGGCCATCCGCAAGCTGACGGAGGGGGAGGAGAGCGCCCGCCACTCTTATTGGCTGGCCACCATTGCCACGGACGCCCCGCTGGAATTTGATCCGGAGCAGAATCTGAAGCAGGCCCCTTCCCAGGATGCCTACGGACTGTTTCTGCGGCTGGAATTCACCAAACTGATTGAAAAGTTCGGCTTGACGCCTGATGTATCTGCCGTTGCAGAAGAGACCTATACCGGCACTTGTGTAACCGTAGAACTGACCGACGAGACCATGGTTTCCGGGGCTGTGCAGGAAATGCTAAAACGCAGCGCACCGGTCTATGTCCGCACGAAGAATCAGCTGGAAGTGGTTGTCTTCGAACAGCATCACGATGCAGATGCGTGTGCCTATGTGCTGGATCGGGAACGGTATTCCGGTGACTATAAAAAGGCTGTTTGCGCCATGTTTTCTGCCAATCTTTCAAAGATAGGGCACCATGTAAAAGACATACAGCGCAGCTTGTTGAACTGCGGCTGTGCACCTGACGGCTGGATTTTTGATACGGCGCTGGCTGCCTATTTGCTGGATGCTACGGCAGGCAGCTACGATTTGGATCGGCTGTGTGTGAAATACTGTGGATTCCAGATTGGCCGCGCTTCCGGCGGGGAAGAGGGAGAACAGCTCTCTTTGCTGGATATGGGCACTGCCGAAGTCGATCGGGCGAAGCAGTACTCTGATCTCGCTGCAGAAGCAGCGGTCATCGCCTGCTTGCATGAAACGATGGAGAAGCAGCTTCGCCAGCAGAATATGTGGGAACTGTTTGAAACCGTGGAGTTACCCCTTTGCCGTGTCCTGGCGGAGATGGAACTGGCCGGTTGCCGTGTGGATCAGGGGGCACTGGTGTCCTTTGGCGAGATGCTGGCACAGCATACGGCACAGCTGGAGCAGTCCATTTACGGTTTGGCAGGGCAGGAGTTCAACATCAACTCTCCCAAGCAGTTGGGTGAAATTCTGTTTGACAAGTTGGGTCTGCCCCACGGGAAAAAGACCAAAACCGGCTGGTCCACCAATGCGGATGTGCTGGAAAAGCTGCGGTATGAGGCACCCATCGTGGGGATGGTACTGGAGTACCGCCAGTATGCCAAGCTGAAATCCACATATGCGGACGGCCTGCTGAAGGCCATGGACCCCGACGGGCGGGTGCGTACCAGCTTCCAGATGACAGTAACGGCCACGGGCCGCCTTTCCTCTACGGAACCCAACCTGCAGAATATTCCTACTCGCACCGACCTTGGCAGCGAGATCCGCAGAATGTTTATCCCTGCGGACGGCTGCGTGCTGGTGGATGCGGATTACTCTCAGATCGAACTGCGACTGCTGGCCCACATTGCCGGAGATGAGACCATGCGAACGGCATTTACCTCGGGGCAGGACATCCATACGGCTACGGCGGCGCAGGTGTTCCATGTCCCGGTGGAAGAGGTGACGCCGGAGATGCGGCGCAGTGCCAAGGCAGTCAACTTTGGCATCGTATACGGCATTTCCGCCTTCTCACTGTCACAGGATATTGGCGTCAGTGTGGCGGAAGCCAAGCGGTATATGGAGGCCTATTTTGCTACCTTCCCCGGTGTGCGGAAGTATATGGACGATGTGGTGGAGCAGGCGAAGGCAGCCGGTTATGTGGAGACGATCTATCACCGCCGCCGCGATTTGCCGGAGCTGAAGTCTTCCAATTTCAATATGCGCTCCTTTGGCGAGCGGGTGGCGCTGAATATGCCCATTCAGGGCACGGCGGCAGATATTATGAAGCTGGCAATGATCGCTGTCTGGAAGAGGCTGAAAGCGGAAAAACCGGCTGCCCGTCTGGTGCTGCAGGTACATGACGAGCTGATCGTGGAATGCCCGCAAGAGGACGCATCTGCTGTTGCTGCGCTGCTGGCGGAGGAAATGGAGCGGGTAGTCTCTCTCTCTGTGCCTTTGACCGCGGAGGCACATTGGGGCCGCAACTGGCTGGAAGCAAAGGGATAACAACTGTGCATTGGCCGCCGGAGTGCTGTGTCTGGAAAAACAGGACCCGGCGGCAGGATGCGGGACGTACATATGAAGAGATTGTTGGTTATTTTGGGCGTGGCAGGCGTATCCCTGTCCGCTGTATTTGTGCGCTGGTCCACAGCGCCGTCGTTGGTACTGGTATTATACCGCATGGCTTTTTCCGTGCTGTTGCTGCTGCCGTCCGTGCTGTTTCGCCAGCGGAGGGAACTGCTGGTGCTGGGGAAGCGGGAAGTAGGTTTATGCCTTGTCAGCGGTATCTTTTTGGGGCTGCACTTTTCTGCCTACTTTGAATCGTTGCGGTGGACATCTATTGCGGCTTCCGTGGTGCTGTCGGACACGGAGGTGCTGTTTGTGGCAGCGGCCAGTTTGCTGCTGTTCCGTCAGAAACTTTCCGGAAAGGCATGGGTTGCCATTGCGCTGACCCTTGGTGGCAGCATCGTGGTGGCGCTGGCCGATAGTGTGGCGGGGGCAGACGTACTGAAAGGGAATCTGCTGGGCCTTGCGGCGGGTGCCACGATGGCGGTTTACACCATGATCGGTACCGTGTGCCGCAAAACGGTTTCCACCACGGTATATACCTTCGTGGTGTATCTGGCGGCTGCGGTAACGGTGCTGGCGATTGCCCTCAGCAGCGGAACGTCCGTTTTCGGCCATGGCAATGCAAATTACTTAACAGCGCTTGGAATGTCAGTCTTTTGTACTTTGCTTGGGCACAGTGTGTTCAGTTGGGGCCTAAAATACCTGCCCCCGGCTTTCGTTTCCACTGTGAAGCTGCTGGAACCGGTGTTTGCATCCGTGTGGGGCCTGCTGCTGTTTGCGGAGGTGCCCGCTTTGCAGGTGGTGCTGGGCGGCGTGGCCATCATTTTGGGCATTGCATTGTACAGCCGAAGCATTGAAACGACTTGAGGAGGAAACAACATGGAGGAGAATCGGATGCATGTGCGCATCGTACCCATGACGGCGGATCATTTGGATGAAGTTGCGGAACTGGAGCGGATTTGTTTTTCCGTGCCCTGGTCCCGCAATATGCTGGCAGAGGAATTAGACAACCTGCTCTCCGCCTTCCTGGTAGCACTGGATGACAGCGGCCGCGTGGTGGGCTACGCCGGTGTGCAGGTGGTGCTGGACGAGGGGTACATCACCAATGTGGCTGTGCGGCCGGAATGCCGTCGGCAGGGCATTGCAGGCAAGCTGCTGCAGGTATTTCTGGACTTTGCAAAGGGCAACCGTTTGGCCTTCCTGACGCTGGAGGTCCGCGCGTCCAATTACGATGCCATTGCGCTCTACGGCAGCCGCGGGTTCCGCAGTGTGGGCCGTAGAAAGAATTACTATGAGCATCCAAAGGAGGATGCCATCATTATGACGCTGGAGTTTACGTATGATTCTGAAAATCCCAACGCTTGAGGAATTGCGGGTGTTTTACAACACCGATATGAAGGAGGCCTTTCCACCGGCAGAACTGAAACCGCTGGCCGCCATCGAAAAGATGTGGCGGGAAGGCTGGTATAAGCCCTATTGCCTCTATGATGACGATGGAATGGGTCTGGTTGGCGGCGCGTTTTTATGGCTGGGCCATGATGGCTGGGGCCTGCTGGATTACCTGTGCGTCTGCGCGGGCTGGCGCAATGACGGATTTGGAGCTGAAATGCTGCGGCTGCTGCCACAGGCAGAGCCGGGAATGGTGATCTTCGGCGAAGTGGAAGTGCCGGAGGATGCACCGGACGTGGAAATGGCAAAGCGGCGGCTGGGCTTCTATGCCCGCTGCGGCCTGCGGACTGCCGGTTACGAGACGGAGATCTTCGGCGTGCATTATAAGACGCTGTACCTGGCTGACCGGATGGTGGATGATGCCGAACTGATGGACGAACACAAGTTTGTATACCAAAACACCTTTACAGCGGAAAAGTACCAAAAGTACGTTCGGATTCCCTATGACCCCGCCGCAGCACCTGCCGCGCAGGTGGCATGGGATCAGTGAAGAAAGAAGTGAGACGATGAAAATACTGGCTTTTGAATCCTCCTGCGACGAGACTGCGGTAGCAGTGGTGGAGGACGGACGCAAGGTGCTGGCGGATGCCATTGCCTCGCAGGTGGATATCCATGCCCTGTACGGCGGTGTGGTGCCGGAGATCGCAGCCCGCAAGCATGTGGAGTGTATCTCCGCACTGACAGAGCAGGCGCTGAAGGAGGCGGGCTGCACCCGGCAGGAGATCGATGCGGTGGCGGTGACATACGCGCCCGGCCTGATCGGTGCGGTGCTGGTGGGCCTGAGCTTTGCCAAATCCGTGGCGTTTTCTCTGGATGTGCCCCTGATTCCCGTGCATCACATCCGCGGCCACATTGCTGCCAATTATCTGGCCTTTCCCGACCTGAAGACGCCCTTTCTGGCGCTGGCCATTTCCGGTGGTAACACCCTGATCATCGATGTGCGGGATTATACCGACATGGTGATCCTTGGTGCGACCCGTGATGATGCAGCGGGCGAGTGCTTTGACAAGGCGGCTCGTGTGCTGGGCCTGCCCTATCCCGGCGGCAAGCCGGTGGACGAGCTGGCGCAGACCTCTGCCGGCGGCGTTTATAAGCTGCCTCACGCGCATGTGGATGGGGCACCGTTGGACATGAGCTTTTCCGGCCTCAAGACCGCGGTAGTCAATCTGGCCCACCATGCGGAGCAGGTGGGAGAGGAACTGGACCGCGGCGCACTGGCCCGGGACTTTACGCAGGCGGTCAGCGATACGCTGGTGCCCCGCGTCATCGAGGCAGCCAGACAGTCGGGCCGAACTGTCATCTGTGCAGCCGGCGGTGTGGCGGCTAATTCTATCATCCGCAGCGATCTGGAACGGGCATGTAAAGAAAACGGTTATACCCTGTATATGCCGCCGCTGAAACTGTGCGGAGACAACGGTGCTATGATCGGTGCGCAGGGCTACTACGAGTATCTGGCGGGTCATACGGCGGGAATGGAACTGAACGCCTACGCCACGCGGGACATTGCGGAAGAACTGTAATTTGTAAAAAAGCCTGTGCACACTTGACGGCTGTCGAAAAAGACTATATTATGTAAAGTGTAAAGAAATGATGTGGGAGGGTTCACTATGGCAATGATTCGCTGTCCCATCTGCGGAGAAAAGTACTCCGATACATACAAAGATTGTCCTTTCTGTGAAGAGGAAGAGGCTCTGCTGGATGGCGAGGAGATTCGCCGTAAGCCTCATCGTGCCAGAAGAGGATCCCGCAGCCGCCAGTTCAGCATTGTTACGCCCATGCTGATCATCCTGATCATCATTATGGCTGCGTTGCTGGTGTATCTCCTCTACGGTGATAAGCTGGGCGGTAAAGAGAACGAAAAAGAGCCGGAGAATACGCCTCCCGCACAGGAGGAAGTGATGCCCGGAACGGAAGATCCTTCTGCTGGTGAAGTGACTATGCCGGAGGATGAAACCGGTACCGACGAGCCTTCTGTGATGGACTTTGAGACAGTCATGGCACTGCCGGATGGACTGAGCCTCAGTACGACTGATTTCTCCCTGCGGGAAACGGGTGAAACGCATACTATCCATGTTTCCGGCGGCAGCGGAACGTATAGCTGGGTCAGTCAGGATGATGGCGTTGCATCTGTCAATGCCGAAGGCAAGGTGACGGCCATTTCCAACGGCACCATCAACGTGGTGGCGACGGATGGCACCAACAAGGGCGTTTGTATCGTCCGTGTGAAGATCAGCGGCGGCAGTAGCTCCACCGGTTCCACCGGCAGCACTGGAAATACTGGTTCTACCGGAAGCACCAGTACAGCCCTGAAGGCTGGCAGCGCCAGTGTTATTAACGGCGGAAACGGTGTGCGCGTCCGTTCCGGTCCGGGTACGACCTATGATATTCTGGCAACCGTGCCCAATGGTGCGAAGATCCAGATCGTGGAGAGCGCCAGCGATGGATGGTACAAGATTCAGTTCGCAGATGTGGGCGGCATCATGAAGGACGGCTACATGATGGGCGACTATCTGAAAAACAGCTGAAAAAATATTTAAACACAAAACGGGCTTGCTGCAGATCACAGCAAGCCCGTTTTTATAGAATATCCCGCCTGTGGTGAATGATCCGCCCCTGTCAAGGTAGACCGGGGAAATAACTAAAAAATAACTCTATTAACTCACCGTTACCATCGAACATTGGTAGCGGTGAGTTTCTTTATGCAGCAAACGTTGCCTTGTATTTCTGGATGCGTTTG
>JAZRCP010000082.1:0-2033 GCA_045659825.1 Dysosmobacter sp. | reverse complement strand
CCAGATGGGTTTGGAGTGCATTGGCGCGGTGGATGACGAGGTTACTGCCCAGACGGTGGCGCAGGCCTTGCAGAGCCTTGCTGTGACGGAGCGGGACTATGTGCTGGAACTGAGCCACATGGGCTTGGTCACCGGATTGCTGGATGCCGTCGGTGCGCCGGAGAGCATCGGCCCCCGCCTGCTGAACTGGATCCGCGACCGCAATGCCCACGAACTGCAAAAGTGTGCCGCGGAAGCAGGTTTGTCCCGGCAGGGAACAGATGCGCTGCGGAAGCTGAACACCCTCAGCGGCGACTGGAAGACGATTTTGGCCGAGGCGGAGCCGCTGGCCCTCAATGCACCCATGGGTGCGGCGCTGGAGGAACTGCGCGGACTGTGCAGCCGCTTGACGGCGCAGGGCGACGCAGCGCAGCTGCGGCTGGATCTGTCCCTCGTGGGAAATATGGAATATTACAACGGTCTTGTGATGCAGGGCTATCTGGACGGTCTGCCCCGCGCCGTGCTGAAGGGCGGACGGTATGATCCGCTGGCGGAACAGTTCCGCAAGGGCGCCCGCGCCATCGGGTTTGCCCTGTACTTAGATGAGCTGGCCCGTCCTGCCGGAGAAACGGCGGAAAACGGCAAGGTCATGCTGAATGTAGCGCTGCCCAAGGGCCGCCTCGGTGACAAGGTTTACAACCTGCTGGCCGGTGTGGGCTACGGCTGCCCCGAAAACTACAACGAGACCCGCAAACTGGTGGTGGAAAATCCGGAGGCCGGTATCCGCTATTTCCTCGTCAAACCCAGTGATGTTGCCATCTATGTGGAACACGGCGCCGCGGACATCGGCATCGTGGGCAAGGACATTCTGGCCGAGTCCGGCGCGGACGTCTACGAGTTGATGGACACCGGGCTTGGCAAGTGCCGCATGTGCGTGGCGGGCCATAAGGACTTTGTGGATGACCCGGGACGCACGCTGCGGGTGGCCACCAAGTTTGTCAACATTGCAAAAGCTTATTACGCCGCACAGGGGCGGGATATCGATATCATCAAGCTGAACGGCTCTATCGAACTGGCTCCCATTCTGGGACTGTCCGACGTGATTGTGGACATCGTGGAGACCGGTACGACGCTGAAGGAAAACGAACTGGCGGTGCTGACGGAGTTCATGCCCATCTCCGCCCGGTTTATTGCCAATCGCGGCAGCTACCAGTTCAAGCGGCAGGAGATCGACACGCTGCTCAATAAACTGAGCGAGGTGACCAAGCAGTGATTCGTATTTATGATTTTGACCGGCTTTCGCCGGAGGAGATCCTGAACCGGGACATTCAGGCGGAAGAGGACGTCAGTACGGCGGTAGACGCCGTGATCGCGGAGGTAAGAGCCCGGGGAGATGCTGCCCTGCTGGATTACACCGAGCGATTTGACGGCGTGCGGCCGGAGAATCTCCGCGTCAGCGAGGCGGAGATCGAGGCGGCATGGCAGAGCGTGGACCCCGAATTCATCACCACTCTCGAGATGGCGGCAGCCAACATCCGCCGTTTCCATGAGCGGCAGGTCCATCAGGACTTCCGGATGGAAGGGGAAGAGGGCATCGTCATGGGCCAGCGCTACACCCCCATTGAAAAGGTGGGTATCTGCGTGCCCCGCAGCCCGGTGGCGTTTCCCTCCACCATTTTGATGAATGTGATTCCGGCGAAGATCGCCGGCGTGCGGGAGATCGTGCTGGTGACGCCGCCGGAGGCGGACGGAAGCATCAGCCCCGATGCGCTGGCGGCGGCTAAAATCGCCGGTGCGGATAAGATCTTCAAAGTAGGCGGCGCACAGGCGGTAGCCGCGCTGGCCTACGGAACCGAAAGCATTCCCCGCGTGGACAAGATCGTCGGCCCCGGCGGCATCTTCGTGGCAACTGCCAAGCGGAAGGTGTTCGGACGGGTGGCCATCGACATGATCGCAGGCCCCAGCGAAATTCTGGTGCTGGCGGACGGCAAGTCCGACCCCCGCTGGGTGGCGGCAGACCTGCTCAGTCAGGCAGAGCATGATGTGCTGGCCTC
>JAZRCP010000081.1:0-2942 GCA_045659825.1 Dysosmobacter sp. | reverse complement strand
GCCCTTGCCTGCCCATATCTCCCGCCAGCGGTCCAGGGCGTCGTCCCGGATGGGGATAACCTCGTAATTGTCGCCCACGTCCCGGATGGCCTCCCGGTATATCTGCTCCGGCGTGATGACCACGCCCGGCACTCCCGGCCTGCTCGGATGGCTCAGCTTGGCGGCCAGCTTGCCGATGAGCTGCCAGGCATAGGCGTTGGCGTCCAGGCTCCGGCGCTCCCGGTGCTCTTTGATCTCGACCGCGTACTTCTTGCGCTTCATCTCGCCCACGAACTTCTTGGCGTCCCGGTAGGGGATGCAGAGACACAGGAAGGCGTCCTCGCCGTCCAGGATCACCTTGGCCCTCTCAAATATGGCTCTCATGCGCCATCAGCCGCCTTTGCTGCCGCCTTTGCCTTTTTATAGCAGTCCATGCAGAGCTGCCGCCCGAAATATTCCTTCGTAGATGCGGCCCACTCCTGCGGCGTTCTAATCGCGCCGTCCTTCATCTTCACCGGCGGAATTTCATTGGCGCACTCCTCGCAACAGGGGGCAGAAGGGTCCGGCGTTTCGCTGTCCGGGTCCGTCATCTCCTCGGTGGGGATGCAAAACACCTGGAAAAGCGCATATTTCATAGCCACAGCCATCGCTTTATTGCTTGCCTTGTCGGCCATGTCCATACCTTCGCCGATGACCACCGCCGACACGCTGCTGCCATCCTCGGCGAAAAATGTGTATTTGACCCTCAGAATGGAGTACAGGAGGTTTTTGCCTTGCTTCGTCACGCGCTCCTCGCGCTTCTGCTCCAGCACTTCGGGCACGATAAAAACCTTGTGCTTGCTCAGGAGCGGCTGGAGGGCGTTCATCACGTCGTCGATGCCCCGATATAAAAAGCCCTGCTCCTTGTTGCGTTTTTCCTTGCCGACCGCAGGGATGTCCTGCATCAGGGCAGCAATACTCTCGTAAATATTCACTGTTTCACCGCCTTTATTTGATTTGGATATTCTGCCGCTCTTCCAGGATCGCGCCAGGCACGTCGCGGCCTTCCTTGAGCAGTTTGCCGACCTCCGACCTGCTGATTTCCGGCATCTTGTACTTGATGCAATCCTCCAGCCCGTTCCGCTCCAGATAACGCAGCAGGACGTCCTCGTCGATGATCTCCACGCCGGTGGAACTGCGGAAGGTAATGGAGCATTTCGCGGTCTGGAACTTCTCACCGCCCAGGGCTTCGTGCAGGTAGGTTTTCAGCCTGGTCGCCCGGTTCTCCAGCACCTTGCGGCGGGCAGCCAGGGCGGCCTCCTCTGCCTTGATGGCGGCAGCCTCCGCCACCGTGTTCTTGATAAAGCAGGCGATGCCCTCCAGCTTGTCCTCTCTGGCCATCTTGAGCTGGTCGAAGGAAGCACCGTCCACGATTTCGCCAGTCTCAGGGTCCACCAGGGCCATGATTTGGCGGTCGATCTCATAAAGGGAAAGTCCCATGTTCTTGCCTCCTATCAGTAATCATTCATATCACCAATGGCGATTTCCGCCCGCACCGTTTCGATGCAGTTCTCACAGCCAATAACAGCCCGGTTGCTGTCTCGGAACATGTAATCGTCCTGGTCCAGTTCCTCCCGGCAATTAGGGCAGGTCAGCATTTTCTTTCGCCTCCCTCTCCTCGTACCAGCGCTCATGCTTGCGCTGGTCCATCAGCTGCTCCAGGATTTCCAGCTTTTCGATGACGGTGAAACGCTCGCAATCAATCACCGCCACCATGGCCAGCGTGTAAGCCTCGCTTTTCTTCATAGCTCTATAGCTCCCCTCAGTCTGTAGTTTCTGCTCTTGTCAGGGCGCAGGCTGATGACCTTGGCCCGCTCGAAGATACGACCGCCCACCGCCTCGTCGATTTCCAGGAGGTCGTCAATGGTGCACTCGCTGGAGATGATGGTGAGCTTTTTGGGATCGTTGTACCTGTAATTCAGGATTTCAAAGGCGGCATTTACGTCGGCAGCCGTGGGGTGTTGCTTCGCCCCGTCCGGCCCCTTGCCGGTTTTGAACAGATCATCTATGTACAGGATGTCGATGCGCTTATATTGGTCCATCAAGCTGCCATATTGCTCGGCGTCAGTGACCGCTCCCTTGAGCTGCACAATGTCGTCACGCCATAGCATATATTTGACCTCACGCCCGCCCAGGAGGAACTCCCGGCAGATCGCGGTGCAGATGTGGGACTTTCCGGCGCCGCTCTGGCCGCCGATGAAAAACCAGCCTTCCGGGTTCTTCGCGTACTCCATGGCCGCGCCCTTGATGGCTTTCTGCCAGTCCTCCGTGGCCAGGAACTTGTCGAAGGTATAATCCCGGATGATGTTCTTGAGGCCGCTGCGCTGCATCCTGCGGATGGTCCTGCGGATGGCCATGCACTTGCACTCTCCTGAGAAGGTCGTCCAGTTGCCACGGTCATCCCGGCCCGCTCGCATTATCCAGCCTTTATTGAGGCAGGTTTTGCAGTTGTGTCCGTCAGCCTCGTCAAGGTTTCCGGGGTTGCTGTTGTAGCTGTCCGCCCGAAACTGCTCCAGCTCCTCCTCTGTCATCTCAGAGGTACGTGCCGTGCAGTTTAGGCCCGCCAGAATTTCCTGCAATCGCTCCATGCTTATCACCGCCTTTCTGTTTGTCGTCATAATTGCCGTCAAGGACCTTGGCCATGTTGGCGTCCTTAATCAGCCAATCAAAATATGCAGACCAGTTTCTGGGGTTCTTGCCTTTCAGGAAGCTGCTGGCCTCTGTTTTTTCAAACAGGGTCTTGAAGTCCTCCAGGGTATACCCGCTTTTGATCCTGGCCCGGATAGCCTTCTTTCTGGCGTCAGAAAGAGATACACAGCGAGGGAAAGAGACACAAATCTCGTTATACATAGATTTGATAGATTCATAGGGGACGGGGGAGGCCGGTGGCTTGTCCTCCGGCTCTATCTCTATATCTCCTTCTC
>JAZRCP010000080.1:0-3330 GCA_045659825.1 Dysosmobacter sp. | reverse complement strand
TGTCGGCATCACCATCTGCGATGACGATCTGGACATGATTGTGAACGCCGCCAGAGCTCATCTGACTAACGGCGCAGATCTGCTGATCTTCACCGGCGGCATGTCTGTGGACCCCGACGATCTGACGCCCTCCGCCATCCGCGCACTGGGCGCGGAGATCGTCAGCCACGGCGTTCCCGCACAGCCCGGCAACATGACACTGGTGGCATATCTGGGGGATGTGGCCATTCTCGGCGTGCCCGGTGCCGCCATCAGCCTGCCCACCACCATGTTTGATGTGCTGCTGCCGCAGGTCTTTACGGGAGATAAGCTTACCAAGCAGGACTTAATCAATCTTGGCGACAGCGGCCTGTGTCAGATGTGCAAGGCCTGCCACTGGCCCAACTGCACCTTCGGAAGGTATTGATATGAAAGACATATTTGGAAGAGAAATCTATTATCTGCGCCTGTCTGTGACAGAGCGCTGCAATCTCCGCTGCAGGTACTGCATGCCGGAGGACGGCATCTGCAAAAAAGATCATACGGAGATGCTCACCGAGGACGAGATGATCCTGGCTGTGGAGGCCGCCGCATCGCTGGGCTTTCGCAAGCTGCGCATCACAGGCGGTGAGCCGCTGGTCAAAAAGAACATCCTCTCCATCTGTTCCCGCGCTTCTGCCGTGGAGGGCATTGAAGAGGTCTGCCTGACCACCAACGGCATCCTGCTCCCCCAGATGGCAAAGCCCCTGCGGGAGGCAGGCGTTCACCGCGTCAACATCAGCCTTGACACGCTGAATCCCGAAAAATACGCCCACATCACCCGCCGTGACAACTTCGAAACCGCGCTGGCAGGCATTGAAAGCGCCATTGACGCGGGGTTTTCCCGCATTAAGATTAACACCGTCCTGATCGGCGGCTTCAACGACGATGAAGTACAGGAACTGGCCGCACTGACCGTTCGGTACCCCGTGGATGTCCGTTTCATTGAGCTGATGCCCATGGGAGATCACGGGGAGTTCGGCCAGAATGCCATGATCCCCTGTGACGCCGTCCTCACCCGGCTGCCGGAACTGGAGCCGGTCAGAGCCGACGGCGGCGTGGCAAGGCTCTTCCGCCTGCCGGATGCACAGGGAAATATTGGCCTGATCAGTCCGGTGAGCAGCCATTTCTGTGCCGAGTGCAACCGCATCCGCCTGACGGCTGACGGAAAACTGAAGCCCTGCCTCCATTCCTCCGAGGAGTTTTCCATCAAGGGTCTGGACTTTGACGGGATGATCCGTCAGTTCGAAAATGCCATCCGGAGCAAGCCCGTCTGCCACGAGGAACTCTCGGCTCAGAAACGCAGCGGCGCGGGGCGCAACATGAATCGGATCGGAGGATAAGTATGAACGGTATTCCGGTTCTGGCCTTTGCCGCCTATTCCGGCACAGGGAAAACAACGCTGGTGGAAAAACTGGTTCGGAGTTTGAAAGCACAGGGCCTGCGAGTGGCAGTCATCAAGCACGACGGCCACGATTTTGAGATCGACCACGAGGGAAAGGATTCGTGGCGGTTTGCACAGGCAGGCGCGGACATGACGGTCATTGCCTCCTCTGGCAAAATGGCCCTTGTGGAACAGCGGCCCCTTTCTTTGACGCAGATTGCCGCGCTGATCCATGATGTGGATCTGATCCTCGTAGAGGGCTATAAGCAGGAACCCCTCACGCAGATCGGCATTTGCAGGAAAGCCGCGGGGAAAGGCTTTACGGCAGAGCTCAGCCGCTACATCGCGGTTGTCACGGACGCCGATACAGGGACCCCCGATATCCCCCGCTTTGGATTTGATGAGATTCAGGAGTTGACGGAGTTTATTATGAAAAACATGGATGATTTTACCCATTTTAATGAACAAGGCCGGGCCAAGATGGTGGATGTGGGGAGCAAGCCCCCTACCCGCCGCACGGCGGTCGCGGGCGCCCGTGTATTTGTCAGTCAGGAGACATTCGACCTGGTCCGCAGCGGTGGCATGAAAAAGGGCGATGTTCTGACAGTGGCGCAAATTGCGGGCGTCATGGGCGCAAAACACACGCCGAACCTCATCCCCATGTGCCATCCGGTGCAGATTAGCGGCATAGATCTATCCCTCTCCCTGGACGAAACACGTTGCTGTGTGGAG
Organism: Dysosmobacter sp.; assembly: GCA_045659825.1. Lineage (GTDB taxonomy): Bacteria > Bacillota > Clostridia > Oscillospirales > Oscillospiraceae > Oscillibacter. Next base: position 1,196 of record JAZRCP010000080.1, on the reverse strand, counting down.
ATTCAGGCAACCGTATCCTGTGACGGACGCACCGGCGTGGAGATGGAGGCCCTGACTGCGGCATCCACCGCGGCACTCACGGTTTATGACATGTGCAAGGCGGTGCAGAAGGACATTTTGATTTCTGACATCCGCCTGCTGGAAAAGACCGGCGGCATTCACGGCGATTTTCACAGAGAGGAGCAGCAGGCATGACATACACGGCAGCGGTCATCACCATCAGCGATAAAGGCTCCCGCGGCGAGCGCGTGGATACCAGCGGCCCCGCCCTCTGCGCGATTCTGAAGGAAGCAGGCTGGCAGGTGGATTACACCGCCATCATTCCCGACGAATTGGAGCAAATTAAATCCGAGTTAATAGCATGCGCCGACGAAAAGGCCATCAACCTTGTCCTGACCACCGGCGGCACCGGTTTTTCCCCCCGGGATGTGACTCCGGAGGCAACCCTTGCTGTTGTGGAGCGGGAAACGAGAGGGATTCCCGAGGCTATGCGGGCGGAAAGCATGAAGGTTACCCCGCGGGGCTGCCTGTCCAGAGCCGCTGCAGGCATTCGCGGCAGAACACTCATCGTCAACCTTCCCGGCAGCGAAAAAGCCGCGAAGGAAAATCTGCTGGCAGTCCTCGATTCCGTGGGGCACGGCATTGACATGCTGCTCTCCAGCGGTTCCGCTGACTGTGCGCAGGACGCACACCATCATCACCATCACCGCCATCTTCACAAAGAAGTCCCTTCCATGGATCTGTGGCTGAAGGAGGCAAAAGCCCATCCCAGTGCTGCCAAGATTGGCATGTATCTGACCCACAACGGTATCGTACGGAAAACCGCCAAGGCCGCCGTGCGAAACGGCGAGGAGAACACAAAACCCGTCAAGGGAATGCTGTTTTCCTATGACGCCGCAAAGGTGGAATCCGTGGTTGCGGACACCTACCGCATGGACGGAATCTACTACATCAAAACATGGCTGAACGAGGGTGAGCTGAAGGTGGGCGACGACATCATGTACGTCCTCATCGGCGGCGACATCCGACCCCATGTGGTCGACGCGCTGCAATATCTGGTAGGCCGCATCAAAAATGAGTGCGTCACGGAGACGGAACTGCATTGATACAGGATGGCCTGTATCCGATAAACAAAAGTAAGTCTCACCTTATCCAAAAAATTTTCCTGAAGGGGGGAGTTGTTTCATGAAATTACT
>JAZRCP010000079.1:0-8596 GCA_045659825.1 Dysosmobacter sp. | reverse complement strand
ATTCTCCCTTTGCCATCACCCCTGAGCACATGGAGCAGATTGAGGCCGAGATGCGCAAGATCTGCAAGGAGAAGCTGAAGCTGGAGCGCTTTGAGCTGCCCCGCGCAGAGGCCATCAAGTTCATGGAAGAGAAGGGCGAGCCCTTCAAGGTGGAGCTGATCAACGACCTGCCCGAGGACGCCGTCATTTCTTTCTATAAGCAGGGCGAGTTCGTGGACCTGTGTGCCGGCCCCCATGTGGATTCCACCGGCCGCATCAAGGGCAATGCCATCAAGCTGACCGCCTGCAACGCGGCCTACTGGCGCGGCGACTCCAACCGCGAGACCCTGCAGCGTATTTACGGCGTGGCATTCCCCAAGAAGGACGAGCTGGACGAGTACCTGGCCCGCATCGAAGAGGCCAAGAAGCGTGACCACCGCAAGCTGGGCAAGGAACTGGGCCTGTTTATGCTCCGCGACGAGGGTCCCGGCTTCCCCTTCTTCCTGCCCAAGGGCATGGTGCTGCGCAACACCCTGATTGACTACTGGCGTCAGGTGCATAAGAAGTACGGCTATGTGGAGTGCTCCACTCCCATGATGATGAACCGTCAGCTGTGGGAGCGCTCCGGTCACTGGGGCCACTACAAGAACAATATGTATACCACCGTCATCGACGATGTGGACTTCGCCATTAAGCCCATGAATTGCCCCGGCGGCATGCTGGTCTACTCCAGCGAGCCCCATTCCTACCGTGATTTGCCCCTGCGTGTGGGTGAGCTGGGTCTGGTGCACCGCCATGAGCTTTCCGGCGCCTTGCACGGCCTGTTCCGCGTCCGCTGCTTCACCCAGGACGACGCCCACATCTTCATGACCTGGGACCAAATGAAGGATGAGATCAAGAATGTGGTCAAGCTGTTTGACGAAGTGTACTCTGTCTTCGGCCTGAGCTATCAGATCGAAGTGTCCACCATGCCCGAGGATCACATGGGCGACGAGAAGGACTGGGATTTCGCCACCGAGACCCTGAAGGCTGCAGTCAGCGAGATGGGCAAGGAGTATATCATCAACGAGGGCGACGGCGCGTTCTACGGCCCCAAGCTGGACTTTCATCTGGCCGACTCTCTGGGTCGTACCTGGCAGTGCGGCACCATCCAGCTGGATATGCAGCTGCCCGAGCGCTTTGAGCTGGAGTATATCGGCGAGGATGGCCAGAAGCACCGTCCTGTCATGATCCACCGCGTGGTGCTGGGCTCCATCGAGCGCTTTATCGGCGTCATCACCGAGCACTTTGCCGGTGCCTTCCCCGCATGGCTCAGCCCTGTGCAGGTAAAGATCCTGACCGTTACGGAGCGTGCTGACGGTTACGCCAAGGAAGTGGCCGATGCACTGGATGCCGCAGGCTTCCGCGTGGAAGTGGACTACCGCAACGAGAAGATCGGCAAGAAGATCCGCGAGGCCACGCTGGAGAAGACCCCCTACATGCTGGTGCTGGGCGACCGCGACATCGAGAACAAGACCGTTTCCGTCCGCCACCGCAGCGGCGAGGATCTGGGCGCTATGAGCCTGGAGGCCTTCTCCGCTCTGCTGAAGGACGTTGTGGACAGCAAGGCAAGACAGTAATTTAAAAAACTTAAACACCGCATTCCATCATGGAATGCGGTGTTTTTTACGCTTTTTCTTAAAAATCAACGATAAAAGGGGTGTGTGCAAAAACAAACCGCAAAAACGCCAGAAATTTTTCCTGCAAAAAATGAAGTACGGCGGAACAATGTCCGTAGGATGTGGACAAAAGTTGACCTTGAAAAGAAGAAATCCTTTGTGCAGAATGACGTTGTTTGCAGGCGGACTGTCACTTTTCTTATGAAAATGCAGAAATTTTGCAAGATAAAGGGCGGTTTCTTGCAAATAAATCTCAATAAACGGAAAAAAGGACTTGAAAAATGAAGGGGAGTGCGGTATCATATGCAGAGTAGAAAAGACTACCCCACCAAACATGACATGAAAAGAGGATGTTACGATGAAAAAGATGATGTCTCTGCTGATGGCAGCCGTTCTGATGGCTTCCGTTCTGGTCGGCTGCGGTGGCAGCAAAGAACTGACCTTCACCACCGGCAGTGAGACCGGTACTTACTATGGCTTCGGCACGGTTCTGGCCGGCCAGATCAGCGACGATACCAAGACCACCGTTACCGCCATCGTCGGCAAGGGCTCCAAGGCTAACATCGAGCTGATGGATATCGGCGATGCCCAGCTGGGTCTGGTGCAGTCCGATGTCATGGCTTATGCTTACAACGGCACCAGCCTGTTTGAGAACAAGATTGACAGCTTCTCCACCGTCGCTTCCCTGTATATGGAGCAGGTGCAGATCGTCACTCTGGATCCCACCATCAAGAGCGTTGCCGACCTGAAGGGCAAGACCGTTTCCGTTGGTGAGTCCGGCTCCGGCGTGTACTTCAACGCCATTGACGTGCTGGCTGCCTATGACCTGACTCTGGACGATATCAACCCCACCTACCAGTCCTTCGGTGACTCCACCGAGGCTCTGCAGGATGGTAAGATCGACGCCGGCTTCATTGTTTCCGGTGCTCCCACCACCGCCATCACTTCTCTGGCCACCAGCCGTGATGTCTATCTGGTCGAGCTGGACGACGAGCACATTGAGAAGCTGACTGCTGCTTCCCCCTACTACAGCAAGAACGTCATCCCTGCTGAGGCCTATGGCCTGGAGAAGGACGCTACCACCGTGGCTGTGGGCGCGGTGATCATTGCACGCGACGATGTGGACGAGGATGCTGTCTACGACGTGGTTTCCGGTATCTTCGAGAGCGTGGACACTCTGGCCCACGACAAGAAGGCTGAGCTGGATCTGGACTTCGCTGCTTCCGTCACTGCCGTTCCCTATCACAAGGGCGCTGCCAAGTACTTCGCTGAAAAGGGCATCACTGTCCCCACGAAGTAAGATTTTGTATGCATACGCGAACTGCGGCGGAACATTCCGCCGCAGTTCCTGTGTTTTCAAACTCTGTTAAAAATCTGCTAAGAGGAGAAAGAATATGGCCTTTTTGAAGAAAAAAAAGATGCTGGCAGAAGAAACAGTGGTTGTAGAAAGTGTTGATACGGCGGAAGTTGGTACTGCTGCGGACGTGGAAGAGGTCATGAAGAAGTATGACCGTGAATCCAATACCCGTATCTGGACCGGCAAGCCCAAGATGGTGATTCGCTATTTGATGGCGGCCTTTTCCGTGTACTGCCTTGCTATGACGCTGCTGTTCCGCGGCATCGCCGAGATTCCCCTGACGCTGTTCCTCGGCTTCATCATTATCATCGGTTACCTGAATTACCCCGCAAGCAAGAAAAATGTGAAGGAAAACCACCTGCCCTGGTATGACATCGTCATTATGGTAGTGGGTAGCGTGCCTTTCTTCTATTTCGCGGCAAACGCCGAAAAAATCCTGCTGACGGACTACACCGTGATCTCCAAGAGCCCCATCATGCTTGCCATGGCCGTGGTGGCCATTCTGGCCCTGATGGAACTGTGTCGCCGCAGCGTGGGCATCCCCATTCTGTGCGTGGTGGCTGCACTGCTGATCTACGCACTGGCAAATGTCCGCTTCGGCAAGGTGATGTATGACCTGTTCTACACCGTCAGCGGCGTTATGGGTACTCCCATCGCCACCTGCCAGAAGTACATCGTTATCTTCATCATCTTCGGCGCCTTCCTGGAACGCACCGGCATTTCCAACTTCTTTATCAACCTCGCCAACTGTGTGGCCGGTGCTTCTGCCGGCGGTCCTGCCAAGGTGGCCGTCATCTCCTCCGCCCTGTGCGGCATGGTGTCCGGCTCCTCCGTGGGCAACACCGTTACCACCGGTTCCGTCACCATCCCCATGATGAAGCGTACCGGCTATAAGGGCGAGTTTGCAGGCGCTGTTGAGGCTGCCGCCTCCACCGGCGGTCAGATCATGCCTCCCATTATGGGCGCCGCTGCCTTCCTGATGGCTGAGTACACCGGTGTGCCTTATGCACAGGTCGCCCTGATGGCTGTGCTGCCGGCTGTGCTGTATTTTACCGGCATTTACATCGCCGTTCATCTGGAAGCCAAGAAACTGGGCCTGCGCGGCCTGAGCCGTGACGAGTTGCCTCGTTTCCGTGAACTGGCAAAGAAGATTTATCTGCTGGCTCCGCTGGTCATCCTCGTGTGGCTGGTGTCCACCGGTGCACGCACCATGCAGTCCTCTGCTGCCATCGCGATTCTGGTGACCATTATCGTCGGCGTGATCAATAAGGAAGATCGTATCAGCCTGAGCAAGACCGTCGATGCACTGGAAGCTGGTGGCAAGGGAACCATCACCGTGGCTGCTGCCTGCGCCATGGCAGGCGTGGTTGCCGGCTGCATTGTGACCACCGGCCTTGCCTCCAAGCTGCTGCGTGCCATCGTGGCTGCCTCCGCGGGTGTGCCCATTCTGGCCCTGTTCCTGACCATGATTTGCTGCATCATCCTGGGCATGGGTGTTCCCACCACTGCCAACTACTGCATCATGGCCTCCACCTGCGCTCCTATTCTGATGAGCGAGGAGATCGGCATTCCCATGATGGCCGCCCACTTCTTCGTGTTCTACTTCGGCATCGTGGCCGATATTACCCCTCCCGTGGCACTGGCTGCCTATGCGGGCTCCGCCATTGCCAAGGCACCTCCCATGAAGACGGCGCTCAACGCCACAAAGCTGGCCATCGCGGCCTTTATCGTGCCTTACATCTTCTCTCTGAATCCTGCCATGCTGTTCATGAATCCGCTTGGCGAGCTGTTCAGCGTCGGTCCTCTGGCCGTCGTTCAGATCGTGGTCAGCGCCCTGCTGGGCCTGTACGGCATTGCCGCAGCCCTCAACGGCCATCTGTACCGCAAGATCAATGTGGTGTTCCGCCTGCTGCTGGCTGCCGGTGGTCTGGGTATGATGATCCCCGGCACGGTCAGCGACGTTGCCGGTTTGGTGATTGTGGTTGGCATCGTTGTTGTCCAGTACATGACTGCCAAGAAGGAAGGCCTCCTTTAATCCTCTTTTTCATCCTTTATATAAAAAGCACCGCTGCTTTTGCAGCGGTGCTTTTTTGCGGTGTTATCAGGCGGGGAGGTGTGCTTCCAGCCAGTGGAAGATGTCTTCAAAAACGGTTTGACGTTGGGTTTCACAAAGAATTTCGTGGCGCAGTTCTGGATAGAGTCGGATCGCTACATCCCGCATTCCGGCTTTCAGGAAGCTCTCGTATGCCCGCTGCACGCCCTTGCCGCAGTCGCCCACCGGGTCCATTTCGCCGGAAATGAAGAGAATGGGCATGTTCCGGTTCATTTTCTTTAGATTTTCCGGCTTTGCAATAAAGCGCATGCCGCCCAGCATCTCCCGGAACAGCCCGATGGAGGCGTTGCCGCCGCAGAGAGGGTCGGCAATGTACGAGTCCACGTTTTCCTCGTTGACCGACAACCAGTCGAAGCCGGTACGGTTGGGGGCAAACAGCTTGTTATAGGTGCCGAAGGACAGTTTGGTGACGATGGGGCTGGGCTGGGCCTCGCCGATGCGGCGGCTTTCCGCAGCGGCCACGGCCAGACCGCCGGTGATCAGGGCAGGAGCCATTTGGCCGGTGCCCATGATGACCGTGCCGTCCACACTGCCGGGATAGCGGATCAGATAGGTGCGGGCTAAAAACGAGCCCATGGAGTGGCCCAGCAGGAAGTAGGGAAGTTCGGCAAACTTTTTCCCCTCCAACTGCCGCAGTGTGTCGATGTCCTGCACTACCCAGTCCCAGCTGCCTTTCGGGCCGAAGTACAGGCGCTCCCCGCCGTCGGCCAGCGAACTGCCGTGGCCGATGTGGTCGTGGCCCACCACGGCGAAGCCCTGCTCCGTCAGGTAGCAGGCAAAGGGTTCGTAGCGCAGGATGTACTCCGATACGCCGTGGGCGATCTGCAGTACGGCACGGGGTGCGCCCTCCGGCAGCCACTCCACCGCGTGGATGGGGGTTTTCCCGTCAGCGGAGAGGAAGGTAAATTCATTTCTCACCATGGTCAACCGTTCCTTTCTGTGTTATACTATGGAAAATATAGCACACTCTGCAGGAAATTACCAGAGGAGGCTTTGTATGGAAGCTTATGTTGTCGCGCTGGATCAGGGAACTACCAGCTCCCGCGCCATTTTGTTTGACAAGGCGGGGAATATTGTCTCCCGCGCCCAGTACCCCTTCCGTCAGATCTATCCCCAGCCCGGCTGGGTGGAGCACGACCCCGTGGAGATCTGGAACACGGAGAAGCGGGCGCTGATCGAGGCGGTGGATGCCGCCCATATCGATCCGAAAAAGATCCCCGCCATTGGCATCACCAACCAGCGGGAGACCACCATCCTCTGGGAACGGGCTACGGGAAAACCGGTTTACAACGCCATCGTCTGGCAGTGCCGCCGGACGGCCGCTATCTGCGACATGCTGAAGGCGGCAGGCTTTACAGAGCGTGTGCAGGAAAAAACCGGGCTTGTGATTGACGCCTATTTTTCTGGCACCAAGATCAAGTGGATGCTGGACAACGTCCCCGGCTTGAAAGAGCGGGCAGAGCGGGGTGAACTGTGCGCTGGCACGGTGGACAGCTGGCTGATCTGGAAACTGACCGGAGGCAAGGTCCATGTAACGGATTATTCCAACGCCTCCCGCACCATGCTCTTCAACATCCACACCCTACAGTGGGATGAGGAGCTGTGCGCCGTGCTGGGCATTCCTGTTTCCCTGCTGCCGGAGCCGAGAGGCAACAGTGAGGTCTACGGCACCGTGGCGGAAAATATCCCCGGACTGGAGTGTCTTGCGGGTATCCCCATCTGCGGCAGCGCCGGAGACCAGCAGGCGGCACTTTTTGGTCAGGGCTGCTTCACACCCGGCGAGGCCAAGAATACATACGGCACCGGCTGTTTTGCATTGATGAATGTGGGCAGCGAGGTGGTTCGCTCCAAGTCCGGCCTCGTTACCAGCATCGGCTGGTCGGTAGGCGGCGAAGTGACCTATGTGCTGGAGGGCAGCGTGTTCAACGCGGGCAGCACCATCCAGTGGCTGCGGGACGAGCTGGGGCTTATCTCCTCTGCACCGGAATGTGACCGACTGGCGGAAAGTGTGCCTTCTTCCGGCGGCGTGATCGTGGTGCCTGCCTTCACCGGCATGGGCGCACCCTATTGGGACATGTATGCCCGCGGCACCATCGTGGGCTTGACCCGCGGCTCCACCCGTGCCCACATTGCCCGGGCAGTGTTGGATTCCATTGCCTATCAGGTGACCGATTTGGTGCGGGCTATGAATGCCGACGCGCCCTGCCCGCTGACGGAACTGCGGGTAGACGGAGGCGCTTCTGTCAGTGATATCCTGATGCAGACGCAGGCGGATCTGCTGCGGCTGCATGTGGACCGCCCCGCACAGGTGGAGACCACCGCCTTCGGCGCCGCTGCGCTGGCGGGTCTGGCTGTGGGACTCTGGAACGGTCTGAACGAACTGAAAACCCTGCGCCGCAGCCAGCATGTGTTTATGCCGCAGCGGGCGGAGGCGGACTGTGCCGCCGACTACGCCCAGTGGCAGCGGGCCGTACAGCGGGCCGCCGGCTGGATTGAGGCAGAATAAAAACACTCTGTAAACAAATGAGAAAATTCGTTGCACCGGCGGTGGAAACACGGTATACTATTTACAAGGACAACATCGTGCTGCCTGTGCGAAAGACACGCAGCAAGAAGGAAAGGGGTTATTTGTATGGCATTTTTTGAGGATCTGGGCAAGAAAACCAAGGCATTTGCTGCCGTTGCAGCGGACAAGGCCAAGGACACCGCGGAACTGACGAAGATCAATGTGGCCATTGCCGGCGAGCAGCGTGAGATTGACAAGACCTGCCGCGCCATCGGCGAGTGGTTCGTCAATGAGTACGAGGGAGAGATCCCTGACGCCGTTCGCGATCTGGTGGAGGCTGTGGTCAGCTCCAAGGCAAAGATCGCCGAACTGGAAGCCAGCAAGCCTGTGAAGGAAGAGCCTGCCGCGCCTGTCGTGGAAGAGAAGGCCTGCCCCATCTGCGGCGCCAAGGCTGACAGTAAGTTCTGCCCCCAGTGCGGCGCCCCCATGGGCGAATAAGAAACCTGAGCATACGAATACGAAACAGCCCCGGCCAAACGGCCGGGGCTGTTAAAATTTTTAACAGAAGTTGCATTTGCTACCTTTTAAGTGGAAAAATGCTGATATACTGATGGAAAAGAAAGGAGGCGGATGATATGCAGTTGTTTGAAATCAAGTCTTTATCTCAGACGTTTGATCTGGAAAATGCAAAAGAGGATCGGCGCACAGCCAAGCGGGTGGAACAGTTCCGTTTCAGCGACAAGGCGGTGTATTTCCCCGCCTTCCCCAGTGACCAGTATCTGCCCTATACAGCGCTGACCCATGTGCTGAGCAAGAATACTGTCATCAGCGTGAAAGGTACTTGCGGTAAGCAGCTGCCCATGGTGCGGCTGCGGCTGAGCTATGACGGGGAGTTCTACAAGGACTTGATGTTTGAAGCCCAGAAAAATGTGGACAAGGTGCTGGAATCCATTGCTGCTGCCCGTCCGGATGTGACGATTGTA
>JAZRCP010000078.1:0-7690 GCA_045659825.1 Dysosmobacter sp. | reverse complement strand
TTGTCGCTCTTGTGGAACCGCTCGAACAGCAGCGGCAGTTCCTCCGCGGGGATGGTATCACCCAGATTTCGTACCGCTACAAACGCCTTGGTGTCCATCACCATCACACCCAGATACAGGGCCGTTCCCTTGCGGGCAAATTTGGCCGCGTTTTCCAGCAGGTTGTAAATCACCTGCGTGATCATATCGTTATCGCCCCGCACCAGAATAGGTTCTTCCGGAATGTCAGCCTCCACATCCAGATCGCGGTCAGTGATTTTCTTCTCCATGGAGATCAGCACACGGCGCATACTTTCACAGATGTCAAACACCACACCGCCCCGCAAGGGGTCCATGGCCTGCAGCTGGCTGACATCCAGCATCCGCCGCACCATACGGCTGAGGCGGCGGCTTTCGTCGGAGATGACCTGCAGATACTGCCGTTCATTTTCCGGAGGAATCGTGCCGTCTAAAATACCATCGGTGTAGCCCGCAATGGTGGTCATAGGTGTTTTCAGCTCGTGGGAGATGTTGGCAATAAATTCCCGCCGCTGGCGTTCTGTCTGCTGCAGACTCTCCGCCATATTGTTGAACGAAGCCGCCAGCTCCCCGATCTCATCCTCGCGGCCATAGTCATTCATACGGATGTCGAAATTGCCTTCCGCATACTGCCGGGTGGCCCACGCCATCTCACGAATAGGGCGGATCTGCCGCATGGTCGTCACAGAGGATGCCATGAATGCGATCATCAAAACCACCAGAGCGGTCATAAAGAACAATCCCACAAAGCCCTTCCACATATTGTCCAGTGCCTGCAGGGTCGACACAGCGATCACAACGCCAACCGTCTCCCGGCTGACGGCATTGACCGCCGGAACGCCTAACACAAACTGCTTCTGTCCGTACAGTCCGTTCAGATCGTCCTTGTGTACGGTGCGGCCCGTTTCCATGATCTCCCGCACCATTTCTTCGGGCACACGGACCACGCGCCCACTCATGTTCTGATCGGTGGACAGCAGCACCTGCCCGTCCACATCACAGATCATGAAATGCACATCCGACACCATGGCAGCAAAGGACGCCAGCTGCCGGAAATCCGGATCGTTCTGCAGGTCTTCAATGGAAAGATACCGTCCGCTTTCCAGATAGCTGACAGACAGCTGGCTCATCACGTTTGCTTTATTCTCAATTTCCTCGGTTTTCTGGCTGCGGGCATAGTTGTAGCTCAACGCGAAGAATGACGCACCTAAAAGCCCCAACGTCAGCAGTACCATGCCCACGGTGACCTGCATCTGCCTCCAGTACAGGCCACGAAACCGGTTTTTCAGTTCTCTCATCCGTCACTCTTTTCCGCCGTCTTGGCGCCACTGACTTCAAATTTGTATCCAACGCCCCATACCGTCTTCAGCGCCCACTGGTCGGAGATGTTCTCCACCTTTTCCCGCAGGCGCTTGATGTGTACGTCCACCGTTCGGCTGTCGCCGAAATAGTCGAAGCCCCACACCTCGTCCAGCAGCTGATTACGGGTATACACCCGGTTGGGGGTCGCCGCCAGATGATACAGCAGTTCCAGTTCTTTGGGCGGCGTATCCACCTTGCTGCCGTCTACCATCAGCTCATAGGAATCCAGATCGATGACCAGCTTGTCAAACTGCAGGCGCTTGCTGGTATCGTTGGGGATCTCCGTGCGCCGCAGCACCGCGTTGATGCGGGCGATCAGTTCCTTCATCTCAAAGGGTTTCACAATGTAATCGTCCGCGCCCATTTCCAAGCCCTGAATCCGGTCAAAGACCTCGCTCTTTGCCGTCAGCATGATGATGGGCACCTTGCTGCCCTCCCGGATCTTGGCACAGACGGCCCAGCCGTCCATCACAGGCAGCATAATATCCAGCAGGATCAGATCGGGAACCTGCTTCTGAAACTCCTCAATGGCACGGCCGCCGTCACCGACGCTCCGCACATCAAAGCCCTCTTTCAGTAAATACATCTGGATCAGATCAGAAATATTGCGATCGTCTTCCACCACAAGAATATTACGACCCATGATACGCCCTCCTGTTCTTGTGCTTTTGTAGTTCCATTATACCCGTTCTGTGGGCAGGGTGTTGAATTTTCTGTAAATAGTTGGTCTTCAGGCCGTCTCCGACCAGGCAAGGCAGCGATTTTCCGCCTCATCCGAGAGGGCTAAAAATGCCCGCAGGCCGGAATGGTTGACGCTTTCCCCCAGCCAAATGGAGATGCTCCGCCCCCGTGCCGGAAGCCGGTTTTGCAGGCTCTCCGCATGGGCGGCGTTATAAAGCGAATAACCGGACCGGTCCAGCGTTTCCTCCAGGCAGCGGTAACCTGCCGCCTCCACGGTTTTTCGATCCTCTTCGCTGCCGTTCTCCAGACGCACCAGCCGTGTTCCACCGCAGGTCGCTTGCTGCAGCAGCCGCTGGCCGTTCCGCAGCTGTTCGACCACAGTCACATCCGTGCGTTTCGCATCCACCAGCAGGCCGATGCCGTGTCCTTCCGCCGTCATACGCCGCAGCAATCCTCCCTGCTGGGTCAAAAATGCGGTGTCGCAGAAAAACGCAGCCTGCGCATCATAGCGGTCCAGCGTTTCCAGCAACCCCGCCGTATTCTCCCCGGCGGACATGCACAGATAGAGCCGTTTGCCGGAAATCGTGGAGGCAGGCGGCAGTTCCGGAACCGTCTCCGGTGCGGAGGGTGTTTTGTTTTTCATATAGGTCGCGTAATACTGGGCAATGGTGTAGGTTGCCGCATTGGCAAACTGCCGTTCTGTCAGACCAAAATCTTTCTGGCGGATCCAAACCAGATAGCCCTGTTCCACTTCCGTGACGGAGTACTCCAGCCCGAAATACTTAGAAACCATAGCCGCAGGCACATAGACCTGTCCGTTTCGCATGATGCCGCCGGGATAACGGATCTGTTCCAGGCTGTCCACTGCATAGTTCTTCCGCAAGTCGAATTTCAGAAAAAGGTTGCCGTACGCATACAAAACCTCGGTCTTTTCCGATTCCACATAAGCATGGTTGATGCCTAAGTTTTCACGCACCGAACCGGAAAAAATGGAGGCGGCAATATACAGGTATCCGTTGTGCCAGAAGGGCATCGTTTCGTCGGAAAGCCGCTGTACCTCGTTACCAGCCGCGACAAAATACACTTTTTCATCCGCTCGCGCAGCCGGAACGCACAGCTGCATCACCAGCAGCACGCACAACACCAGTGAAGCCATTCGTTTTTTCATGCCGCAGCCTCCTTTCACCTTTATAAATTATTATTTTATCACGTCTGCAAATCATTTGTAAAGCAATATGGGCCAATGCTGACATCCGTATAGTAGTGCTGCAGAATCTCCTGCCAGCCGGCGCCATTCTTTGCCATTTGATTGGCGCCGTGCTGACTCAGTCCCACACCGTGGCCGTAGCCGGTGACAAAAAACACAAGGGAATCTCCCTGTACCTCCCATGTGAAACAGGCAGAGCGCAGCCCCAAAAGCGCCCGCAGCGCACTGCCCCGCACCGTGACACCGCCCACTTTCACGGTTTTTACGTTGCCCGCGCTGTCCGTTACCGCCCCCGTCATCCACTCCCGTGGGCTGCCGGAGAGGTCTGCAGCGCCGTAGGCCGCTACTACTTTCTCCCGAAACGCTGCTGTGGAAAACTCTGCGCGACTGTAATAGTTTGGAATCTCCGCTCCGGCTTCGGCAGACGGCACCGCCTGCAGATACGGCAGATCACTGCTCCACACTTCACCGGCTTCCCGGGTCAGTCCCGCAGACGCGGCATGAAACACCGCCAAAATCGGCTGTCCCCCGTATAAAACAGCCTGTCCCTCCGTATCTGCCACTGCCTGTGCCACCTTTTTCTCATATGCAGTTGCCTGCTCTCCCCAGTTTGCCGCAGCAGAAGCGGCATCCAGATAGGCCTGACAGCAGGTCGAGTCCGTGCAAATGTCCGCTGTGGGGGCGTGATTCCCACCGGTCGTCATTTTATAAAGTGTATACGTCCGCGCTGCCACTGCCTGCGCCTTCAGAGCATCCGGTTCAAAGGACGCAGGCATCTCCGCCCGCACGACCCCCACCAGATACTCCTCCAAAGCCATTTCCATAACCTGTCCATTTTGCAGCACACGCAATCGCGTCTCCTGTACCACTTCCGGCACAGCCTGCACCGGAGTCACCATCTCTGTTGGCTTTGCCTCCGATGGCTTCGCCTGTGCTGCGGATACAACAGGATAGGGTTCCACCAGTATCACCGGCAACAAAAACAACGCCGCTATCAACACAACGGATACCGCCATGCTGCGGCGAATCTGCAGTTTTTCATTCATAGGAGCCTCCTCTTTCGTTCCGCAAAATCGTCCTCTCGGACACTTTATGCACCGTCGGAAGGAAAGATGCGGTCATCGTGGACAAATCACTGTGAATGTGGTATAGTAACGGCAGCGTTTCCCGACCGTCTCATCCGAAAGGATCCTGATATATGAAAAAGCAGTTTCTTCTGCCCGTTACCGCTGCCGCAGTCGGTGCGGTGTTGTTTGTTCTGCGGCTGCTGCAGCGAAAAACCGCCTTTGAATCCGCCACAGGCCTGGCCGTAAAGGGGCATCCCCTCACGGTCGCGCCGGTGATTCTGCTGCTGGCAGCAGGTGTCCTCCTGTTTCTGCTGGCGCGAAAGCTGCCCCGCGGCACGGAAGATACCTTTCCCGCGTCCTTCTCCACAACTGACGCCGGAAGCCTGACCCTGCCCGTGATGGGTATTCTGCTGATGCTGTTGTCCGGATGTGTCAATGTGCTCTCCTTTGTGCAGCCGGACCTGATCCCCGGCAGCGAATTGCTGTCCACAACGATGCATCTGCTCTATGCGGTCACAGCGGCCGTGCCTGCACTGGCCATGTTCCCCGCCGTGTCGGCCTGCCGTACGCGGGAAGATGCCGCACAGAGCAAAGCCTTTGACGGTATATGCCTGCTGGCCGCGCCGGTTTGTCTGGTGGTACGGCTGGTGCTGTCCTACCGCATCTACTCCATCAATCCCGTGCTGGAAACCTATTACGCGGAAGTATTGGCGCTGGTGCTGATGACGCTGGCATTCTACCACTTTAGTTCCTTTGCCTTTTCCAGCGGCCGCAGCAGCAGCTTTGCATTTTACAGCAGCTTCGCCGTAGTCACAGGCCTCGCCGCGCTGGGCGGCAGCGGAAGTTTTTCCGATTTGTTGCTGTATGCCGGCGGCGCATTGACACTGCAGGGATTTCTGCTGCTGTATCTGCGGGAATCCTCCATCAAATCAAATTGATATATAAAATGAAAAAGAGGTCAGCCTTCGCTGACCTCTTTCTCTATGTTTTGGAAGATTGGATGAAAAGAAGTTTCGTCTCTTGCAATTCTTAAGATACAGGAGAGTTATTAAACAAACCAGCAAGATTTGTTACAAAAGTATTAAATCTAAAAAATTCACTTCACCCTTCTCGTTTCTGCCGCAGGGCAGCAAAAAAGTCGGCCAACACCCTACGGCATGATACCTCCAAAATCCCCCCCACCAGCGCAGGCCGATTGGGGAATGCCTCCATAAACAGATTTGTCACGCCGCCGCAGGCGCCCATGGCCTCGTCCCGGGCACCGTACCACACCCGCCGGACACGGGCATTGAGAATGGCACCGGCGCACATGGGACACGGCTCCAGCGTGACATACAGCTCGCAATCCTCCAGCCGCCATGTTCCAAGCCGGCTGTTGGCCTCGGCAATGGCCTCCATCTCCGCGTGGGAGGCGGTAGCCTGTTTTTCTTCCCGACGGTTGCGGCCGCGGCCGACAATCTCGCCATTCCGCACGATAACGCAGCCCACAGGAACCTCTCCTGCTGCCGCAGCCTCCCGCGCCAGACGCAGGGCTTCCTCCATAAACAACTCCTGTTGTGTCAGCATAAGATTCCTCCCTTGCATGAAATCTGGAATATTTGTCCAAACTCTCCATAAACGTATATGGTAGGAGGGACATTGCCATGAAGTCTGTTCTGTTTTCCAAAAAGTACACGCCCGATCCGGAACTGGCCGCCCTGAAAGCGGAACTGCAGGAGGCTCAAAACGAACTGGCCCGGGCATACTGCCAATTCAACCACGCGGTGGACCCGGAACTGGTGGAGTCCTGCATCTACCAGATCAGCGCCATCAAAGCTCGCTGCAACTATCTGATCCGCACCATCAAGGCTCGTTCACCGGATACGCTGGCCGCCGCCCGCACAGAGGGGGACGCCCTATGGACCTGAGTCAGAAGATCATGGCCGCTGTATTGGCGGCATTTCTCCTGATCGCCCTGCTGCGCATCTTCAGCGCCCCGATTCGGCTGGCGCTGAAGGTTTTAGGCAACACACTGCTGGGATTCCTTGCATTGTGGGCGGTGAATCTCACCGCCGGCGTCACCGGTATCGCACTGGGGCTGAACCTGATGAACGCACTGGTGATCGGCATTCTGGGGCTGCCGGGCTTTGTTCTGCTGCTGTTGGTGCAGTGGGTTCTTTAGGGTACATACGCACCTGACAGGGAGAGGCTTTCAGTCTCTCCCTATTCTTTTCAAAATGTTTTGAAAATCGAACGCGAGTATTCGAGAGATAACAGGAGAAAACCGGAGAAAAAGCGAGTTCCATATAAGATAAATAAATTTTGTGTTGACACTGTCTTTTGTGCGTGGTATAAATAACCTTGCTCCGATTTTACCCCGGAGCTCTTGATTTGTAAAGCAAATGCAAAATATAAAATAAGGAGAAAACACCATGTCCACTTTTATGGCAAACAAGGCCAACATCGAGCGTAAGTGGTACATCCTGGACGCTGCCGGCAAGCCCCTGGGTAAGACCGCTGTCCGGGCTGCTGACCTGCTGCGCGGCAAGACCAAGCCCACTTTCACTCCCAACGCCGACTGCGGTGACCATGTCATCATCATCAACGCAGGCAAGGCTGTTCTGACCGGCAAGAAGGGCGAGCAGAAGTCCTATCGTCATCACTCCGGTTGGGTCGGCGGCCTGAAGGAGACCCCCTACCGCATCCTGATGCAGGAGAAGCCCGAGCTGGCTATGCACGAGGCTGTCCGCGGCATGATGCCCAAGAACACTCTCTCCAGAGCTTCCATGAAGCGTCTGCACATCTATGCTGACGCCAACTACGAGCAGCAGGCTCAGAAGCCCGTTGAACTGGACGTCTAATAAGGAGGAGTAAGAGAATGTATCAGTCTAAGAAGCCTTATCTGTATGGCACCGGCCGCCGCAAGTCTTCTGTGGCCCGCGTCCATCTGTTCCCCAACGGCACTGGTGCGATCACCATCAACGGCCGTGATATTGACGATTACTTTGGTCTGGACACCCTGAAGATGGTCGTCCGTCAGCCTCTGGAAGCTACCGGCAACACCGGCAAGATGGACATCGTTGCCACCGTCGCCGGCGGCGGCGTTTCCGGTCAGGCCGGCGCTCTGCGTCACGGCATCTCCCGTGCTCTGCTGCTGGCCAGCGAGGACTATCGCCCCATCCTGAAGAAGGCTGGTTTCCTGACTCGCGATCCTCGTATGAAGGAGCGTAAGAAGTACGGTCTGAAGGCCGCCCGTCGCGCACCTCAGTTCTCCAAGCGCTGATTTTTCCCGCGTCTCTTGCAAAGGGCGTCGCCTGTTTTGGGCGGCGCCCTTTATTATTTGCAAAAAGGTTCCGCAGTCGTACGACTGCGGAAC
>JAZRCP010000077.1:0-12229 GCA_045659825.1 Dysosmobacter sp. | reverse complement strand
ACGGTTACATCTACGATCCCGATGGCGTTGCCACCGAGGAGAAGGTGGAGTATCTGGTAGAGATGCGCAACAGCGGCCGCAACCGCGTGCAGGACTATGCCGAGAAGTTCGGCGTGGAGTTCTTCCCGAAGGAAAAGCCCTGGGGCGTGAAGGTGGATATCTGCATGCCTTCCGCTATGCAGAACGACGTTCACATGGAGCATGCTGAAAAGATTGTTGCTGCCGGTGTGAAGTATTACATCGAAGTGGCCAACATGCCCACCACCAACGATGCTCTGGCCTATCTGATGGCACAGCCCGGAATGATCGTAGCTCCCTCCAAGGCAGTCAACGCCGGCGGCGTGGCAACCTCCGCACTGGAGATGGCCCAGAACAGCGAACGTCTGGTGTGGACCGCAGAGGAAGTCGATAAGCAGCTGAAGCAGATCATGGATACCATCTACACCATGAGCGTGGAAGCCGCTGAGAGGTACGGTCTGGGTTACAATCTGGTGGCAGGCGCCAATATCGCCGGTTTCCAGCGTGTGGCTGATGCCATGATGGCACAGGGTGTGTTCTAAGCATCCGGTCTGATTTTCTGCTGTGGGAAAGACCACAGAAGGACTACATATTTTTCGGAGGCGCCTGATACAGGCGCCTCTGTTTTCTGTGTTTAACATATATAAAACGCCCCTGTCATTTAAATGACAGGGGCATTTTTGGTTCAGGGGTGGTAGGAGACTACGATGATCCGGACAATGTTATCCGTTACATAGATATCCACTGTATCGGAGTAGGCAAGTGCCTGTTCAAGGGTGATCCATTCGCCGCTGTCTGCGTTATGGCAGAGAATATTCTTGCCGACGCTGTAGCTTTGCCCGTTGTAAACGATCATGTTGGTGCCAACCCAAGATTGAGGAGTGATGTTTTTCAGATCGGTGAGAGGACGAAGCATTGTGAAGCGTCCGTCCTTTACAACGGCTGCAACATAGCTGTTGTTCTTGATGTAATAGTTGGTTTCAATCGCGCCGGTGCTGCGGTCTCCGGAAGTGACCTCCACCGTAGTAACATGCTGAATATTTCCGTCTTCTTCATGCGTTGTTTCCCGAACCGTCGCATGGCCGTACAGGATGTGATCGCCGGAGCCGGCATGGAGAACCAACAGATCGATCTCACCGGCCCAGTTGGTGCGGGCATAGGTGATTTCCGTCCTGCTGACAACGGTAGCATTGAGATCGGAGAGTGTGATCTGCTGACCATAGTCGAAAATCATCACGTTATCTGCCAGCTTCTTTTTGCCAAGGGTCTTTTCGCTGACATTCAGATCGCCGCCGACTCCGCCGGTGAGGGAGGAGAGTGTCAGAGAACCCTTCTGTGTGGCGGCGACACGGACGACCTGGCCGCAGTAGGAGCCTGTTGCTTTGGCTGCCAGCGGGATCAGTGTATTGCCGCAGATAAGATGAACCGTTCCGTCCTCGGATACGATGCCGGCAGCATTGCTGCGTGTGGATGTGTCGGTTCCGGTGGCCACCGCGGCAACCTGACCGTCTGCTGTCAGCAGCAAAGTGATCTGACTGCCCGGTCTGAATGCGGCCAGTGCATCTCTTGCGGAGGGAAGCACAGAGAATTCCGTTCCGCCCAAAGCAGTGATCTTTGTCGGGGCAGCGGGGGAGGGGCTGCAGGATTCGTAGTAAACTGACACACGCGTGTCGCAGACGCGGATAGCGTTTGTGGAGGGATGGTAGGAGGCCACGTCATTTTTCCGCAGTTCAGCGGGGGTGATGGGCAAACCGTTCTTGTAGAGTGCATAGCTGGAAGAACCGGCAAGTTCGGCGAAACCTGCGGTAGAGGCATCTGCGGCTACCACGATGGCCGCAGAAGCTGTTCCGCTTCCGGAAGCGATGCTGTCAGGCAGGAAGGTCAGGGCTTTTCCGGCCTTGTTCAGAACTACGTGGCCGCTGCTGCCAATCAGGAGTGTAGATGTTACGGGGTGTGCCATGGTGTATGAGGCATCTGCAGTTGTCAGCTTACCGGCGCTGCCGTCCACGGCGCGGAGGTCGGTGGGGTCACTCAGGGTATATAAGGTACCGCCACTCTTTTTTTCGGTATCCAGTAGATTTAAAAATAGTTTGGCTGCCTGCTCCCGGGTCAATGGAGCATTACCGTTGCTGGGGAGTCCCTGGGTCAGACCGATCATGTCCGCCACTGCCATGTAGCTGTCTGGCCATACGCCGCCCACATCTTCATCCTTGTAGTCCAGAAGCCGCAGCAGGATCGTTACGGCATGACCCATGGTCAGGGTACGGTTAGGTTGGAAGGTACCGTCGGGGTAGCCTGCGATGATGCCCTTGCCCTTGGCGGCCAGATTGATATAGCTGACAGCCCAGTGGGAGGGCTTCACATCGGGGAAGACCGTGATGGTACGATAGCGTCCCAGCTCCGCCTCGCTGTCGGTGATAAATGTTGCCATCTTGCAAAACTGGGCACGGGTCAGGATGGCATCGGGGCGGAAGGTGCCGTCCCCATAGCCGTCCAACACGCCCATCAGCCGCAGGGTCTCCACGGCGGTTTCCGTGTTCCGGTCCTTTACATCCGAAAAACGGCTCACTTCTGCGGCACCTGCGGGGACAACGAGGGTCGTCACCAACATGATCATTGTCAGCAGAAGGGTCAAAATTCGTTTCTTCATCAACTTTCTCTCCTTTATTCCGCACGCAGCGCTTCCACAGGCTGCAATCTGGAAGCCTTGATTGCCGGATAGACACCGAACAGAATGCCCAGCGCCACAGACAGCGACAGTGCTGCTACCGTGACCCAGAGCGGCGGATAAATTGTCATTTGGAACATTGCTTTTCCGAGGATGATACTGCCCGCTGTTCCAACGGCGACACCAACGATGCCGCCGATGCCGCAGAGCATACCTGCTTCCACGAGGAACTGGGTCACGATGCTGCTGCGCTGTGCGCCGATGGCGCGGCGGATGCCGATCTCACGGGTGCGCTCGGTTACGGTCACCAGCATGATGTTCATGATACCGATGCCGCCCACCAGCAGACTGATGGCGGCGATGCCGCCCAGCACGAGGCCAATGACGGTCATTTGCTCGTTTTCGTATTCCTGCCACTGGTTGTTGGAGGAGACGTCAAAGCCGCCCTGATTGCGGTCGATGAGGCCTTTCAGGAAGCCGCCGATGCGGGAGATCATCTCGGTGATCATTTCCGAATCCTTCACCGTTACCTGATACTCCGTGGGGAGCTGTCCGCCCAGTATGCGGCGGGTGGTGTAGGGGAAGACGATCAGGTTGTCGATCTGACTCTGGTTGGCATTCTCGTCCGTCAGGCGGGAGCCGTACACACCGACAACGGTGAAGTTGTAGCCGTTGACCTGCATGACCTTGCCTACCGGATTTGCAGAGCCGAAGAAGACTTTTGCCGCCTGTGCGCCAAGAACGCAGACTTGATTATAATTCTCCATGTCCAGCCATGCCAGATCGCGGCCCTTGACAATCGTCAGGTTATTGCAAGCACTGTACTGGTCGCTGCCGTAATACAGGGAAGGAGGGCGGTCGCCGATCAGGTTGCCCTCCTCGTCCCACTGGTAGCTCATGTTGGCGGAGGTTTTGGTGCCGTAGCTGACCGTGGCATCCAGCCAGCCAACCGGCGTGACACCGTCGATGTACTCGCTGAGGCTGTTGCAGTAGTTGTAGAGGTCGGGGAAGTAGTCCTTGCCGAGGTTATTGCCGTGTTCGTCCCACACGTTGGAGTAGATGTAGACGTTGATCTTGTTGCTGCCCATGGCCGCATTCTGCTCACGGGTATAGGCCTTCATGCCCTCCATGACGGAGACAATGGTCATGACTGCGGCGATACCAATAAAAATACTGAGAATGGTGAGGATGGAGCGGCCTTTTTTGCCCCAGATGGACTTCCAGGCCATTTTGAATGCCTGTGCAATGTTCATAGCCAGTCCACCTCCTGTGCCCGGTCTTCAATGATCTTACCGTCTGCCAGACGGATGATCCGCCGTGCCGTGGCGGCGATGCCGTTGTCGTGGGTGATGAGGATGATGGTACTGCCTTCGCGGTTCAACTGCTGCAGGAAGCCCAGCACCTCCAGACCGGTACGGGAGTCCAGTGCACCGGTGGGTTCGTCCGCCATGATGATGGGAGGATGGGTGGCAATGGCGCGGGCAATGGCTACGCGCTGCTGCTGGCCGCCGGACATCTGGGTGGGCTTGTGGCGGTACCGCTCTGCAAGACCTACGCGCTCCAGTGCATCCATGGCCATTTCCCGCCGGTCAATGGGGTCGATGCCCTGATAGATCAGGGGTAACTCCACGTTTTCCAGAACGCTCAGGTTCTGAATCAGGTTATACTGCTGAAAAATGAATCCAATCTCTTTGTTGCGGATGCGGGAAAGCTCCTGATCGGTCAGTTCCCGCACATCCGTACCGTTTAAGATGTAGTCTCCGTAGGTGGGGATGTCCAGACAGCCCAGCACGTTCATCATGGTGGACTTGCCGGAGCCGGATTGTCCCACCACGGCCACGAACTCTCCCCGGTCCATGGTGACCGATACGCCGTCCAGTGCGCGGACCTCGCTCTCAAGACCTTCGCCGTAGATCTTGTAGACGTTCCGCAGTTCAATCAAGCCTGCCATACGCATCAACCCCAACTGCCCATGTAGTTGCTCAGGATCTGGGTAAAGACCTCCGTGCCTTCCTCCACGCCGGATTTGATCTCCACATTGTAGTTGTCCTGAATACCGATTTCCACGGGGACGGGGTAGAAGCCCTCGGGGATCTCCTCGTCCATGAAGGGCACCTCAATGGCGTTTTCGGGACGCTGGTCGCTCTTGACGTAGACCACGGTGGCGCTGCTGCCGTCCTCCAGACCGACGGTACGGACGGACTGGATGGGAAGGACCAGACAGTTATCGTTCTGGCTGGCAGTCAGACGGAAGTTGATGTAGCTGTTGACCTGAATGGATTCGTCGAAGTTGTCGGCGGAGATAACGATGGGATAGGTGGCCACGCCGTTGTTGATGGTGCTGGAGAGGCTGACGCTCTCCACCATGCCCATGCCGAAGGTGCCCCACTGGTCCAGTTCCACCATCATGCCGGGCTTGATGTAGCTGATGTTGCGCTCGTCCACATTGGCAGTAATGGTGATGGCAGTGGTATCGGAAATGGTGACCAGTGCGGTGTTGGCGGGGATCTCGCTGCCGAGGGTGGCCATCAGGCCGATGACCTTACCGTTGATGGGAGCCATGGCGCTGCAGTTGGCCAGATTCTGTTCCGCCACCCGCAGTTCCTCCAGAGCGGTCTCCAGATTCTGCTGGATGGTGAACAGTTCGCTTTCGCTGGCCTCGCCGTCGATCTGCACCAGCACCTGACCGGGGGACACCTGCAGGTAATCCACCAGAGAACTGGAGAGAACGGTGCCGCTGACGGTGGAGCAGAGGTCGCCCACACGGTAATATTCCAGCTTGCCCGGCTCATAGGGATACACGGTTTCGCCGCCGGCCACCGTGGTGGCGGAAGCCACCATATCAGCGGTGAGAACGCCTTCGTTTTCAATGACGATTTCGGCGGAGAACAGCTTGGAGCCCTCCGGCGTGATGCGGCTGACCATGTAGACGTTCTCCACGGTGCCGGTCACGGTGGTCATCAGGGCGGGGATGGACACCTGCATGGATTGACCGGCATACAGGTCACCCTCATAGGCATAGCTGTAATACTGTGTCAGCCGCAGGCGGGTGTCGTCTGCCAGGGTAGCGACCTTCTGACCCTTGGAGATGGTGTCGCCGGGATTCAGCTTCACCGTGTCCATCAGCTTGCCGGGATAGCTGGGGGAGAGGTTCAAGCCCGCCAGATCCTTTTGGGCGGTGGAGAGCTGCTTCTGGATGCCCTCCACATTGCTGCGGGCCTTTTCCACTGCGGTCTGTGCCGCAGGAGAGTCGATCACGAACAGGGGAGCGCCTGCTGTGACCATCTGGCCTTCCGTTACGAACACGTCCATGACGGTACCGGCGGTAGTGAGAGTAATGGTTTCGCTGTTCTTGGCCTTGGTGAGGCCACTGCTTTCTACCACCGAGGTAATAGCGTCGTAATGGACGGTGTCGATGACCACTTCACCTTCGCCGCCGGACTGCTCCCCACCGCGGAAATGCTTCCATGCGAAAAAGGCGGCTGCGGCCACAAGCAGCAAAATGATGATCCGCCGGATCAGGCGGCGG
Source organism: Dysosmobacter sp. (assembly GCA_045659825.1). Classification (GTDB taxonomy): domain Bacteria; phylum Bacillota; class Clostridia; order Oscillospirales; family Oscillospiraceae; genus Oscillibacter. The sequence goes on along the minus strand of JAZRCP010000077.1, from coordinate 6,014 downwards.
CGTTTTTTCTTCTTCTTCAATACGGTGTTCGGATTTTTGTTGATCTCTGCAGCCGGAGGGGCAGGGCTCTCTGTTGCGACTGCCTGCGGCTGCTGTTCCATGAGCTGGGACATTTTGTTCACTCCTTTGGTTGCTTTATTCTTCTTGTGGGCTTATACTATTGAAGTTCCGCCGCGAAAACAACAACAAATCGGTAACACTTTTATACAATTTAAAAGAGTATGGAAAGCATTACAGAAAAACAGAAAATAGAAGCATTCGAAAGGAAAAGAAATGCAGAGGAGAAAGGGGTGCTCTCTTGACTTTCGGAGAAAACTCCGTTACTCTGTTACTGTAAAGACATCATACAACAAAATGTGTTGTATTATTGCTTGGAAAGGAAGGAATTATCATGGGAAAGACTACCATTCACATTGCTGACGGCAACGAAGCCGCGGCATATGTGGCCTATGCATTTTCAGAGGTAGCGGCTATCTATCCGATCACGCCGTCCTCACCGATGGCGGAGAAGACCGATGAATGGTCCGCAAATGGGAAGAAGAACCTGTTCGGCCAGCCGGTTTCTCTGGTAGAGATGCAGTCTGAGGCAGGTGCTATCGGCGCGGTCCATGGTGCGCTGGAATCCGGCTCTCTCGCAACGACTTTTACATCCTCTCAGGGCCTGATGCTGATGATCCCCGTGCTGCACCGCATCAGCGGCACCCGCCAGCCGGCGGTGCTGCATGTGGCGTCCCGCACGGTGGGTACGCACGCCATGAGTATCTTCGGCGATCACAGCGACGTGATGAACTGCCGCCAGACCGGCTTTGCCCAGCTGTCCACCGGCAGCGTGCAGGAGGTCATGGATTTGGCAGGCGTGGCTCATTTGGCCGCTATCAAGACCCGCATCCCCTTCATGCACTTCTTCGACGGCTTCCGTACCTCCCATGAGATCCAGAAGATTCGTACCATTCCTTACGAGGAATTTGAAAAGATGCTGGACTGGGATGCTGTGCGCAGCTTCCGGGAATCCTCCCTGCATCCCCGCCATCCGTCTCTGCGCAACACCGTGCAGAACCCTGACGTGTATTTCCAGTTCCGTGAGGCCAACAACCGCTTCTACGATGCTCTGCCCGATGTGGTGGAGGAGTACATGCAGAAGATCAACGCCGTCACCGGTGAGGATTACCACCTCTTTAATTACTATGGTGCACCGGATGCTGAGCGCGTGGTTGTTGCCATGGGCTCCGTCAGCGGTGCGGCACGGGAGACCGTGGAATATATGAACGCACTGGGGGAGAAGGTGGGTTACCTGCAGGTGCACCTGTTCAACCCGTTCTCCATGGAGCATTTCCGTGCAGCTCTGCCCGAAACCGTGAAGAAGATCGCGGTGCTGGACCGCTGCAAGGAGATGGGCGCTGCCGGTGATCCCCTCTATCTGACGGTCTGCGCTGCATTTGCCAACCGTTCCGATGCTCCGTACATCTGCGGCGGCCGCTACGGCCTGTCCTCCAAGGACACCACTCCTGCTCAGATCAAGGCAGTCTTCGACCACCTGCTGCAGGATGCCCCCATGAACGGCTTCTCTGTGGGTATCGAGGACGATGTGACCCACCGCTCTTTGCCTGTGGGCGATCCGCTGCCGCTGGATGCTCCCGGCGTGGTCAGCTGCAAGTTCTGGGGTCTGGGCAGTGACGGTACCGTGGGTGCCAATAAGAACTCCATCAAGATCATCGGCAGCAACACCGAGCAGTACACGCAGGCCTATTTCGAGTATGACACGAAGAAGTCCTTCGGCACCACCCGCAGCCACCTGCGTTTCGGTCCCACCCCTATCCGTTCTTCTTATCTGGTCAAGTCCGCGGACTTTGTGGCCTGCCACAACCAGTCTTTCCTGGATAAATACGACATTGCTTCCGAGCTGAAAACGGGCGGCACCATGCTGCTCAACTGCCGCTGGCAGCCGGAGGAACTGGAAGCCAACCTGCCAGCCGCCGTGAAACGGGAGCTTGCCAATAAAGGTGCAAAGCTTTACACCATTGATGCTAACAGCATTGCCCGCGAATTGGGCTTGGGCGACCACGCCAGCATGGTGCTGCAGTCGGCCTTCTTCTCTCTGGCGGACATCATCCCCATCCAGCAGGCTGTGGATTACATGAAGGAGGCTGCGGAGAAGTCCTTCGGCAAGAAGGGTGAGAAGGTGGTGCAGATGAATCTGGCTGCCATCGACCGCGGCGTCAGCGGCGTGCAGGCCGTGCCGGTGCCGGAGGAGTGGAAGAACTGCGTGGACGAGGAAGTGGCCGCGCAGGAGGAAGTGCCCTCCTTCATTGAGAAGATCCTGCGTCCCTGCAACGCCCAGAAGGGCGACTTGCTGCCTGTTTCCACTTTCATTGGTTATGAGGACGGCACCATGCCACTCGGCACCACTGCTTATGAAAAGCGCGGCATTGCCACCCGTATCCCCGTGTGGGACCCTGCAGCCTGCATCCAGTGCAACCGCTGCTCCTTCGTCTGCCCCCATGCCGTGATCCGTCCCTATCTGCTGAACGAGGCGGAAGTGGCCGCCGCACCGGAGGGCTTTGCTACCGCGCCCGCCAAGGGTGCAAAGGATCTGGCCTTCTCCCTGCAGATCAGCGACATGGACTGCACCGGCTGCGGCAGCTGCGTGGCCTCCTGTCCCATGACGGGCAAGGCCCTGCGCATGGAGCGTGTGGAGAACGAACTCACCATCACGCCTGCGTGGGAATACGGCCTGACCATCACGGAAAAGGACGCCTTTAAGGTGGGCACCGTGAAGGGCAGCCAGTTCCGCCAGCCCCTGTGCGAGTTCTCCGGCGCCTGTGCCGGCTGCGGCGAGACGCCTTACGCCAAGCTGCTGACCCAGCTGTACGGTGACCGCATGTACTGGGCCAACGCCACCGGCTGCTCTCAGGCATGGGGCGCTGCCATGCCTTCCATTCCTTACACCGTCAACAAGAAGGGAAGAGGCCCCGCATGGAGCAACTCCCTGTTTGAAAACAACGCCGAGTTCAGCCTCGGCATGTGCCTGTCCGTCAAGCAGCAGCGCAATAAGATCCGCGGCTGGCTGGAGGAACTGAAGAGCCTCGAAATGGCGCTGGAGGAACCCATCTCCCGCTGGCTGGAGACCTTCGCGGATGTGGACGCTTCCATGGAAGCATCCGAGACACTGGAAGCCGCGCTGGAGGCCATCAGCCTGACCGGCCGTGCCGGAGAGCTGAAGGACCTAATTCTGGGTCTGCGGGAGCATCTGGCCAAGCAGACCATCTGGATGTACGGCGGCGACGGTTGGGCCTACGATATCGGCTTCGGCGGTCTGGACCACGTCATTGCCACAGGCGAGGACATTAACATCCTTGTGGTGGATACGGAGGTCTACTCCAATACCGGTGGCCAGAGCAGTAAGGCGACCCCGCTGGGTGCTGTGGCGCAGTTTCAGGCAGCCGGTAAGAAGAGCGGCAAGAAGGATCTGGGTAAGATGATGATGTCCTACGGCAACTGCTATGTAGCAAACGTGGCCATGGGCGCCGATCCAAACCAGCTGATGAAAGCTATCACCGAGGCGGAATCCTTCCCCGGTCCCTCCCTCATCGTAGCCTACGCGCCCTGCATCAACCACGGCATCAAGGCCGGTATGGATCAGGTGCAGGCGGAGATGAAGCGTGCGGTGGATTCCGGCTACTGGCCCCTGTACCGCTACGATCCCCGCCGCATTGCCGAGGGCAAGAATCCCTTCCAGCTGGACAGCAAGGACCCCACCATTGGATATCAGGAATTCCTCGAAGGCGAGGTGCGTTACGCATCTCTCCGCAAGACCTTCCCCAAGAATGCCGAAACCCTGTTTGCACAGGCAGAGCAGGAGGCAAAAGACCGGTTCGACGGCTATAAGCGGATGGCACAGCAGGACTAACGCTGCGTGCAGGAGGATGATATGATGAGCAGACAGGAAATCGACGTCAAACAGGAATATCAGAAGAAACTGACCACAGCAGAAGAAGCCGTAAAGGTCGTCTGCAGCGGAGACTGGATCGACTACGGTTGGAATGCCTGCGCGCCGGTAGTGCTGGATCGGGCACTGGCAGCACGGTATCAGGAGTTATGGGATGTGAAGGTGCGCGGCGCGGTGCTGATGCGTCGTCCGGAGATCCTGTCCGTGCCGGATACCGCGGAGCATTTCATCTGGAACTCCTGGCACATGGGTGGTCTGGAGCGAAAAATGATCGACGAAGGCATTGCCTATTATATTCCGCTGCGCTATTCAGAGCTGCCCCGCTATTACCGGGAAAATGTGGACCCCATCCATGTGGCCATGCTTCAGGTGACACCCATGGATGAGGAGGGATATTTCAGCTTCGGTCTGAATGCATCCCATCTGGAGGCACTTTGCGAAAAGGCGGAGGTCATCATTTTAGAGGTTAATCAGAAATATCCCCGCTGCTTTGGCGGCGATGATACCCGCATCCACATCAGTCGCGTAGATATGGTGGTGGAGGGTGACAACGATCCGCTCACGGAACTGCCCACTCCGGAAACCACAAAGCTGGATATTACCGTTGCTGACTTCGTGGGCCCCATGATCCCCAACGGGGCCTGCCTGCAGCTTGGCATCGGCGGTATGCCCAATGCCATCGGTAATCTCGTTGCTACCTCTGATCTGACGGATCTGGGCGTGCATACGGAGATGTATGTGGATTCCTTCGTGAAGATCGCCAAGGCCGGCAAGATCACCGGCATGAATAAGGGCATCGACCGCGGTTTGCAGACTTTTGCCTTTGGCGCTGGCTCTCAGGAGCTGTATGAGTATCTCCACGAAAATCCCCAGTGCAAGGCGTGCAACGTGGGCTATACCAACGATGTGCGAGTGATTTCCCAAATCGACAACTTCATTTCCATCAACAATGCGGTGGATGTAGACCTGTTTGGTCAGGTCAATGCGGAAACTGCCGGCTTGCGCCATATCAGCGGCTCTGGCGGCCAGCAGGACTTCGTGTTGGGCGCTTACCTCTCCAAGGGTGGCATGAGCTTTATCTGCTGCGCGTCCACCATGACCGACAAGAACGGTAACCTCCACAGCCGCATCCGGCCTACGCTGCGGGAAGGCAGTGTGGTGACCGACACCCGTACCAACATTCATTATCTGGCCACGGAATACGGCGTGGTAAACCTGAAAGGCGCCACAACATGGGAGCGGGCAGAGCGGATCATCTCCCTTGCCCATCCCGACTTCCGGGAGGAACTGATCCGCGAGGCGGAAAAAATGAAGATCTGGCGGAGAACAAACCGCCGCTGAGCGATTTGACACATAACAAAAGCAGACCGGATGAAAGTCCGGTCTGCTTTTTATCGTCAGTTTAATATTCAAGGACGGGAAGTTCCGCGGTCTCGGCTGCTTTTACCCGCCACTTGCCGCGGCGGAACACCAGATAGGAGATCAGGGCACCCATGCTCCAGGAGATCAGCAGGGAGGTAAACAGAGCCACAGGCTGCCCGTTGGGGTACTGCTCGGTACGGGTCAGGTAGGCGAGACCGTAAGCCACGGGAATGCGGAGGAACACGGTGGTGATCATGGTGATCCACATGGGGGTCACGGTGTCGCCGCTGCCCCGCATCACGCCGCCCAGAGACTGGGTCACTGCGATGCAGATATAGCCTACCGCAAGGATCCGCATCATCCGCACCGCCAGATCCATCAGGGCCACCGTGTCGGTGAACATGTCAAACAGATAGCGGCCGAAGAACAGCAGCACGATAGTAATGACCGCAGATACGCTCATCGCCATGATGCTTCCCTGTTTCATGCCCTTCTCCACGCGATCCATCCGGCCTGCGCCCACATTCTGTCCGGTATAGACACTCATGGCCTGACCGAAGGTCATATTGGGCATCATGGCAAAGCCGTCCACACGCATGATGATGACGTTGCAGGCAATGACCACCTCGCCCATGGCGTTGGTCAGATTCAGCACCACCATCATAGCCATGGCCATGATAGCCTGGGTAATGCCGGAGGGGACACC
>JAZRCP010000076.1:0-5306 GCA_045659825.1 Dysosmobacter sp. | reverse complement strand
TGTGAACTCTCCATTTTCATTTTGATTTAATAATTCTTGATATGTAAGCATAAACAAGACCCCCAACAGAATGTTTTATGCTTTAACATAATTTTTTCTGTCGGGGATTTTGTTATTTATGCATCAAAATCTATCGTCAACACTGAAACACAACAGGGAGTTGAAAAGAGAAAACCCCCACACCCAAAAGAGAAACCCGGGGGGATTTCGATTTCCCCCCGGACCCCCTTGAAACGACACAAGAGAGGGGGCTGCGGCCCCCTCCCTTGGATTCCTCCCCCGTGGGATAAAGAGAAAGATAACGAGGTGAAACCATGGCGGAACGGACCCCCATGATGAAGCAATATCTGGAGATCAAGGCCAACAATCCGGACTCCATTCTGTTTTTCCGGTTGGGCGACTTCTATGAGATGTTCGCCGATGACGCCCGCACGGCGTCGCAGGAGCTGGATCTGACACTGACCTCCCGCGACAAGGACCCGAAAAAGGCACCGGAGGAGCGGATGCCCATGTGCGGCATCCCCTACCATGCCAGCGAGTCCTACATTGCCCGCCTGATCGCCAAGGGCTACAAGGTGGCCATCTGCGAGCAGGTGGAGGACCCCGCCACCGCCAAGGGTCTGGTGAAGCGGGACATCATCCGCGTGGTGACGCCCGGTACGGTCATTGACGCCGCGTGTCTGGACGACAAGTCCGGCAACTTCCTCTGCGGTATTTACATGGATTCCCGCTGCGCCGGTGTGGCCTTCTGCGATATCACCACCGGCAAGGCCCACCTGACGGCCTTTACCGGCAAGGAACTGGCTGGCCATGTGGTCAACGAGCTGGGCCGTTTCGGCCCTGCAGAGGCCATTTTGAACGACGGGGCCTATTCTGAAAAGAGCCTGACGGCGGCGCTGGGTGACAAGTTGCGCTGCCGCTTTGAAAACGGCGGTGAGCGCCGCTTCCGTCTGGAGGAGGCAGAACGAAACATCCGCAAGCAGTTCGGCGAGGATGCGTGGAAGCGCCTGCCCGCGTCCAATCCGGCGGCAGCCATGGCGCTGGGCGGGCTGCTGCATTACATCTACGAGACCCAGAAAACCGACCTCTCCCACATCAACGATCTGGATTACTACGAGCAGGGCGTGTTTTTAGAGCTGGATCTGGCGGCCCGCCGCAATTTGGAACTGACGGAAACGCTGCGGGGCAAGGAGAAGAAGGGAAGCCTCTTGTGGGTGCTGGACAAGACCAAGACCCCCATGGGCGGCCGCCTGCTGCGCCAGTGGCTGGAGCGCCCCCTGCGTTCCGTGACGGAGATCACGAAGCGCAATTCTGCCGTCAACGCACTGGTGGATGACACCATTGCGCGGGAGGAACTGACCGCCGCCATGACGGGCCTCGGCGATATGGAACGACTCATTGGCCGCATCGTCTACGGCACCGCGGGCGGCAGGGACATGGCCTCCCTCCGCGCCGCCATTGAGCGGCTGCCGGAGATCCGGGAGCAGCTGTCTGCGCTCTCTGACCGCCGCCTGCGGGAACTGACGGAGCAGCTGGACACGCTGGAGGACATCGGCGTGCGCATTGCAGAGACCATCGGCGACGAACCGCCCTTCTCCGTCCGCGAAGGCGGCTTTATCCGCGACGGCTACCACGAGGAAGTGGACCATCTGCGCCACATCCTCAAGGGCGGCAAGGGCATCATTGCCGAGATCGAGGCCCGCGAGAAGGAACGCACCGGCATTCGCACCCTGAAAGTGGGTTATAACAAAGTTTTTGGCTATTACATCGAGGTATCCAACTCCTTTAAGGAACTGGTGCCGGAAACTTATATCCGCAAGCAGACGCTGGTGAACGGCGAGCGCTTCATTACGCAGGAACTGAAGGATCTGGAACATGAGATCCTGACGGCCTCCGAGCGGGTGGTGGCGCTGGAATATGAGCTGTTCAGCGCTCTGCGGGAGGAGATTTCCTCGCAGTCTCAGCGGATCCAGACCTCTGCCGCCGCTGTGGCGGAGGTGGACGCGCTGGTGTCCTTTGCCACCGTGGCGGTGCGGAACAACTACTGCCGTCCCGATGTGGACGAGTCCGGCGTCATTGAGATCCGGGAAGGCCGCCACCCCGTGGTGGAAAAGGTGCTGAAGGACAGCCTGTTCGTCCCCAACGATACCTTCATGGGCGAAAAGGAAGAGCGTGTCGCCATCATCACCGGCCCCAACATGGCCGGTAAGTCCACTTACATGCGACAGGTGGCCTTGATCGTGCTGATGGCCCAGATGGGCTCTTTCGTGCCTGCCAAGTTCGCCCGCATCGGCGTGGTGGACCGCATTTTCACCCGTGTAGGTGCATCCGACGACCTCTCCGCAGGCCAGTCCACCTTCATGGTGGAAATGACGGAGGTGTCCGACATCCTGCGCCACGCCACGAAGAACTCTCTGCTGATCTTAGACGAGATCGGTCGAGGCACCTCCACCTTCGACGGCATGTCCATCGCCCGTGCGGTGCTGGAATACTGCGCCGACCGGAAGCTATTGGGTGCAAAGACCCTGTTTGCCACCCATTACCACGAACTGACGGAACTGGAGGGGACTCTTGCCGGTACCGTGAATTACAACATTGCAGTCAAGACCCGCGGTGAGGATATCATCTTCCTGCGTAAGATCATCCCCGGCGGCGCCGACCGCAGCTACGGCATTGAGGTAGGGAAGCTGGCGGGCCTGCCGGACAAGGTGGTGCAGCGGGCAAAAACCGTGCTGCAGGAGCTGGAGGCGGAAAACGGCGTGCAGTACACGGCTCCCCGGCGGGAGAGTGAGCAGGTTTCGTTGGACGCCATCGGTGAAGGCGAGGTGCTGGACGCCCTGCGTCGCTGCCAGCCGGATACGCTGACCCCGATTGAGGCCATGAGCCTGCTGTACGAGCTGAAAAACAAACTGAAGTAACGCCGAAAGGAGCATCTCCTATATGGCAAAATCGAAAGCATCTACATATATGACGGCGGGGGAGCAGATCGCAGGCGTCGTCTTTTTCGTGATCTATCTGCTGGTGCTGCCCTTTGCCGCGGAGCCTATCTTTAATTTCGCGGGTAAGCTGCTGGGAACCGGCATTTCTTCCGGATTGCGGAGCGCCATCTATTATTACGTTCTCTTTGCGGTGACCATCGTCATCTTCCACAAGTTTCTCGCCCGCACGTCCCGTCAGGCGCTGGAGGGCATCGGCGGTGCGGCAAAGGCAGTGCTGCTGGGATTGGTGGCGCTGTACGGCCTGAACGAGCTAATTTGCCGCCTGACCAATCTGGTCATGACGAACCGCACAAATCTCAATGATGTGACCATCTCGGCCCAGATCGAGGATGCGCCCCGCACCACCATGCTGATCGTCATTTTCCTCGCGCCCTTTGTGGAGGAGGTGCTGTTCCGCGGACTGGTGTTCGGCAACCTGCGGGCCAAGGGCCGTGTACTTGCCTATGCTGCCAGCTGCCTGCTGTTCGCACTGCTGCATGTGTGGCAGTTTGCCGTGGTGCATCAGGACATTACCTATCTGCTGCTGCTGATCCAGTATCTGGTACCGGGACTGGTGTTGGCGTGGGCCTATGACCGCAGCGGTACACTGTGGGCCTCCATTGCGCTTCACGCGGCAGCCAATGCGTTGGCTGTCCTGGCGATGGCATAAATCCGTTTTTGGAAAAGAGGCTGAAAACCAATGAGTCTGATGACGATTTTTGGGAAAATGGTAGTGATCCTGTTTGGAGTCGCTGCGGGCTTTGCGGCGAACCGGCTGGGGTATTTCACGAAGGAGACAGACCGCAGTCTGAGTAAGCTGATTCTGAACATCACCATGCCCGCCATGATCCTTGCGACGGTCATGACCGGCGATGAGCTGCCTCCTACGGAGACTATTTTGTCAGGACTGGGTGTTTCGGGCATTTTTTACGGGTTGGGAATTGCCTTTATGCTGGTGATGCCCCGTCTTCTGGGCGGCTCAGCGGGAGAAAAAGGTGTTTGGGGCTTTTCTTTCCTGTTTCCCAATCTCGCGTTTATTGGTTATCCGGTGATCACGGCGCTGCTGGGTAAAGAGGCGCTTCTGTTTGCGGTGATTCTGGTGCTGCCGTCCAATCTGCTGAACTACATGGTTGGCCCGTCACTGCTGGGCGGCGGGAAATTTAACTGGAAGTCGTTGCTTACTCCCGCGGTGATCAGTGCCGTCATCAGTCTGGCCATTGCCCTGCTTCGGATTGAAACGCCGGTCCTGCTGGGAGAGATGTTGGATCTGGTGGGCAGCAGCACGGTGCCCCTTTCTTTGATGGTGTTAGGCAGCCTGCTGAGTGGCATGCAGGCAAAGGATGTCTTTTCCAATCCCCGCATGTGGGGGGTCGCCGCCATTCGGCTGGCAGTCATGCCGGTCATCATCCTGGTGATTCTGCGGCCGATGAACCTGAACGAACTGGTTCTGGGCGTGGCTGTGCTGGAAACGGCCATGCCGGTGGCCCTTAACGGCACCATGCTGTCCATGGAATACGGCGGCGATACGGACTGCATGGCCCGCACGATTTTCCTGACGACGGTCCTTTCTATGGTGACCATTCCGCTGGTTGCCATGCTTCTGTAAATTCTGATTTCAACCGGAGGTGAACCGGATGCCCCATATTGAACAACTTGCGCCCCATGTGGCCGACTTGATTGCCGCCGGTGAGGTGGTGGAGCGGCCTGCCAGCGTGGTGAAGGAACTGGTGGAAAACGCCATCGACGCCGGAGCCACCGCCGTGGTGGTGGAGATTCGGCGGGGCGGCATGGGACTCATCCGCGTGACGGATAACGGCTGCGGCATCGCTCCGGCGGAGTTGCCCACGGCCTTTTTACGCCATGCCACCAGCAAGATGCGCTCTGCTGCCGATTTGGGCAAGATTGGCACGCTGGGCTTCCGTGGTGAGGCACTGGCGGCCATTTCCGCTGTCAGTCGGGTGGACATTCTGACCCGCCAAAAGGGAGCCCGCAGCGGCGCAGCACTCCATTTAGAGGGCGGCGTACCCGGTGCGGTGGAGGAGGAAGGCGCTCCTGAGGGAACTACCATTACCGTCCGCGACCTGTTTTACAACACCCCCGCGCGACTGAAATTTATGAAAAAGGACAGCGCTGAAACTGCCGCCGTGGCAGGACTGATGCAGCATCTGGCCCTGTCCCATCCGGACATTTCCTTTAAGTTTATCAAGGACGGCGCGGATGCCCTCCATACCCCCGGCGACGGGAAGCTGGAGTCCGCTATCTACGCTGCCATGGGCCGCGATTTTGCCAAGAGTCTGCTGCCCGTGCAGGGCCGCGGCGGCGAGGTAA
>JAZRCP010000075.1:0-5694 GCA_045659825.1 Dysosmobacter sp. | reverse complement strand
GTACCTGTCCGCAGCTGCAGAGGCCATCTGACAGACCACTATGACCCGCGCGACAACACCATCTACCTGTCTGAATCTGTGTATGGTGCATCCACCATTGCGGCGGTAGGCGTTGCCTGCCACGAGGCCGGCCATGCGGTGCAGTATGCGGTTGGATACGGCCCTATCAAGTTACGGACAGCAATCGTTCCTGCCACCCAGTTTGGATCCAAATTCTCCTTTATTCTGCTGCTGGTGGGTATGCTGATGTATAGCCAGACACTGTTTCTGGCGGGAATTGTGCTGTTTTCTCTCACCACGTTTTTCCAGCTGGTGACACTGCCGGTGGAGTTCAACGCGTCTGCACGAGCCATTGAGACCATTGAGGGACAGGGGCTGCTTTATGACGATGAGATCAGCGGCGCAAAGAAGGTGCTGCGGGCCGCGGCGCTGACCTATGTGGCGGCGCTGCTGATGTCCGCATTGCAGCTGCTGCGCTATGTGCTGATCTTCCTTGGCCGTAGCAACCGCAGAGGGGGCAGAGAATGAGTGCTCGTGAAACCGCGCTGCGTGTCCTGATCAGCTGCCGCACCAACGGCGCGTGGGCAGATGCAGCCTTAAAAGTGCAAATCAGTCGTGATGGGCTGTCCGGTGCGGATGCGGCCCTTTGCTCCCGTCTGGTTTACGGCGTGATGCAAAACCGGATGCTGCTGGACCATTATATCGGTAGTTATTGCTCTCAGAAGCCGGACCATCTGCAGCCCCCGCTGCTGGATATCCTGCGGCTGGGCGCGTATCAGATTTTATATCTGGATAAGATTCCCGACAGTGCGGCGGTCAACGAATCCGTAAAGCTGGCAAAGCTGTTCAAGCGGGCACAGGCTTCCGGTTTGGTGAACGCAGTACTGCGGAAAATCGTGCAGAACAAGGAAACTCTGCCTGAAATTCCCCAGAGAGATGCAGAAAAGTATCTTTCTATCCGCTATAGCCACCCCAAATGGCTGGTGAAGCGGTTGCTGAACGTACTGGGCAGGGAGGAGACAGAGGCCTATCTTGCCGCCAATAATGGTGTGGCGCCCCTGACAGTACAGGTCAATCCCCTGAAAACCACGCAGCCGGAACTAATTACGGAGCTAAAAGCCGCCGGCGTGACGGTGAAAGAACACCCGTGGGTCTCCGGCTGTCTGGAACTGTCCGGAACCGGCGATCTGACAGCCCTGGAGGCGTTCCAAAACGGAAAGTTCTTAGTGCAGGACCCCGCAGCCCGTCTGGTGTCCCTGATTGCGGACATCCAGCCGGGGCAGAAGGTGCTGGATGTGTGTGCCGCACCGGGCGGAAAGTCTTTCTCCGCAGCGTTTGCCATGGAGGATCAGGGATTGGTACAGTCCTGCGACCTCCATGAAAACAAGCTCAAGCGCATTGAAGAAAGTGCGGCACGGCTGGGGATCACTTGTGTACAGACGGCGGCCATGGATGGCCGTAACCGCAATGAAGCTTGGGTGGAGGCCTTTGACACCGTGTTGGTAGACGCACCCTGTTCCGGTCTCGGTATTATCCGCAAGAAACCGGATACCCGGTACAAAAAAGCGGACGACCTGTTCACCCTGCCGGTGATTCAGGCGGCTATCTTAGATAATGCGGCGGCCTATGTACGGCCCGGCGGTACGTTGGTGTACTCCACCTGCACCGTCCTGCCGGAGGAAAATGAACAGGTGGCAGACGCATTTTTGGCAGAGCACCCGGAGTTTTCCCGGGAAAGCTTTACCCTGCCGCAGCCGGTAGGGGAGACGGACGGGCAGCTGACCCTCTGGCCGCAGCGCCACGATACGGACGGTTTTTACATCTGCCGCATGAAACGGAAACAATAAGAGGCATTTTTTATGATCGACTTAAAATCCATGACCTTGCAGGAGATCACGGATACGCTGAAAGCCATGGGCGAACCGGCATTCCGCGGAAAACAGGTCTTTACCTGGCTCCACAAGGGTGCCCGCAGCTTTGACGAGATGAGCAATCTCTCCAAGCCTTTGCGGGAAAAACTGAAAACAGAGTGCATTCTGACGCCGCCGCAGGTGGCCCGCAAGCAGGTCTCACAGCAGGACGGCACGGTTAAGTACCTGTGGGAACTGGCAGACGGCAACTGCATTGAGACAGTCCTCATGCGCTATCACCACGGCAACACGGTGTGCATCTCCACACAGGTAGGCTGCCGGATGGGCTGTGCCTTCTGTGCGTCCACCATTGCGGGTAAATTGCGCGACTTGACGCCTGCTGAAATGCTGGATCAGGTGCTGTTTACGCAGTTGGATTCCGGTCTGGAGATCTCCAACATCGTGCTGATGGGCATCGGTGAGCCGACGGACAATCTGGATAATGTTCTGAAGTTTCTGGAACTGGTGAATCATCCCGACGGCATGAACATCGGCATGCGGCATATTTCCCTGTCTACCTGCGGCGTGATCCCCGGTATCGACCGTCTGGCGGAGTTGGGATTGCAGCTGACATTGTCGGTTTCCCTCCATGCGCCGGATAACGAGACCCGCAGCAAGATCATGCCGGTGAATCGTGCTTATGATGTCAACCAGCTCTTTGATGCCTGCCACCGTTATTTTAAAAAGACGGGACGGCGGATCTCCTTTGAGTATGCCATGATCGACGGCGTCAACGACAACGATTGGCAGGCTGACCTGATCGCCAAGAAACTGAAGGGCATGCCCGGTCATGTGAATCTGATCCCGCTCAACGATGTGGTGGAGAGCCCCTTTAAGCCTTCCAAACGGACGCAGGCCTTCCAGCGCAGACTGGAATTCCATGGCCTCACCGCCACCGTGCGGCGGAGCCTTGGCGGCGATATTGATGCCTCCTGCGGCCAGCTTCGGCGTAAGGCCATGGAGGAACAGCAGAAGGGAGATGGTGTTCGGTGCTGAAAGCCTGGGGTATGACGGATATCGGTTTGGTGCGAAGAGAAAATCAGGACGCCTACCGGTTCTGCGAGCAGAAGGGACATATGGTTGCCGTGGTTTGCGACGGTATGGGCGGTGCCGCCGGCGGGCAGCTGGCCAGCCGGATCGCGGTAGATACCTTTACATCCGAACTGGAAAAAATTTTGACGGAGACCATGTCTCCGGAACAGCTGCGGGAGGCGTCCTCCTATGCTGTGGCGCTGGCCAACCGCGCCATTGGCGAGGCAGCGAAGCAGCAGGAGGCCTATCAGCACATGGGCACCACACTGGTTTCTGCAGTCAGCTGCGGAGAAGACGTGGTGGTCTCCAATGTGGGTGACAGCCGCGCTTATCATATTTGCCCTGCCGGAATTACCCGCATCACCAAGGACCACTCTCTGGTGGAGAGCATGGTGGATCGCGGCGACATCACGGCGGAAGAAGCACGGCATCATCCCAAACGCAATCTGATTACCCGTGCTTTGGGTGCGGATGCGGATGCCCAGTGTGACGGATACATTTGTCATGTGGAAGCGGGAGACTTTGTCCTGCTGTGTACGGACGGGCTGGTGGATACGGTCACCGATCAGGAAATGCTCTTTGAGGTTTTGCACGGCGGGGAGCCGGAAACTTGCCTGGACCGCCTGTTGGCTATTGCAAAGCAGCAGGGGGCACCGGACAATGTGACCGGTATTCTGTTGCAGAAATTGTAAGAAAGGGGGAGAGAAGATGGATCGCTACATTGGAAAAATGTTGGATAACCGCTATGAAATTTTAGAGCGCATTGGCACAGGCGGTATGGCAGTTGTCTATAAAGCAAAATGTCACCGATTGAACCGTCTGGTGGCTGTCAAGATTCTGAAAGATGATCTGGCACAGGATGAAGATTTCCGCCGCCGTTTCAACGCGGAATCGCAGGCTGTTGCCCAGCTGTCTCACCCCAATATTATGTCCATTTACGATGTGTCCCGCGGCGGTGATGTGGAGTACATCGTCATGGAGTTGATCGATGGCATCACCCTGAAGCAGTACATGGAAAAGCGCGGCCAGCTGAACTGGCGGGAGTCTCTGCATTTCATCACCCAGATCATGCGCGGTCTCAGCCACGCTCACAGCCGCGGCATTGTGCATCGCGATATTAAGCCGCAGAACATTATGATCCTGCGGGACGGCAGCGTGCGCGTGGCCGACTTTGGCATTGCGTGTCTGGAAAATGCAGCCCAGACCCTGACGCAGGAAGCCCTGGGCAGCGTGCACTATATTTCCCCTGAGCAGGCGCGGGGTGATCGTACCGATGCCCGCAGCGATATCTACTCCGCCGGCGTGGTGCTCTATGAGATGTTGGCAGGCCGGCTGCCCTTTGAGGGTGATTCCGCCGTTTCCGTTGCCATTCAGCACTTAAGTTCCATCCCGCTGGCACCCAGAGAGATCAATCCCGAGATCCCTGAGCCAATGGAACTGATCTGCATGAAGGCCATGGCGTCCAGTTTGGACAAGCGGTATGTATCCGCGGAGGCCATGATCGCAGATCTGGAGACCTTCCGCAAAAATCCGGATGTGGATCTGGATATTGAATTGAAGGATCTCCATGAAGAAGTCGTGGACGAGCCTACCCGACCCATTCGTGTGACTTCTGCTGCGCACGCGGCAGCTTCCTCTAATTCCTCTGTCCCGTCCCGCCGCACGGCAACCGCTCGGGATCGTGACCGTAGGCGCAGCTATGATGATTATGATGACGATAAGTTCATCAATGGGAAACAGACGGCTTTGATCATCGTTGCGGTTCTTTTGGCACTGGCACTGGCAGGCGTCATGTTTAAGTCCATTCTGGGTTCCTTTGAGGAGACTCCGGTAGACCAGTATGTTGTCAAAAAGGTGGTTGGTCTGACGGTGGAGGAAGCCAAAGAACTGGAAGGAATCAAGGATATCTTTACGATCAAGGTATCCGATGATGTCTATTTCAGTGAAGAATATCCTGCGGGTGTCATTGCCAAGCAGGAGCCTGCCGAGGGTGTCAACCGCAAGGGTGACAACACGGTGATCACTGTCTGGGTCAGTGCCGGAGAGGATACCGGCGTCATGATCGATGTGACGAACATAACCGTAGCGCAGGCGAAGTCGGATTTGAAACGTCTGATCAATAAGTATGACCTGATTGTTGAGGCGTTGGAAGAAGACAGGGAATTCAACGATGAGGTAACAGCGGACTTTATCATTCGTACGGATCCGGCAGAGGGAGACGTTCTGAAAAAAGGCGATACCATCCGCTTGATTGTCAGCAAAGGGCCGGAATTGAAGGAATTTGCTATGCCGGACTTTGTGGGGAAGCAGTGGGAAGTGGTACAGCAGCAGTTGGTGGATATCTGGCATCTGACCTGCAATCCCCTGACGGATGTGGAGACGGTATACAGTGACAGACCCGGTGGTGAGATCGTTTCCCAGAGTATCCCTGAGACAACCATGGTCAAGGAATGGGATGCGGTGAAATTTGAAGTTAGTTCCGGCCTTGCCGCATCTGCCAAAATAATGGATATCCTGCTGCCGCAGGACGGACGGGAACAGGTACTGCTGGAGATTCGTGTAGGCGATGAAGAGACAATGCAGTACAGCGAGCCGCTGAGCTGTTCCGATGTGACGGCTCAGGTAACACTGACAGGCACCGGAAACCAGATGGTCAAGGTCTATTTTGATGGGATTTTGGATCAGTACCAGTCCCAGCGCGTGAATTTTAATTAAGTGAGTGACATATGCAGGAAGGACGAATTCTAAAAGC
>JAZRCP010000074.1:0-39171 GCA_045659825.1 Dysosmobacter sp. | reverse complement strand
CAGAACCACGTCGCGCTCATTCAGCTTGAACTCTTCTGCCATGGCGGCGAAGGTATCGAACTTGTAAACGGTGGGAGCAAAGATGATCTCGCGCTTATCTGCCATCAGGGCTGCAGAGAAAGCGTCCATTTTCTTGGCCATAACAATATTCTCCTTTAACATTTGGTGAAACCCTCAGCACCCCTCGAGGGATGCTGAGGGTCGTAAAATTGTGTTTACTTGCGTGCCTTGGGAGCGTTGACACAGCAGCCGTGGCAAACATGAGCAGCCTCCATGACCACCTCAGAGACGGTGGGATGGGGATGCACGGTGTTGCCGATCTCGCTGATGGTGCCTTCGCACTCCATGACAGCTGCCACTTCGGCAGCCAGATCGGTGGCGCGGGGGCCGATCACATGGAAGCCCAGGATCTCGTCGGTGGTCTTATCGAACACAAACTTCACCAGACCCTTGTTCTCGCCCATGGTCAGAGCCTTGCCGTTGCCGGACAGGTTGAACAGACCGGTGCCAATATCCTTGCCGGTAGCGCGGGCCTGCTCCTCGGTGAGACCGACCATAGCGGTCTCGGGATTGCAGTACACGCAGGAGGGGATGCGGTTCAGGTTCAGCTGCTTGCAGGGCTTGCCGGCAATGTGGTTTGCAACCAGAACGCCCTGTGCGGAAGCCACATGAGCCAGCTGCATCTTGCCGTTGATGTCGCCGATGGCGTACACGCCGGGGACATTGGTACGGCACAGGCCGTCGATTTCCACGAAGCCCTTGCGGTCCATCTTGACGCCGATCTTGTCCAGACCGATGCCCTTGGTATTGGGAGCGCGGCCGCCGGCCATCAGAACCACGTCGCCTTCCACGGTGCCCTTGGTGCCATCCTTCACGGAGGCATAGTTCACCTTCAGGCCGGGCTCGATGGACTCCACCTTCACGCCCAGAACCAGCTCCACGCCGTTCTCCTTCAGTTCCTTCTCCACGAAGTCGGTCATATCTTTATCCAGAGGGCCGAGGACGCGGTCCAGCATCTCCACGACGGTGACCTTCACGCCGAGACGATAATAGAAGGTAGCAAACTCAATACCGATGACGCCACCGCCCACGATGATGATATGCTTGGGGCAGGTGGTCATGCTCAGCAGGCCGGTGGAATCCACCACGCCGGGCAGATCCACGCCGGGGATGGGAATACGGGCAGGCTCAGAGCCGGTGGCCACGATCAGATGGTCGCACTCCAGCACTTCGCCGTTGTCCAGCTTCACGGTGCGGCGGTCCTGCAGCTCAGCGGTGGCCTTGAACACGGTAACACCGTGGCTCTTCTCCAGGAAGCCGATACCGGTGGACAGCTGCTTGGAAACTGCATTCTTGCGCTCGATGATCTTGGCATAGTCGAAAGCGACGTTGCCTGCGGTGATACCGCAGAACTCGCTGTGGGTTGCCTCGTAATACACATCGGCAGAGTGCAGCAGGGTCTTGGTGGGGATACAACCGCGGTTCAGGCAGGTACCGCCCAGTTCAGCCTTCTCCACCAGAGCGGTCTTCAGGCCGTTCTGGCTCAGGCGAATGGCACATTCATAGCCGCCGGGGCCGCCGCCCACGACGACAGCATCAAATTTCTGCATAGTCGTTGCCTCCTATTAGATCAGCAGCACGGGGTTCTGCAGATAGTTCTTCAGCTTCTGCAGGAACTTGGCAGCCTCAGCGCCATCGATGATACGGTGGTCATAGCTCAGGCACATGGCGCACATGGACTTGATCACGACCTCGTCCTCGCCCTCGGCGTTGGTGACAACCACGGGAGTCTTGGCGATCTTGCCCACAGCCAGAATAGCGGATTCGGGAGGATTGATGATAGCGACGAAGTCGTCCAGATCGAACATACCCAGAGAGGACACGGTGAAGGTACCGCCGTGGTAATCAGCATCGGTCAGCTTGCCGTCGCGAGCCTTCTCGACCAGCTCTGCGGACTTGGCAGCAATGCCGGACAGGCCGATGATGTCAGCGTCCTTGATGACGGGAACGATCAGGCCGCCGGGCACGGAGACGGCGGTACCAACGTTGACATAGTCATGATAGACGATGTTGGTGCCGTCCACGGAGGCGTTGACGATGGGCATATCCTGCAGGGCCTTGGCGCAGGCGCGGACAATGATGTCGTTGTAGGACACCTTGATGCCCAGAGCCTTATACTGGTTGCGCAGAGCGATGGCAGCGGTCATATCGATGACCATGCGGTGGTTGGTCTGCGCGTTGGTGTTCTTGCTGGCCAGCATGTTGTTGGAGATGGCCTTGCGCATGCCGCTCATACGCTCGGTACGAGTGCCGCGGGTTGCCTGTGCGGGAGCCTCGGCAGCAGCGGGGGCAGCGGCGGGAGCAGCTGCGGCTGCTGCAGCAGGTGCTGCAGCGGGGGCGGCTGCGGGTGCAGCGCCGGGCAGGTCGGCAGTGGTGATCTTGCCATTGGTGCCGGTACCGGCAACGCCGGCCAGATCGATGCCCTGTGCCTTAGCAATGTTAGCGGCCAGAGGCGTAACAGCGGGCTTGTTGGCGATATAGCCCATCACATCGCGGTCGATGATATAGTCATCGGGACCGGTTGCGGGGACGTAAGCCAGATCCACACCGTTTTCTTCTGCATGCAGACGAGCGCGGGGAGATGCCCAAATCTTGGCACCGGGATCACGAACGGGAGCAGCAGCGGGAGCCTCAGCGGCAGCGGGAGCTGCGGCGGGAGCAAGTACTGCGGCAGGAGCGGCAGCTGCGGGAGCAGCGCCGCCAGCCACGAAACCGGACACATCGGTGCCAGCCTCGCCGACGATGGCGATGGGCTCGGTAATGGGCACCACGTCGCCTTCGGGATGAATGATCTTCAGCATGGTGCCGGAAACCTCGGCGTCCATGGTGATGGTCAGCTTGTCGGTCTCCATCTCAAACAGGGGCTTGCCTGCGGTGACGGTCTCACCTTCCTTGACCAGCCAGTTGATGATGGTACCTTCGGTCATCATCAGGCCCTGCTTGGGCATGATGACGAGGGAAGCGGTTGCGGGCAGAGCTGCGGGAGCAGCAGGTGCGGCAGCGGGAGCTGCTTCCACAGGTGCTGCGGCGGGAGCGGGAGCTGCGGCAGGGGCGGGTTCAGCAGCGGGAGCTGCGCCGCCCAGCAGGCCGGAGATATCCTCGCCGGGAGTACCAACGATGGCGATGGGCTCGGTGATGGGCACCACAGAACCTTCCGGCTGAATGATCTTCAGCATGGTGCCGGAAACTTCGGCGTCCATGGTGATGGTCAGCTTATCGGTCTCCATTTCAAACAGCGGAGTGCCGGCGACAACTTCCTCGCCTTCCTTCTTCAGCCAGTTGACGATGGTACCTTCGGTCATCATCAGGCCCTGCTTGGGCATAATTACGATAGAAGCCATGGGTCAAGCTCCTTTCTATCAGCGGTACAGAGTAGCCTTGCAGGCATCCACGATTTCCTTCACGCTGGGGATAACGGCTGCTTCCAGACCGGGGTTGAAGGGCAGGGGGCAAGCCTTGGCACCCAGATGGATGGGAGCGGCATCCAGATAACGGAATGCACGGTTGCCGATCTCGGTAATAACCTGTGCACCCCAGCCGCAGTTCTTGTGAGCCTCGTGAACGACCACCAGACGGCCGGTCTTCTTCACGCTTGCTTCCACGGTGTCATAGTCGAAGGGAACCAGAGTGCGGGGGTCGATGACCTCAGCAGAAATGCCTTCCTTAGCCAGCTCCTCGGCGGCTTCCAGAGCGCGGCTCACATACAGCAGGTTGGTCACGATGGTCACATCGGTACCTTCGCGCTTGATGTCGGCCTTGCCGAAGGGGATCATGAATTCGGGATCATCGGGTACTTCGCCCTTGGTGATGTACAGTGCCTTGTGCTCGAAGAAGCAGACGGGGTTGTCATCACGGATAGCGGTACGCAGCAGACCGGCGGCCTCTGCGGGAGTGGAGGGGCAAGCCACCTTCACGCCGGGAATGTGCATGAAAATGGTCTCCAGGGACTGGGAGTGGGTGGCAGCGTTGCCGCGGCCGGTGCCCTGCTGGCTGCGCAGAACGATGGGCAACTTGGCATTGCCACCGAACACATAGCGGGTCTTGCACATCTGGTTGAAGATCTGGTCAGCTGCAACGAATGCAAAGTCCCAGTACATCAACTCAGCGATGGGACGCATACCAGCGGATGCGGCACCCACGGCTGCGCCAACGATGGCAGACTCGGAAATAGGAGTATTGCGGATACGATCGGTACCGAATTCCTTGTACAGATCACGAGTGGTGCCGAACACGCCACCCAGCTTTTCACAGTCTTCGCCCATGCAGAAGACCTTGTCATCACGCTGCATCTCTTCCTGGATGACCTTGCGGATTGCCTGTGCGTAAGTCAGATTAGCCATTGTTTCGTACCCCCTTCTTAACCTTCATAGAACACATCGTCCATCACATGCTCGGGATCGGGCTCCGGGCTGTTCAGGGCGAATTCCACAGCTTCTTCCATCTTCTTGGCTGCGGCGGCTGCGATCTCTTCCAGCTCCTTCTTGGTAGCCAGCTTCTTCTTCACCAGATAATCGCCGAAACGCTTAATGGGATCGCGGTTGGTCTTCCACTCTTCCACTTCTTCACGGGTACGATAGACCTCGGGGTCACCGGTCCAGTGGCCGCGCCAACGATAGGTCTTGCACTCGATGATGGTGGGGCCTTCGCCCTTCAGAGCGCGCTCCTTGGCGGCTGCGAAGGCTTCGTACACGGCCACAACGTCATTTCCGTCCACGGTCACGCCGGGGATGCCGTAGCCTGCGGCGCGGTCGGAGATGTTCTCCACGGAAGTGGACTGCCACACGGGCACGGTCATACCGAACTGGTTATTCTCAATCACATAGATGCAGGGCAGCTTCCACACGGCAGCCATGTTGATGGACTCGTGGAACGTACCTTGGTTGGATGCGCCGTCACCGAAGAAAGCAACTGCCACGTTGGGCTTGTTCTGCATCTTCAGAGCCAGAGCACCGCCGGTTGCGATGGGGATACCGCCGCCAACGATGGCGTTTGCACCCAGATTGCCCTTGGAGAAGTCGGCAATGTGCATGGAGCCGGAACGGCCCTTGCAGTAACCGGTAGCCTTGCCCATCAGCTCAGCCAGTGCGCGGTCCAGCTCGGCACCCTTGCCGATGCAGTGGCCGTGGCCGCGGTGGGTGGATGCGATCAGGTCTTCATCGGTCAGCTGTGCGCACACAGATGCTGCAACAGCCTCCTCGCCGGTATACAGGTGGACAGAGCCACGCAGCTTGTTCTCCGTGAACAGAGTCCATGCAGTCTCTTCAAAGTCACGAATCTCGTGCATCTTGTTGTAGATCCACAGACCAGTCTTCTTGTCAATCATACTGAACTATCCTCCGTTTTATTTTTTTGAGGGCAGCCCCGCCTTCCCCGCCAAACGGCGCAGCAAGCCCAAAGCTCCCATTGGTTTGTACTCCTATCATACCATCCAAATTATAAATTATCAATAATCTGTAATCCAAAAACGTTCACAAATTAGTTATTTAACAATTGTGCGTTTCGTACAATTCGCTGGTTTTATGAAGCACTCTCTTTCTGTTTTTCTGTTTCATTCTGCGCCACTTATCCTCATTCCTCAGGAGATGTGTCTGCCATTGCATTTTCCTTCGCAAGCTGTTATATTGAATACCAGTAACAAAACTGGAGGTTTTCCCTATGGTCACGATCGCACAGCGTATTGAAGCACTTCGTACCCAGCGTAATATGAGCCGTCCCGCCCTGTCTGCCGCACTGGGCCTGCCCCGTATGGCGGTGGAAAAGTTCGAGACCGGCCGCCAGACGCCTAATCAGGACCAGCAGGAAAAGATCGCCCGGTTTTTCGGCGTTTCCCTGTTCTACCTGCGGGGCGAGAGCGATGACCCCACCGATATGTCCTCCTGGCTCAACGGCGATGTACCGGATGAAGAACCTGTTCGTCCTGTTCCCAAGGCCGCTCCCCGGGTGGTGCAGTCCTCGGGCGGCGGTCAGGAAGACGGCGCGGTGTTCAGCGCCCTGCTGAAGAGCAAGTCCTTCCAGTCCATGGTGCGAGACACTGTTCTGGAAGTTCTCCGCTCTCCTGAGGGACAGGAGCTGATCGCCAAAGCGGTAAAGAAAGAACTCAAACGCTAAATTATTATCAAACAAAAAGGAGATGCTCCGTGGAGCATCTCCTTTTTTACGGTTCCATTTCTAAAATTGCATGGACGGTTCCGTTTTCGCAGTTGTACCAGAAATAACCCTCATGCAGCGTTCCCCCTGCATCCTCAAATTGGTAATAGATCAGCATGGAGGCGCTGTCCAGTCCCCACTGCAAAAACCGGTATTCGATCTCCGGCCACCCGTCCTCGTTGACGTACCCGTATTTTCGCAGCTCTGTAGCCTCCACGCCCATGGAGAGATAAGCATTCAGGTTACTCTCCACATGCCTGTCCAGCCATGCCAACGCCAGATAATTCTTCTCTCCATAATCCAGTGCGATCACATACTTCCGACTGTCCGGGGCCCACCACAGGCCCCATACACAGCATTGCCATAAGTGATCCGGGTGTTGCCATCATGCCCCTCTTGTGTCACGATCAGAGAGGTTGCATCCCGCAGTGAAAAACCTCCGCCATCCAGTTCCTTGCTGTATACCACTACTTCAGTCGTTCCATCTGGCGATGGGAGTCGACCAATTGCAAAGGGCAAACCGCTGCGGCAGAGTTTCCAGCCTCCGACCGCAAGAATCGCCAAAACCGCAAGCAGGATCCTCCGATATGTTTTTCGTGTGCGCTTGACCTTTCGGGTGATCTCTTCTCCGGAATAGCGCAGTACCGTGCGGGCCCGTTCCTCTGCTTCGGCCTCGGCCTCGTGTTTCTGCCGATCCCCCTCCAATAATTCCACCACGGAAACACCCAATATTTCCGCCAGCGGTTCCAGCAATGCGATATCCGGTGCACACAAGCCTCGCTCCCATTTAGATACTGCGCGGTCTGTGATATGCAGCCGTTCCGCAAGGTCTTTCTGCGTCAGATTCAATTCTTTGCGTCGTGCTTTAATCAGTGCCCCGGTTTTACTATTATCCATATATCTCACTCCTGACACGCTGCATCATACCATAGTTCTCCTCAAACCGCACCAAACCAACGGTTGATTTCTCTCCCTCTCCAAAAAAGCACCCGAAAACCAAAATCGTTTTCGGGTGCTCTTACAGATATAATTATATAAATGTGTGATTACCCGTCAAACGGCGTGGCCCTGCGCACGGATCACATCCACGACCCGCTCCGCCAATTCGCGGCAGATCTGCTGGCTCTCCGCTTCCACCATGACGCGCACTACCGGCTCGGTTCCGGACTCACGCACCAGAATACGTCCGGTGTTGCCCAGTTCATCTGCCACAGCTTTGACAGCAGCCTGCACGGCAGGATCGTCCTGAGCCTCTCTTTTATCCTGCACGCGGACATTGATCAGCACCTGCGGATAAATGGTGACCGGCTCTGCCAGTCGGCTCAGCTTCTCCTTGCGGGCCAACATCACTTCCATCACCTTCAGGGCAGTCAGGATGCCGTCTCCGGTACGGGCATACTTGGAGAAGATGATATGGCCGGACTGTTCGCCGCCGATGCGGTGGCCGTTCTGCACCATATTTTCGTAGACGTACTTATCGCCCACCTTGGTCTTTTCATAACGGATGCCGAAATCATCCAGTGCTTTGTAAAGACCGAAGTTGCTCATCACGGTGGTGACCACAGTGTTGTTCTTCAGGCGGTCCCGCTCCTTCATGTAGCGGGCATAGAGATACATGATCTTGTCACCGTCCACCAGTTCGCCGTTTTCATCCACAGCAAGGCAGCGGTCCGCGTCACCGTCAAAGGCAAAGCCCACATCACAGCCGTTTTCCACCACAAACTTCTGCAACCCCTCAATATGGGTAGAGCCGCAGTTGGTGTTGATGTTCAGGCCGTCGGGACGGTTGTTAATCACACACACCTCTGCGCCCAGAGCGGTAAACACGCTGGGTGCAATCTGCCACGCACTGCCATTGGCGCAGTCCAATGCCACCTTCTTGCCCTTGAAGGAATACATGGCAAGGGAGATCAGATAACCGGTATAGCGGTTGCGGCCGGCGCTGTGATCGATAATGGCGCCGATGCCGTCTTCGGTAGCCATAGGCAGTTCTTTCCAGATGCTGCCGTCCAATTCCAGCTTGCCGTCCAGATAATCCTCCACCAGTGCAATGGTGGCCTCGTCCATCTTCTCGCCCTCACGGTTCATCAGCTTGATGCCGTTGTCGTAGAAGGGGTTGTGGCTGGCGGAGATCATCACGCCGCAGTCAAAGCCGTCGGTACGGGTCACATAGGACACCGAGGGGGTGGTAGTCACATGCAGCAGGTACACATCCGCGCCGGAGGCCACCATACCGGCACTGATGGCGTATTCCAACATATAGCTGGAACGGCGGGTATCCTTGCCCACCACGATCTGTGCGCGGCCATTGCGACCGTAATACCAGCCCAGAAAACGACCAATCTCATAGGCATGCTGTGCCGTCAGGCCTTCATTGGCCTTTCCGCGGAATCCGTCTGTGCCAAAATATCTTCCCATACTTACAACTCCATTCTGATTTGAATCCAACCGGCGTACCGGCTCCGAAGATTTACAGGTTCTCCATGGCGGCGTTCACTGCCGTTTCGCAGCTACGCATCGCCAGAATTGTCCGATCCAGCAGGGTATCCAGCTCCCACCCCAGCCGTTCCGCACCGTCTTTAATCACATCGCGTGAACAGCCGGCGGCAAATTTTTTGTCCTTAAATTTCTTTTTCAGGGAGCTCAGTTCCATATCCTGACAGCTTTTGCTGGGGCGCATCCGGGCAGCTGCGCCGATGAGGCCTGTCAGTTCGTCGGCTGCAAACAGCACCTTCTCCATCTCGTGTTCCGGCTCCACATCGCAGCAGATGCCATAGCCGTGACTGCACACCGCATGGATAAACTCCTGACTGCAGCCGATTTCAACGAGCAGCTCCGGTGCTTTTTTGCAGTGTTCTTCCGGCCAGAGGCCGAAGTCCACATCATGGAGCAGACCCACCGTGGCCCAGAACTCCGCGTCTTCGCCGTATCCCAGCTCCTGTGCATACCAGCGCATGGTGCCTTCCACCGTCAGCGCGTGCTGGATATGAAACGGCTCGGTATTATACTTCTTCAGCAGCGCCAGTGCCGCCTCTCTTGCAGGATATTCCTTCATTTTCAATGCTCCTTTGATTCTTCCCGGGGATCGCGGTCCCCATCCAACGTTACAAAATAATCATAATAGGGCAACAGGAAGGTATAGCCCTTCTTCAGCCGCTCTACGATATCACGGCTGAACAGCTCTTCCGTCAGCTTTTCATGGTGACCGATGGCAAAATATTTGGCGCGATACCACGGCTCTAAAATCTCTGAGGGCGCAGGCGAACGCAGCTTTTTGTAGTCCGTGGTATCGAGGATAAACTCCGCCTGCCCGTTCAGCCTTCGGGTCAGTTCTTCCATGGTAGCAGGATCCCGGTCAATGCGAGCCCGCAGCTTTGCCATGGTAACCGGCTTGGATACCCAATAGCCCATACCGTAGCTCCAGCTGTCCGGCATCAGTTCAAACCAGAAAGAAGGCCGGTCCGTCCAGGCCTCTCCGGGCTGCTCAATGGTAAACCACAGGCTCTCTTTATAAGGGCCGCGGCCATGGAGCCGTCTGGCATCTCGGTAGATACGGGACACCTTGCAGATCAGGCCGTAATCCGGCCGCTGCTCCCGCACAAATTCATACAGTTCCTCTCCCAGTTCCCGCATGGGCTGGTAGAACGACTTCAGATAGGTTTCCTTATGGGCTTCAAACCAGCTCCGCTCATTGTTAAAGCGGATGCCCCACATAAAATCCACAGTTTCATCTGTAAATCCGGTGAACATACGTCCCTCCGCAATGCTTTAAAATCACGAAAGAAGTATACCACAAACATCCCCTGTGTACAAGAGAACTGTTCTCCGACTCAAAAGAAAACCGACCCGAAGACAATACTCCCGGGCCGGTCCTTTCTTTCGTTATTCCATGGAGCGGGCCGCTTCCACGATCAGCTTGACGCACAGGTCATCGCCCAGTGCCCCGCTGTCCAGTGTCAGGTCATAGTTATGGCTGTCGCCCCATTTTTTGCCGGTATAATGGGTATAGTAGTTCTGACGGCTGGCATCCTTCTTGGCAATCATCCGCTGCAGCTCCGTAGCGTTGGTCACGCCGGTCTTTTCGCTGATACGCACAGCGCGGTGCAGATCGTCTGCATGGATGAACACATTCAGCGTTTCAATGCCGGAATCGCGCAGAATCTCATCGGCACAGCGACCCAGAATAACACAGGGGCCCTGCTGGGCAAACTTCAGGATAATGGCCCGCTGCACATCATGAATGGCATCCTGCGGATCATGGTAGTGCACACTGCCGGTCACCAGACTCTTGAGGAAATAACTGGTGCGGGAAGTTTCTTCACCCTCCTGCTCCACCAGTTCCAGTTCAAAGCCGCTGGCCTTGGCAGTCTCACGAACGATATCGCGGTCGTAAATTTCGATGCCCAGTTCCTGTGCCACGCGCTTACCGATGGTGTGGCCGCCTGCACCATATTCACGGCTGATCGTAATCACTTTCTCCATTCTTCTGTATCCCCCATCCCGATGTATGGAAATTTTACTGTATGATTATACCATGTTCTACTACAGCAGGCAATAAAAAAGTTGTCTGACCACATCTCTGACATCCGCTTAACAGATCGGATTTTGGCAATCAGCGCACTAATCCCCGCTCCAGCATCCGCAGCAGCCGGTCTGCGTGGCAATAGGCAGATGCGCTCAATTCTTTCAACAGGCGAGACAGGCAGGGATCCGTGGTTTCATCCGCGGCCCGCTGATAATTCAACCCATTACAGGCTTCCGCATGGTATCGCTCCCGCAGGGCCGGACACCAGGGTTCACTGCGCATACTGCAGCAAATCCGCTCCCGCTGTCTGCACGTTCCGGTGATCAGATAGTACACAGTCTCCAGTCGCCGGACATGCTCCTCCTTTTCCACCGCAAGTTCCCGCAGGCAGTTTCTTGCCCAGACAGGTGCCCGCCGCATCAAGGCCGCATAGGCCCGCTGCCCCTCCGCTTCTTCCTCCAAAAATCCCAGCAAAACCTCCAGCATTTCCATGGCCGCGCTGCCCATACAGCAGGGATTCGGATCTGCCCCCGGAAGCATACTCTCCTGCCGGAGCGTCAAAGCCTGTTCTTCCTGTGCACCCGTATTCTGCATTACGGCATTTTGCATAGCGTTTCCGCGTGGCTCTGCAGCAGGATAGGGCTCCAGCGCAGGTGCCACTCTCTGCCAGATTTGATCATACCGGCGAAAATCATATACCTCCGGACTGTGCGCAGTCTGTTCCATAGCCGTCCCTCCTTTTCCCACCAGTCTATGCGGCAATGAGTCCTTTTGATACTGTTGCATCCGCAACATGCTATATTCAAGAAATGGAGTAAAATAAGGGTGCCGGTCCATTGCATTTTTCTGACACATCTGGTAGAATAAACAAACTATGAGCATTTTTACCACAAAAGGAGGTTCCATGCCATGCTGGAACTGAAAAACATTCATTACGTCGTCCGCGAGGGCGATGAAGAACTTCATATTTTAAACGACGTTTCCCTGACCATTGATGACCACAAGCTGGTGGTGTTCACCGGCCCCAACGGCGGCGGCAAGACCACCCTGGCCAAGATCATCATGGGTCTGGTAACCCCCACTTCCGGACAGATCATCTGGAACGGACAGGACATCACCGAGCTGGGCATCACCGAGCGCGCCAAGCTGGGCATCAGCTATGGCTTCCAGCAGCCGCCCCGCTTCAAGGGCCTGACGGTGAAGGATCTTCTGACGCTGGCCAGCGGCAATCAGAAGCTGTCCAAGGACATGTGCTGCCAGTATCTGACGAAGGTGGGCCTGTGCGCCAACGACTATCTGGACCGCGAGGTGGACGTGTCCCTCTCCGGCGGCGAAGTCAAACGCATTGAAATTGCTTCTATTCTGGCACGCAACAGTGACCTGATGATCTTCGATGAGCCTGAGGCCGGTATCGATCTGTGGTCCTTTGCACGCCTGACGGAAACCTTTGAACACATCCACCATACCGGCAGCGCCACCATGATCATCATCTCCCATCAGGAGCGCATCATCTCTCTGGCAGACGAGGTCATCGTGGTGGGCGACGGTACCATCCGCCACCGCGGCTCCGCGCAGGAAATTCTGCCTCAGATTCTGGCAGACACGCTGGGCGGCTGCCCGGTACTGACCAAGGAGGTGAAGGCGTAATGATGGAACACGAAATTGACCGCGAATTACTGGAAAAGATCGCAGACATGCTGGGCAAGCCTGTCGGCGCCTTCAACATCCGCAAGGACAGCGGCTGCGACGGCCGTCAGTCCACGGAAAACATCGAGATTACCAGCAAGGAAGACAAGCCCGGTATTGACATTCGCATCAAAGCCGGCACAGTAGGGGAAACCTGCCACATTCCTGTTATCATCACTAAGTCCGGCATCAACGAAATGGTCTACAACGACTTTTTCATTGGCGAGAACTGTGATGTGGATATCGTGGCCGGCTGCGGCATCCACAACTGCGGCGAACAGGACAGCCGTCACGACGGCATCCACACCTTCTATGTAGGCAAAAACTCCAAAGTGAAGTACACCGAAAAACACTACGGTGGCGGCGACGGCAAAGGCGGCCGCATCATGAATCCCCAAACCGTGGTGTATCTGGAGGAAGGCGCCACCATTCAGATGGACACCACCCAGATCCGCGGCGTGGACTCCACCAAGCGCGACACGAAAATCGTCTGTGGCCCTGGCGCAGAGGCCATCGTCACGGAACGTCTGCTGACCCACGGCGACCAGATCGCGGAAAGCGACATGGAGATCGTGCTGGACGGCGTGGACTCCAAGGGTCGTGTCATCTCCCGCTCCGTGGCGCAGGACGAATCCACTCAGGATTTCTATCCCCGTATGGTGGGCAATGCAGAGTGCTTCGACCATGTGCAGTGCGACTCCATCATCATGGGCAACGCCACAATCAAATCCATTCCTGCCATCACCGCCAACTGCACGGAGGCACAGCTGGTCCACGAGGCCGCCATCGGCAAGATCGCCGGTGACCAGATGCTGAAGCTGCAGACCCTTGGTCTGACGGAAGAAGAAGCCGAGGAGTGCATCCTCAATGGCTTCCTGGCCTGATTCTCACACAAAATCCCAACTGCATGAGCAGTTGGGATTTTTTTGCACAAAAAAAATGCGGAGCGCTTTCGCGCTCCGCATAGCTGTTTACTTCGCGTATTCCACGACCTTGGTTTCACGCAGAACGTGAACCTTGATCTGACCAGGATACTCCATCTCCTCCTCGATCTTCTTAGCGAGATCGCGGGCGAGAATGATCATCTGGTCCTCGTTGACCTGCTCAGGCTTCACCATTACGCGGACCTCACGGCCTGCCTGAATGGCAAATGCCTTGTCAACACCGGGATAGGAGCCGGTGATATTCTCCAACTGCTCCAGACGCTTGATGTAGTTTTCCAGATTCTCACGGCGCGCGCCGGGACGGGCGGCGGAAATGGCGTCCGCTGCCTGTACCAGACAGGCAATGATGGTTCTGGGTTCCACATCGTTGTGGTGCGCCTCGATGGCGTGGATGATCTCTTCCTTCTCCTTGTACTTGCGGGCGAATTCCACGCCCAGCGCCACATGGGTACCTTCAAGCTCATGGTCAATGGACTTACCCAGGTCGTGCAGCAGGCCTGCACGCTTGGCAGCCTGCACATCGGCGCCCAGATCGGCGGCCATCATGCCGGCGATGTGGAAAACCTCCACGCTGTGCTGCAGCACATTCTGGCCGTAGCTGGTACGGTAATGCAGACGACCCAGCATCTTCACCAGTTCGGGATGCAGACCACGGATACCGCACTCAAACACCACGCGTTCGCCTTCGGACTTGATAACGGCGTCCTCTTCCCGGCTACCCTTCTCCACCATTTCCTCAATGTGAGTGGGATGGATACGGCCGTCGGCGATCAGCTTCTCCAAGGCCAGACGGGCAACTTCGCGGCGGACCGGCTCGAAGCAGGAGACCGTGATGGCCTCGGGCGTGTCGTCGATGATCAGATCCACGCCGGTCAGGGTCTCGATGGTGCGGATGTTGCGGCCCTCGCGGCCAATGATGCGGCCCTTCATCTCGTCATTGGGCAGGGGAACCACACTGACGGTCATTTCAGCCACCTGATCGGCAGCACATCGCTGGATGGCCTGTGCCACCACTTCACGGGCGCGTGCCTCGCACTCTTCCTTCATACGGGACTCCACTTCTTTGATCTTCATGGCCGTCTCGTGGGTTACTTCGGCTTCCACCTGATCGATCAGGTACTGCTTTGCCTCATCGGCGGTAAAACCGGAGATGCGCTCCAGCATTTCCGTCTGGCTGCGCTTTATGATTTTGATTTCTTCGTTTTCTTTATCCAGTGTCGCATGCTTCTGGGCCAGAGCTTCTTCCTTCTTCTCGATGGTCTCCATCTTGCGATCCAGATTTTCCTCTTTCTGCTGCAGGCGGTTTTCCTGCCGCTGCAGATCGGCTCTGCGTGACTTTTCTTCCTTCTCGTACTCGCTGCGGCTCTTTAAAATCTCTTCCTTTGCTTCCAGCATTGCCTCGCGCTTTTTGGATTCAGCGCTCTTGATGGCTTCGTTGATGATGCGCTTTGCTTCTTCTTCCGCGCTGGAGATTTCACGTTCAGAAACGTTTTTCCGGTGACGAATACCGAGAGGGAAGCCGATCACACAGCCGATCACCAGCGCAACAACGCCAATAATCGCTTCTGTCACGATCTGTTACCTCCTCATCATTTCGGTATTGAATCTTTGAATATATCTAAATATTCCAGAGAACGATCGGCTGACACCCCTATGCCACCCGATAATTATCCTAATACATTTTAATCTCTTGCAACGTCAGTGTCAAGTAAAAAACTCTCGACCTGTCTGCCGCACGTTGTAGACAACGGCCTGCCATTCAGGTATAATGTGGCATCATACCGGCAAAAGGAGTCTCCCGTCATGGAATGTATCATCGCCCGTTTGGAACATCTTGAAGAAATGTGCCGCATCACCGATGAAGCCAAGGCGCAGCTGCGGCGGTTGGGATTGGATCAGTGGCAGAAGGGCTATCCCTCCCGCGAAGTATGGGGCAATGACATTGCCCAAGAAGCCGCATGGGTGGCCGTGGAAAAGGGTCGGGTGCTGGGTGTCTTCGCCTTCCAGACCACGCCGGATGTATCCTACGGCGAGATCGACGGTGCATGGCTGACTGACACCCCTTACGCCTCTATGCACCGCGTGTGCGTTTCAGACAGCTGCAAGGGCAAGGGCGTAGCGGGACAGATGTTTGCCCACGGCTTTGCCATGGCGCGGAAATTGGGCTTTGCCTCCATGCGTATCGACACCCACGCCGGAAACCTACCCATGCAGGCCGCACTGAAAAAAGCGGGTTTTGTCTCCTGCGGCACCATCTACCTCAAAGGCGGCTGCGAGGACGGCGATCCCCGGATCGGTTTTGAGTGCCTTCTGCGCGGATCGTCAAACGAAGTGTAACGCATCATTCCCCCATACCAACAAAGAGGACTGCCTTCCGGCAGTCCTCTTTTCTCTTTGTTTTCAACAGCGTCTTATACGCGCTTCCAGCTTGCGCCGTCCTTCATGTCGACAATCTCAATGCCCTGTGCCTTCAGCTCATCGCGGATACGGTCAGCCTCGGCAAAGTTCTTGGCCTTCTTTGCCTCATAGCGGGCCAGCACCAGTGCGTCAATGGCAGGGTCTCCCTCGCCGGTAACAGTGTAACCGGTCTCGGTCTTTGCAGACTGCTGAGCAGCCAGCTCCGCACGCTTGGCAGCAGCCTTTTCGAGAAGGCTCAGGCTCAGCACCTTGTCAAAGTCGCCGATCAGTGCCAGCTTGGTGGCATCGTTAGTCTTAGCCTTCAGCACATCGAAGATGGCGGTAACACCCATGGAGGTGTTCAGATCATTGCCCATCTGCTGGAGGAACTTAGTTTTGTACTGCTCAAAGACTTCCTGCTCCACTTCGCCCTCGGTCTTAAGGCCGGCAATGCGGGCAATCAGCTTATTGAAGGAAGCCACTGCATTATCCAGATTCTCCCAGGTAAACACCAGCGCCTTGCGGTAATGGCTCTGCAGGCAGAACCAACGATAAGCCAGAGGATCGTAACCCTTCTCCTCCAGCAGAGAGACGGTCAGGAACTCACCCTTGGACTTGCTCATCTTGCCGTCGTTGGTGTTCAGGTGGGCCACATGGAACCACTGCTTGCACCAAGGATGACCCAGGAAGCTCTCGGACTGGGCAATCTCGTTGGTGTGATGGGGGAATGCATTATCGATGCCGCCGCAGTGGAGATCGAGGTATTCGCCGTTGTGCTTCAGGGAAATACCGGTGCACTCAATGTGCCAGCCGGGATAGCCCACGCCCCAGGGAGAATCCCATTTCAGGGCCTGATCCTCAAACTTGGACTTGGTGAACCACAGCACAAAGTCGTTCTTGTTGCGCTTGTTGGTGTCCTCTTCTACGCCCTCGCGGACGCCCACTGCCAGATCATCCTCGTTGTGGTCGTTGAAGACATAGTAGCGGGTCAGCTTGGAGGAATCAAAATACACGTTGCCACCGGCGAGATAGGCATATTCCTTCTCGATCAGGGTGGAAACGATCTTGATATACTCGTCGATGCAGTTGGTGGCAGGCTCCACCACGTCGGGGATCTTGATGTTCAGCTTGGCACAATCAGCAAAGAACGCATCGGTGTAGAACTTGGCGATATCCATGACGGTCTTGTTCTCACGCTTGGCACCCTTGAGCATCTTGTCTTCGCCCTCGTCGGCGTCGGAGGTCAGGTGGCCCACGTCGGTAATGTTCATGACACGGTTCACATCATAACCGGCATAGCGCAGGAACTTCTCCAGCACATCCTCCATGATATAGGAACGCAGGTTGCCAATGTGAGCAAAGTGATACACGGTGGGGCCACAGGTATACATTTCCACATGATTGGGGGTATGGGTCTGGAATTCTTCCTTCTTATGGGTAGCAGAGTTGTAAAGATACATAATAGCACTCCTTTATTCTTCCGTATCGGCAGAGGCTCTGCTCTGCCCATTGTTTTTCATATAGTGTTCGTCCAGCAGCTTTTCCACCAGTTCCAACCGGGAGGAAACGGCAGCCAACTTTTCGAGAACAGGGTCTTTCACGTTGATCTGATCCACATCATCTGCGTAATGGGTCGTCTTTCCCGCAATGCGGACGATCTGCGCGGGAATACCAACAGCAGTGGCATCCTCCGGCACCTCCCGCAGAACAACGGCGTTGGAGGCAATACGTGCGTTGTCGCCCACTTTGAACGGACCTAACACTTTTGCGCCGCTGGAAATCAGCACATTGTTGCCGATGGTGGGGTGGCGCTTGCCCTGATCCTTACCGGTGCCGCCGAGGGTCACACCATGGTAGATCAGGCAGTCGTCGCCGACTTCCGCAGTCTCGCCAATGACGATGCCCATGCCGTGGTCGATGACGAGCCGCCGGCCGATTTTCGCACCGGGGTGGATCTCGATGCCCGTCCAGAAGCGGCTCCACTGGGAAACACAGCGGGCAAGGAATTTCAGGTGGTGGCAGTAGCACCAGTGTGCTAGGCGGTGGTAGATCACGGCATGAACACCGGGATAGAGGAGAAAAACCTCCAGCTTGCTGCGCGCCGCAGGGTCACGGCGCTGGTAGGCGGAAAGCAGTCCGCCCAGACGGGGTTCCTTGGACATAGTAACGATTCTCCTTGTGTCGGTCGGGAGCACATCAATAAAAATAAAAATCGCCTCCCGTACCTATGGTACGAGAGGCGATTGACTCGCGGTTCCACTCTCATTTATCACTCAAGGAAGCCTTTGACGCAAGGCAAAACGGAGGGCTTCTGCATCCCCCGCGCTCCCGGGCGCACTTCGCCGCTTCCTCCGCAGGCACGCTTGCAGCCGGTGACGCGCCCTCTCTGTCCGTTGGGTGAACGGTTACTCTTCCCGATCAACACGCTATTCAATTTACATACGCAATTATCTTATCAGGAATCCTGCAGGGTGTCAAGAGGCGTATTTCTGCGTGTTTTCTCTCAAATCATACCATACGCCATACCTTTTTCTTATATGTCAATATACGCCGCTGCCGCATATCCCACATAATTCTGGTAATGCACCACATACCACCCCTGCCATTCGCCGTACACGCGGACGCGCGCTCCATCCGGCATATTGGCAAGAATGGTTCCATCCGGGGTTGGTCTGCTGCGCAGATTCAGCGTCCCGTACTCCACATCCACCTCGCCGTCCTGCGGATCCATGGGATAAATAAACGGCAGGCCGAAAAAGCGGGTCAAGGCCCGTGCCAGCTGCTCGGCGATGGCATCCGTATGGGTCTCCACCCATGTGGCGTCCGCCCAGTTGTCGTGATAGCCGATCTCCAGCAGCACCGCCGGAGCCCGGGACTGCCGTACCTCTCCCAGCGAAGTCGTCGGGCGGGTCGTGACCCGGTTCGGCAGCGGATATATCTCCCGCAGTTCCTCTGCAAACAGTTCCGCCGCCCGCTGCCCCTGCACACTGCCGGGGTAGTAAAAAGCAATGATGCCTCGTTCCTCGCCATAGCGTCCTTCCGGTGCGGCGTTGGAATGAAGGGCCAGATAAAAATCGTAATAGCCGCTGTTGGCCTCCCGAATAGAGGACCCGGCGGTCATCTCGGGGCGGTTTCTCCTATATTGAATGCCGTTTGACAGCAGATAGGGTTCCAGTGCATCCGCGATCAGATTCATCTGGTACTCCTCACTGCCGCTGCCGGTCACATACATGTTCCAGTCCTGTGTGGACGGGCTTAAATAAATGATGGGCATGGTCTTCCCTCCTCTTTACATGGTTATGGTATTTCTGTAAAAAGTGTGCTACACTATTCCGGAAAAACCATCCACAAAAGGAGCATACGCCAATGAAAGCTGAGCGCGGATACCCCAAATTCACTATCACTCCCAAGGCGGAGCATGCCATCCTGCGGGGCCATCCGTGGGTTTACGACGCCGAGATCCTCTCCATTGACGGCACCCCCGAAAACGGGAAATTAGTGGATATCGTAGGCAAAAAAGGTCAATATATCGGCACAGGTTTCCTCTCCGAGCAATCCAAGATCCGTGTACGGCTCATTTCCCGAAACGCCAACGACCGCTTTGATGAAACCTTCTGGGAGCGGAAGCTGCGCTGGGCATGGGAGTACCGCAAGAGCGTGATGGCAACGGAAGATCTGGACTGCTGCCGCATCATTTTCGGCGAGGCGGACGCCTTCCCGGGACTGACGGTGGACAAGTTCCATGACCTGCTCAGCGTGCAGGTCCTCTCCATCGGCATGGAGGGCATCAAGAGCCTGCTGCTGCCCATGCTGGTACGCATTCTCCGCGAAGACGGTCAGACCATCCGCGGTGTATTTGAGCGGAATGATGTGGCCCTGCGGGAAAAGGAAGGTCTGCCCCAATACAAGGCATGGTTCCCACTGAAGGACGAACCGCTGCCCGATTCCCCTGTCACCGAGATCACGGAAAATGGCATCAAATATCTGGTGGATGTGGAGAACGGTCAAAAGACCGGTTTCTTCCTCGATCAGAAGTATAACCGGCAGGCAGTGGCGCGGCTGGCCCGCGGCAAAACCGTGCTGGACTGCTTCACCCATACCGGTTCCTTCGCCCTGAACGCAGCCAAAGGCGGCGCCAAGCATGTCACAGCCGTGGACGTGTCGGAATCCGCTGTGGAGATGGCCCGTGCCAATGTGACGCGGAATGGACTGGACGATGTGATGGAGTGCGTGGCCGCCAACGTCTTTGACCTGCTGCCCCAGCTGGAAAAGGAACCCCGCAAGTACGATTTCATCATCCTCGATCCTCCGGCCTTTACCAAGTCCCGCAAAACGGTGGCCAATGCCATCACGGGATATAAGGAGATCAACTACCGCGCCATGCGCCTTCTGCCTCGCGGCGGTTATCTGGCCACCTGCTCCTGTTCCCACTTTGCCACCGAGGAAAAATTCATCGCCATGCTCTATGACGCCGCGCGGGATGCCGGCGTGCAGCTGCGGCAGATCGAAGCCCGCCAGCAGAGCTGCGACCATCCCATCCTCTGGGGCGTAGAGGAAACCAATTATCTCAAGTTCTACCTGTTTCAGGTGGTATGAAAAAATACCTCTGACTTTCGTCAGAGGTATTTTTATGTCCCCGCGGCCAGTCCCCGCCGGTCTGCCCGCAGGGCCTCGCCATCTCCTGTCCGCCGCAGGACCCGTGCGGAGAGCACAGCGTCTACCGTAAACACCATGAGGCACAGCCATGTCACCTCCGGGATCGTCCGCAGCGCCAGTGCCTCTACTTCCGGCTGTACCCACCAAACCGCCGCGGCTGTCAATCCGCCCCAGATGAGGCTGAACGGCAGGCAGACCCGCCCCTGGAGATTCCCCCGCACACCTGAATAGTCCCAGAAGTGAACCCCAAAACATGTCTCATATACCCAGTGTACAATATACTCCACCGCAGTCGCAGCAACTCCACCCCATAAAACCAGCCAAGGTCCCCGCAGTTCCGGCAGCGCCAACACTGCCAGCATTCCCAGCCCATAGACCGGGCACAGCGGCAGCAGCAAGAAGCATTTGCGTCCCTGCTGCGCGGCTCCGGTGGCTTTGGCAAATGCCTTTTCCAGCAGATACCCTAAAAAGCTGTAAATCCAGAAATACCACAGTGCCATTTCATCGCCTCCTTCGCCAGTCTTTCCCAAAACCGTCTATCTGATTCCGGCATTGCACGGCGGCGAAAACCATGATATGATGCTCTTGTAACAAAAAAGGGAGGTTACCGCCATGGCTGACAGTTGGGAACTTCTGAAAAGTGAATGTATGGCCTGCCGCGGCTGTGCACTGGCAGAGGCCCGCACCCACGTGGTCTTCGGCGACGGCGCTGAGACCGCCGAGATCCTCCTGATCGGCGAAGGCCCCGGTCAGCACGAGGATGAACAGGGCATCCCCTTTGTGGGCAGGGCGGGCCAGCTGCTGGACGACATGCTGGAGATCATCGGTCTGGACCGCACCAAGGTCTATATCGCCAACATCGTCAAATGCCGTCCGCCCCAGAACCGGGATCCCCTGAATGTAGAGCAGGACGCCTGCATCGGTTTTCTCCGTCGGCAGACGGCGCTGCTGCGTCCCAAGATCATTGTCTGTCTGGGCCGCATTGCAGCCAAGGCCATCATCAAGGAGGATTTCAAAATCACACAGGAGCATGGCCAGTGGTTCCAGCGCGGCGGTGTGCAAATGACCGCCATCTACCACCCTGCCGCCCTGCTGCGGGATGTGGGAAAACGCCCCGAAACCTTTGAAGATCTGAAATCCATTCAGGCAAAGGTGCGGAAGCTGTGTCCAAACACCCCCATATAAATCAAAGAGGAGGGACTCCCCTCCTCTTATCTTTCCGTATTGCAAAGGAACCTCCCATGACACGATCCCCCCTCCGTACACTGGACATGGCCTATATCGCCTTGTTTGCCGTGCTGACAGCCGTCTGCGCGTGGGTTGCCATCCCCGCAGGACCAATCCCCTTCACCCTGCAAACCTTTGCCGTTACGCTGGCATTGACCACTCTGGACGGCCGCCGCGGTTTTTATGCCGTGGCAGTTTACCTGCTGTTGGGTGCCGTGGGTCTTCCGGTCTTTTCCGGCTTTCAGGGCGGACTTGGCGTCCTGTTTGGTGCCGCAGGAGGCTTTCTGCTGGGTCTTCTGCCTGCCGCGCTGTTCTATCGGTTCACAGAACCCCATCTACCTCCGCTACCGCTCTGCCTCATAAGCCTCACGATTTGCTATCTCTCGGGTATCGTCTGGTATCTCCTCTTTTATGCCGCCACCGCCAGTCTTTCTACAGCACTTCGCTGGTGCGTGCTTCCCTTTATCCTGCCAGATCTGATCAAAACAGGGCTGGCACTGACGGTTTCCCGCCGGCTCAAGCCCTATCTGCGGTAAGCATCAAAATACACACAGCGCCGTAAAGCAAATGCCGTTGGGGCCGATGGCCTCCATCTGGTAGCCATTCTCCGTCTGAACGCCTTTTAGCTGCAAGCGGTCTCCCAGCGTTGCCTCGCGGTTATAATTGATATAAAACGTAACCGGCGTCTGCTGCTGCAGTTCTTCCGGCAAAGCATCCCAGATGATATCGCCGTAGTTGCCACTGAACAGGTGGCCGTTGCCGTCCAGATCCGACCATACCACCTGCCGCGTTCCCAGATCCGTCAGTCCTTCTTTGGGCATCACAAGCTTGCGGGGTTCGGGGCAGTCGATCTCCACGGGACAGGTGCCGTAGGGCCGCAGCGCAAAAGAAGACGGACGCAGCAGCTTGTGGGTGTTGGGATCTGCCAGTATCCAATCGCTCTTGGCACTGACGCAAAGCCGTCCCGCTTGGTCCCGCATCTGGAACACACGCTGCGTATGCACACCCTTTGTACCGTTCTCCCAGGTATTTACCGTCAGCACATCCCGAAAACGGGGACAGTGGTGGATGTGAATGGCCACGCGGGACAGCAGAAAGGCAAAGCCCGCCTCCGCCAGCACCTCGTGGGTCAAGCCCAGCGCATCATAGTGATAGCCGCCAAAGGCCGCCATTTTGCTCAGCAGCGTCGCCATCCGCGCCTGCTTGTTGCAGTCACAGTCCCAAAAGGTCAGTTCTTCCTGCCGGGAGTACAGTTCTCCCTCCAGATACTGCTTAAAATTCTCCATAAGAATACTCCTCACATTGCTTTTCAAAGGAATTATACGCCTTTTTCTCTCCATTGACAAGTTTTAACGCCGCCTGCCCCAAAGGGCAGACGGCGTTTTTATGTTCATCTGTCACATCCGGCCTGCCTTGTCCTCTGCATACCAGAGGTTCCAGGTCTGCCGGTAGACCTCAGCGGCTGTCTCGCTGTGGCACACCATGCGCACCCGCTCCGGCAGTTCGTGTTCTGCCAGAAAGTCCATGATCGCCTTCAACGCCACAGTGGCTGCCAGCGGCAGAGGATAGCCGTAAATCCCGGTGGAAATCGAGGGGAAGTCCACACTACGAATGCCTTTTTCCTCGGCAATCGCCAGACAGGACCGGTAGCAGGAAGCCAACAGGGCCGGTTCACCCAGTCCGCCTCCCTGCCAGACAGGGCCGGGGGTGTGCAATACATACCGCGCTCGCAGATTGTACCCATGGGTTAGCTTGGCCTTTCCCGTTTCGCAGCCGTCCAGACCCCGGCATTCTGCCAGTAAAGCAGGTCCGGCAGCCCGGTGAATGGCGCCATCCACGCCGCTGCCGCCCAGCAAAGAGGTGTTGGCAGCATTGACGATCGCCTCGGCGTCCGACTGGGTAATGTCTCCCACAACGATGGAAAAACGCTCCATACCATGCACCTTCCTTTCTTGATTTCAGTATATACCTTCTACCGGGATTTGCAAGGTCACATCTGTTCTCCTATAGTATCATCCTCCTCATGTTTCAAAGTTCTACAAAGCCCATCATGCTCCACCAACACCTTTTTCTATCCGGTCAGGGGCTACACCATAAAATTTTCTAAAGCTGTTCAAATTTACCGTTTCAAAACAGACTCCTTAGGTGTATAATAGTTTCATTGATCCTCGGATACCCAATGGACTTTAATTCAGGAGGAATACTATGCTGCATGTAAAACTGTTAAAAGTAAAAGACCCTGCAGAAATGGGCAAGCGCGCCGCCGATCTGTTCGAAGAAATGATCGCCTCCAAGCCTGCCTGTGTCATCGGTCTGGCCACTGGCTCTACGCCGCTGCCGCTCTACCGCGAGCTGATCGAGCGCGAAAAAGCCGGCCGCATTGACTTCTCCAAAGTGCGTTCCGCCAATCTGGACGAATACAAGGGCCTTGCTCCCGACCATCCCCAGAGTTACCGGTATTTCATGCAGGAGAATCTGTTCAACCACATTTCCATCAAGCCGGAAAACACCATCGTCCCCGATGGTCTGGCCGAAGATGTGCAGGCCATGTGCTCTGCTTACGAGGCACAAATCGAAGAGTGGGGCGGCGTTGACCTGCAGCTGCTGGGCATCGGCCACGATGGCCACATCGGCTTCAACGAGCCGGAAGAAACCTTCCCCGGCATGACTCACGAAGTGGAGCTGGCCGACATCACCCGTCAGGCCAACAAGCGCTTCTTCAACTCTATCGACGAGGTTCCCACCGCTGCCTACACCATGGGCATCGGCACCGTCATGGCAGCCCGGAAGATTATCATGGTCATCACCGGCGCCGACAAGGCCGAGATCCTGAAGAAGTCTTTCTTCGGCCCCGTCACTCCCGAGGTCCCCGCCTCCATTCTGCAGTTCCACCCCGATGTTACTGTCATCGCAGACGAAGCCGCCTGCTCCCTGCTGTAAGTAACGCATATCAGCAAGCCTTCCGGATGATCCGGAAGGCTTGCTTTTTTCTCAACCAATTTCTCAATAAAATATTCGTCAAAAACGCACAGTTCTCCAAACGTCATACAGTGCGGTTTGTCATGTTTGGCTAATTGACGCATTTCGTTATCTGTGCTTTAATAGTGTAAATTAATAATACCCCAAAGACATTGACGGAATT
Source organism: Dysosmobacter sp. (assembly GCA_045659825.1). GTDB lineage: Bacteria > Bacillota > Clostridia > Oscillospirales > Oscillospiraceae > Oscillibacter. Next base: position 14,387 of record JAZRCP010000074.1, on the reverse strand, counting down.
ATGTCCCTTCCCGAGCGTTTCAGAGAGCCGGCGGTCGGTGTGAGCCGGTACGGAAAGAAGAGGACAGTCTGCTTCCCGAGTTGACTCTGTAAACGCTGCACACATGCAGCCAGTAATGGAGTACGGCTGCCCCGTTATCGGCTTTGAACTTGTTGGAGTTCGAGAGAGATCCCTGCCTGTGAAGGCGGGGGTAATCAGGGTGGTACCGCGAATGACCGATTCGTCCCTGAAGCTGTAAATGCAGCTTCAGGGACTTTTTATTTCCACAAGGAGGAAACACCATGAACGAAGTTAGAATCAGCGATGTGACCATGAAGCAGGCCGGAAAAGGGTTCTCCCTTTCCTTTAAGGAAAAGCTGGAGCTCTCCAAGCTGTTGGATAAGCTGGGCGTCTCTGTGATCGAATTAGAAGGCATCGAGCAAACCAAAATCGATTCCCTGCGCATCAAGTCTGTGGCATCCGCTGTGAAACACAGCATTTTGGCAGTTCCTGTGGCATTGAACCGCGAAAGCGTGCAGCTCACCTGGAATGCCCTGAAGGATGCCCGTCACCCCCGTCTGCAGGTCGTTGCCTCCGTCAGCCCGGTACAGATGGAGTACATTTTCCATAAGAAAGCCTCTGCCATGCTGGAGGCCATCCGGGATACTGTTGCTGCCTGCCGCGAAATGGCGGCAGATGTGGAATTCGTGGCCGACGACGCCACCCGCAGCGATGAAAGCTTCCTCTTTGACGCGGTGAACACCGCCATCGCCGCAGGCGCGGGCACCATTACCGTCTGTGATACCGCCGGTGCCATGCTGCCCGATGAGTTCTCCGCGTTCCTGAAGCACCTGTATGACAATGTCCCCGCGCTGGCAAACGTCACCCTCGGCATCTCCTGCTCCAATGCGCTGGCCATGGCAGACGCCTGCGCCATCGCAGGTATCCGTACCGGCGCCCGGGAGATCAAAGCCGCAGCCTACACCATGGACAACATCTCTCTGGCCGATGTGTCCCGCCTGCTGGCCATCAAGGGCGATTCCTGCGGCGTCTACTGCTCTGTGCGCACCACCGAAATGAAGCGCATCATCAACCAGATCACCTGGATGTGCGAAACCGGCCGCAGCAAGAACTCTCCCTTTGACAACGGCGCACACGGCCCCGAGAACGATTTCACCCTCACCAGCCACGACGATATGCCCGCCGTGCTGAAGGCCGTGGAAAAGTTGGGCTATGATCTGAGTGAAGAAGACGGCGCCCATGTGTGGGAAGCCTTCCGCCGGATTGCCAGCCGCAAGGAACAGATCTCCTCCAAGGAACTGGATACCATCGTGGCTTCCACCGCCATGCAGGTTCCCGCCACCTACCTGCTGGATAGCTATGTGATCACCTCCAGCAATATCATCTCCTCCGTGGCGCATATTAAAGTCAAGAAGGGCGAGGAGATTCTGGAAGGCCTGACCCCCGGTGACGGCTCCATCGACGCCGCGTTTCTGGCGCTGGAGCAGATCGTTGGCTGCCATTACGAACTGGACGACTTCCAGATCCAGGCCGTCACCGAAGGCCGTGAAGCCATGGGCGAAACGCTGGTGAAGCTGCGCTCCAACGGTAAGCTGTATTCCGGCCGCGGCATTTCCACTGATATCGTGGGTGCCGGTATTCAGGCCTATATCAACGCATTGAACAAAATTGTCTATGAGGAGGCGGAAGCATGAGACTCTCCTTTTCCACCCGCGGCTGGGCTCATCTGAACTGGGAAGCATGGCTGGACAGCGCCACAGAAATGGACTTTGAAGGCATCGAAGTCTACAACCTGCCCAAATTCCCCGCCCTGCGCGATAAAGGTGCCCCCTTCCACAAATACAATATGGCCGCCACCCTCCGCCTGCTGCGGGAGAAGAAGCTGACCATTCCCTGTTTTGACACCTCCTACGACATTTCCGACGAAGAAGACGTAGTCCCTCTCCTGCTGGATCTGATTCAGGTGGCCAAGCACATGCAGGTGCCCTATGTGGTGGCAGTTGCCCTGACCGATCACGAAGACCGGGTGCGGGAGCGGCTGAATGTCCTGCTGCCTGCCGCGGAAGAGGCCGGTGTCTGCGTGCTGATGAAGACCAGCGGCATCTATTCCGATACCGCCCGTTTGCGCACCCTGATGGACAGCTTCGCCTGCGACCAGCTGGCCGCCCTGTGGGATATCCACCACCCCTACCGTGACTACGAGGAAAGCGCCGATGCCACTATCCGCAACTTAGGCGCTTACGTCAAGCACGTTCACCTGCGCGACTCCGATGATCAGGACACCTACAATCTCATCGGCGAGGGTACGCTGCCTGTGGACGAAATGATGCGTGCCCTGTCCTCTATTGACTACGACGGTTTCATCTCTCTGGAATGGAAACCGGAGTGGATGGAGGATCTACAGGACCCCGAGATCATTCTCCCTCACTTCGTCAACTACATGGACCGTTTCGAAAACACCCGCGGCAAGAAGAAAGTCCTCTACCCCAACCACAACGGCACCGGCCAGTACGTCTGGAAGAAGGACGAGCTGATCAACCTGACCTTCCCGCAGGTCCTCGACCGGATGGTGGAGGAATTCCCCGACCAGTACGCTTTCAAGTACACCACGCTGGATTACACCCGTACCTATGAGGAATTCCGCGAGGATGTGGATAACTTCGCCCGTGCACTGGTTTCACTGGGTGTCAAGGCCGGAAGCAAGGTGGCCGTCTGGGCCACCAACGTTCCTGCATGGTATATTACCTTCTGGGCAGCTACCAAAATCGGCGCCGTGCTGGTCACGGTAAACACCGCCTATAAGAGCCACGAGGCGGAATACCTTTTCCGCCAGTCCGATACCCACACGCTGGTGATGATCGACTCCTGTCTGGACTCCAACTACCGCGAGATTATCAACGAACTGTGCCCGGAGATCGCTGCCAGTAAGCCCGGTCAGCCGCTGCACTGCAAGCGCCTGCCCTTCCTGCGCAACGTCATCACCGTTGGGTTCCGTCAGGCAGGCTGCCTCACCTTTGACGAGGCCATGGCCCGTGCCGATCTGGTCCCGCAGGAGGAAGTCAACCGCATGGCCTCCCGCGTCAAGCCTGACGATGTGTGCAACATGCAGTACACCTCCGGCACCACCGGCTTTCCCAAAGGGGTTATGCTCACCCACTATAACGTGGTGAATAACGGCAAATGCATTGGCGACCGCATGGGTCTATCCACCGCTGACCGTATGATGATTCAGGTCCCCATGTTCCACTGTTTCGGCATGGTGCTGTCCATGACTGCTTCCATGACCCACGGCGCCACCGTCTGTCCCATGCCCTACTTCTCCGCCAAGTCCTCGCTGGCCTGCATCAATCAGGAACGCATCACCTGCTTCAACGGCGTGCCCACCATGTTCATCGCCATGTTCAACCACGAGGACTACCGCAAAACCGACTTCTCCTACATGCGCACCGGCATCATGGCGGGTGCAGGTTGCCCACCCGAGCTGATGCGCCGTGCCGCCCAGCCGGATGAAATGAACATGACCGGCATCGTCAGTGTGTACGGCCAGACCGAATGCTCTCCCGGCAATACCATGTCCTCCTGGACCGATCCGCTGGATCTTCGCTGCGATACGGTTGGCTACAACTTCCCCCATGTACAGTGCAAGATCATTAATCCGGAAACCGGTGAGGAAGTCCCCGATGGCGAAAACGGTGAATTCTGCGCTCGCGGCTACAACACCATGAAGGGCTACTATAAAATGCCCGAGGCTACCCGCGACACCATTGACCGTGAGGGCTGGCTCCACTCCGGCGATCTGGCCCGCCGGGATAAGGACGGCACCTACCGCATCACCGGACGCCTGAAAGACATGATCATCCGCGGCGGTGAAAACCTGTATCCCAAGGAGATCGAGGAATTTATCTACACCCATCCTGCCGTACGGGACGTGCAGGTGATCGGCGTGCCTGACAAGCGCTACGGCGAGGAGGCCATGGCCTGCATCATCCTGAAAGAAGGGCAGAGCATTACAGAGCAAGAAATGCACGACTATATTGCCGCCAGCATGGCCCGCCACAAAGTACCCAAATACATTGAGTTTGTGGATTCCTTCCCGATGAACGCTGCGGGAAAAATTCTGAAGTACAAAATGCGGGAAGACGCCGCCAAACGTCTGGGGCTGGTCGGCGCTGCCGGCATTGATACCGCAGCGGGCAAAGACTGACAACGACGCATCTGAATGCAGCTTTCAGTTCTTTTCATCCCCGTCGCAATCGGGTCGCCTTTGCCCAAACAGTTGCGGCCATCCGTAAAACTGAAGTTGTTTTCATCTGAAAAAAGAACAGACGAGATCGTGGATCTCGTCTGTTCTCGTATTTACAAAGAAATGATATTACAGGGTCGTGAGGAATGCCTCCACGCGGTCCAGTGCTTCTTTCAGATCCGCGTCGGAATAGCAGTAGGACAGGCGCATATAGCCCTCGGTGCCGAAATAGATACCGGGGATCAGGCCCACCAGACCTTCCTTCAGCATCTTCTTGCAGAAGTCCTCGGACTTCATACCGTACTTTTCAATGTTGATGAACATGTAGAAAGCGCCTTCCGGCTCCTGCACTTCCAGTCCCATCTTCGTCAGCCGCTCATACACATAGTCACGGCGCTTGCGGAACAGTTCCCGCACGTCGGAAACATCATGCTGCAGAGCCGCTACACAGCCGGGCTGCACGAAAGAGGGGGCAGAAACCACCATATGCTGGTGGAAGATCTGGATACGGTCAAGGATGGGGGCATCGGCCATGACATAGCCAAGTCGCCAGCCGGTCATGGCATAGGGCTTGGAGAAGGCCTGAATGACAATGATGCGGTCCCGCATATCCTGATACTCGGAGAAGCTGTGATAGCCCTCGGCGTAAACCAGCTCGCGATACACATCATCGCAGAGGACGAAAATCGGCTTATCCACCAACACATCATGGATGGCGTCCAGCGTTTCCTTAGTATAGATACAGCCGGTGGGGTTGTTGGGAGAGGTCAGAATGATGGCCTTGGTCTTGTCGGTAATGGCCGCCTTCAGCGCAGCGGGGTCGATCTGATAGCGGTTCTTCTCCGTCGGCAGGCTGACAGGCACGCCACGCAGCAGCTTGGTGATAGATTCATACAGGCCGAACGCAGGCGTGGGGATAATGACCTCATCACCGGGATTCAGGATGGTGGCGAGACTGGCAAACAGTGCCTCGGTTGCGCCGACCGTCAGCACCACTTCTTCGGGGGAATAATGCAGGCCATGATGCTCTGCTTCGTATTTGGAGATGGCCTCCAGCATGTAGCCATAACCGTTGCCGGGAGGGTAATGGGTGTCGTTGGCGTCAAGTGCGGCCTTGGTGGCCTCCTTGATGACGTCAGGGGTATTCTGATCCGGCTCACCGATGGTCAGGCCGCAGGCTCCCGGCGTTTCCCGCACCAAAAAGGTAAACTGGCGGATACCGGTAATCTCCACTCCCAAAACAGCCTGATTCAAAGTTAATTCCATGGCTCTCACGCTCCTTTTCGTTATGGCTTTCAGTATATTCTTCTTGAAAAAACTTGTCAACGACTGCGCCAAAAAAAGGAACTGCCGGATGGCAGTTCCTTTTTCATGGGTCTCAGTCAGGCAGTCTCCTTCAGCAGCTCCGGCTGAGGTGCTTCCTCCTCCGGCGCAATGGGCACAACGGTGGTTTCAGACGCCATCTGACGATCCAGCAAAACGGAATCTTCTCCGGCACCACCATACGAATACTGTGCCTGATAGATCTGCACCATTGCCTCCCTGCTGTCCCAATCTAAAATCTCCAAGGGTTTTTGTGCACGGTCATAAACCAGCATTACGCTGTCGCCGATCCGGAAAAATGCCACGCGGGGATCGTCCGCCGCATTCAACTGGTAGTACGTTTCTCTACCCGTAGCCGCATCGTGACCCGCACCAAGGAAATAATGCGTATCTCCGTCAATGTTCAGCGTACGGATATCTGTAATTTCAAACTGGGCAGGTCCGAAATCTGTGCCTGCCTCTTCCACCGCACTTTCATTCTCTTCGATCAGGCCGTTGTGGGCCAGTTCCTGTCGGTAATTTGCTTCACACTCCGCCACCGTGCCGCCAGTCTCCACGATCTGATACTGCTGCACGTTGACCATGGCGTACATCTTCACCAGTCCGTCCGCACCCTTGAGCGCCATAAAATAGGTAGGCTGCTCGGCAATGTTCAGCAGCAGTGGGAAAGTAGACTCATAACGCATCTGCTGCACCTGACTTTCTGCGGAGGCCATGGCGGAATACTCCGTCGCACCGGCGCAGGGATAGAATTTCGTCTCCTTGGTGCGCTGGTTGGTGAGGATGAAGCCGATATTGGACTGGTCGCTGGTCACGGAGGTGACGCCCGTGTACATATAGACGTCATCCTCAATGGCAATATAGTTCCAGCCCTCGGTGGTCAGCGTCACATCCCGCTGGCCGAAGATGGAGTTGATAAAACCGTTGTGATACATGCCGTAGTAGTCATACTGCTCCATGATGATGTCATAGGAGTAGACGCGGTCCACCCAAGTGGGGACCTCTTCAAAATACTGGCTCTCGCCGGTGATGGCATTGACCAGCACCGCGCCACGGATGTCAGTACCGCCGAACAGGCCGATGGTCTTGACCATGCGGGAACAGACCCAATAGGGCGTGCCTTCCTCGTCGATCTCAAAAACCGGCGCGTCGAACATCATCGTTGGGTAGTGGAACCGCAGATGGCGGTACAGATTACGGCCAAAGTGCTCGGCGGTGGTGTACTTCATGCCTTCGCTCAGACGCACCACCTCTGCCTCCTGCGTCACCATGTCGATGATCAGGTAGGCGGGCAGGCCCTGGCCGCGGTTGGTAAACCATTTGATCAGGTCACCATAGGCGAGGCTCGTCACACGGACGGGACGACCCTGGAAGTTGATCTGGTTATAGGAAGATAAAATCTCAAACTGGGACACCATATCCGCCAGTTCACCCAACTTGCGGCTGCCCAACTGCGCTGCGGAATCTGCATCCAGCATGGGGATCTGATCGTAGCTGATCTCCTCCACCTCAGCAGTGAAATCGCCGGGTTCGATGGTCAACAGCTCACTGTAGGCCGGTGCCCGCAGCACCACCCATGAGGTAATGGCGCCCACGGCGATGGCGGCGATCAGCGCAAGGAACACCACAAAGGGCACCACGCACTGCTTTTTCACAAAGCCCACATAGCCCTTGACGCCCTTGCCCTGAAAACCGGAGGTGAATACGGCGCAGCCGCAGTACACGGCGCAGATCAGGAACACGAACACATAGAACTCCTCCGCGTGGAAGTTCAACGCAGGCAGCTCCACATAGAAATAAACAGCGGCAAAAACCAGCGTAACCGCCAGATTGATCAGCGTACGGGTAAAGGCATTGCCGATGGGCTTTCTCTCCTTATGCACCTTCTGCGGACGGGGCGGCACATCTCCACCGCTGCCGGTCTCTCCGCCGGAAGCCCCCTGAAATCCACCGAAACCGCTGAAGTCGCCAGGGTTGAACCCGCCGAAATGAAACTGAAACGGCATAATAAAACTCCTTCCATATTTTACAGCTTACCGCCATCATATCGGGAAAATATGAACAAATCAAGTCTTCCCAAAAAGGCAGGCCGCATACCGCACCGGCGGTACGCGGCCATGGTCGCATTTACTTCAAATACTGATAGACCAGCATCAGCCGCGCGGTGGTATTGGTCATATTTTCAAACCGGTAAGGCCGGTCTGCCGCAAAACGAACGGCTCCACGTTCGAGAATACGGATATCCTGTCCCTCCGTTTTCAAAGTAACATTACCGCTCATTTGGGTTACATAACATACACAGCCAGGAACAGAGAGTTCAGGCTCGTAACAGGCGCTGATGTAAAGATCGAGGAAATAGCTTTCCAGACGGGTCACTTCATCATATGGAAAATTCTCCCGCAAAATGGCCTTACCGCCATCCAAGCGAACCGGCTTTGTTCCCACCTCGGGATACTCCGCCAGCGGCTCAAAGCAGTCGTTTTCCAGCAGCAGGTTGGCAGGCACCTTCAGCGCCGCCGCCAGTTTCCCGATAATCGCCACGGAAGGATTTGCCTCTCCCCGTTCGATCTGGCCCAGCATACTGCGGGACACACCGGCTTCCACCGCCAGCCGCTCCATGCTCAGTTTTTTACTTTTCCGGATGCGCTTGATATTTTCCGCAACGGCCCGATTCAGTTCCATCGTCCAGCCTCCCGGCAAAAAAGCCAATATATTGTCAAATTCCATTTTTATATTATTTGAACTGACAGGATTTGTCAAGGCACAGAAGTGTTTACAAGCCATCCCATTGTATCATTTCAAAAAAGCTGGTATAATAAATCCATCAAAACAAGGGAGGCTTTTACATGGCAGACATCATTTCCTTTGCTGCCTTTCGGGATCCGGCGGACATGGACCGCGAAGAACTGACCACCTATCTGGAGCAGCTGCGCGCACAGATCGCAGAACTGGACACTGCAGAACCGGAAGACATGGAAAGCGAAGCCTATGAAGACTGGGGTGAACAGCACGAAGAACTGGAGGATCTGTTGGATGAGGTGCTGGACCTTCTGGATGAATGCTGAACGGGATGGTTTCCTCTCTGCAGATGACATGTTTCCTTCCGCATCATATTTGATAGCATCAATAAACTACACGAAAACGGAGGCGTGTTTATGAAGCATCGCATCATCACCATCAGCCGCCAGTTCGGCAGCAGCGGCAGAAGCATCGGTAAAGCAGTGGCCGTACAGTTAGGGATTCCCTGCTACGATCAGGAATTGATCGCCATGGCCGCTAAAGAAAGCGGCTTTTCCGAAGAATATGTAAAAAAAGACAGCGAATATACCCGCTCAGGTCTTCTTTCCGGTCTTTTTTCCGACCGCGTGTACGATACGCCCATTACACAGGATGTTCTCTGGGAAGCCCAGAAAAAAGTCATTTTGGAACTGGCCGAAAAGGGGCCTTGTGTCATCGTGGGCCGTTGCGCAGACCACATTCTGAAAGACAACGCCGACTGTCTGCGGGTCTTCATCCACGCCGATGACGAAAAACGAGCCGAACGGATCGTGAACGTCTACGGCGAAACGGATACCGTCCCTGCAAAACGCATTGCCGACAAGGATAAGAGCCGCAAGGCCTACTATCAAAAATATACCGGCGCCGTCTGGGGGAATGCGGAAAACTACCACATCGCGCTGGACAGTGGCGAATTGGGCGCGGAAACCTGCGTGAAGATTCTCTGCGGGTTGTATTGATCTTGTGTTTACATAACTTCTGCGCAGCATGTCGTCCCATGGGATTCATACAGAAAAGCTGCTGTAAAAAAGGCCGTGTCTTTCGACACGGCTTTTTTCTGTGTATTCTCTTGGCAAAAGCCCGGTTGGCTACAAAACCAAACCGGGCTTCTAAAACGATGATTGTTTCACCTGTTTACTCTTCCTTGACACCTTCATAAAACCGAAGTTTTTGACTCAGTCCGTAGGCCAGAGGATGTCCTTGGCAACGGGTGTATAGAACAACCGCTCCGCCCATGCGCGGTCCTGTGTCTGTCCTAAAATCCACATCAGCTTCGCCACCACAGCCTCGGTAGTCATATCATAGGCCTCCAGCACACCTAAGTCCCGCTTCAGGCGGTGTCCCACATGGTAGACCCCCAGATCACTGCCCTCGCTGGGTACCTGTGTAGTCAGGACGATCAGCTTGCCTGCGTCCATCCATTCCCGGACGCAGTCGTAAAATCCGCCGTGTTCCGGCAGTCCGCCTACGCCGAAACTCTCGATGATCAGCGCATCGTTGCGTTCCAGCAAAAAGTCCGCCTGCGCACGATCCACGCCCGGCGTCAGCTTCAGCAGAGCCACTTTGGTATTCAATGCATCATAGAATACCGGCGCTGCACCGCAGTCCTGTCGTATGTAGCGCAAAAGGACGCCGTCCCGCAGCACACCTAAATGGGGATAATTGATGCTGGAAAAGGCCTGAAAGCTCTTGGAGCGGGTCTTTCTGGCGCGGGTTCCCAGAATGACCTTGTTATTGAACACGATGGAAACACCCGGCAGGTCCTCCGACGCGCAGCGGAACGCATCGATCAGATTCACCTTGGAATCGGTGGAATCAAAGCCGATGGGCTTTTGCGCGCCGGTGAGGATGATGGGCTTGGGGCTGCTCTGCACCAGATAGCTCAAGGCAGCCGCGGTATAGGCCATGGTGTCGGTTCCATGGGTGATCACAAATCCGTCATAGCGGGCATAGTGCTGCCGCAGGCAGCGGGCCATCATCAGCCAGTGCTCAGGCGTCATGTTGGTGGAGTCCAGGTTCAGCAGCTGGACACAGTCCACCTCGCAGATCTCCGAAATCGCGGGAATATGGGCCAGCAGCTGCTCCGTAGTCAACTCCGGAGCAAGGCCGTCGCTGGTCACATCCGAGGCAATGGTGCCGCCGGTACCGATCAGTAAAATCTTTTTCATTTTGACAAATCTCCAAACGTAACTCAGCCCAAGTCTCTGTGATCCAGTGCGGCAAGGCCAAAACGGGCGGCACGGGTCACCGTCTCCCGTTCTTCCTCCGTACGGGCGGCGTTCCATTTGGCACGCAGTTCCCGCAGGAACAAGCCCCGTAGGGAATCCTCATCTGCCCGCTGCCACACATCCTCCGCCATGCGGGTGTGGTCCCGGATATCCAGCGCATAAAACCGGTCGCTCAAGGCTTCCCGCAGCGCCGCCGCATCCACACCGCCCTCGCCGGTCTCACCGGTCAGCAAAATACGGTAGAGGTGCTGTGCGGTGTCCGCAGGCAATGCCGCTTCGATGGCGGCGCGGGGCGTTTTCCCCGTTACATCCACTTCTATGATCTCATAGCGCCGTCTGGCAAAGGGCACAAACCGCAGGGAAACACCGCCGTGATCATCCAGCATGCCCTCGTAAAAGCCCTTCTCTCCCAGTTCGTCAAACCCGCGGCCTTCGATGCAGCCGGGCCATGCGCAGACGGTTTTCCCGCAGCGCAGCGGCCCCATCCGTTTATGGATATGCCCCAGCGCCAGATAGTCCAGACCGCTGGCGGCGATTTCTTCCTTACGAATGGTATTGTACCGCATCTCCGCGCTGTCGATCTCGCCGTGAAGCAATCCGATGTGGTGTTTGCCGTCCTGCGGGGCGGTAAAGCCGGCCAAAAGGCCCTCCGCCTGCTCCGCCGCCGTAAAGGCCGCGCCGTGGATCACTAAATCCCACTGGGGCAGTTCCACCGCCGTCAGGGTACGGCTTTTGAAAATATGGACATTATCCGGCCAGCGGACCGTCTGCCACGCAGGGCCGTACCAGTCGTGGTTGCCGGGAGCAATGAACACCTGCGCGCGCATCTGCCCCAACGCCTCTGCCAGCTGCTCCTTCGTTTCACGGAAAGCGCTGGAGGAATCAAACAGGTCTCCGGCCAGCAGCACCAGATCGATCTCATTCTGATTGACGTAATTTGCAAGGCGGAATCCCAGATCCCGGCTCTCCTGCCGGCGGGCAGCCGCCTGACGGGCCGACAGGGCACCAAACGCGCTGTCCAGATGGAAATCCGCAGCATGGATAAATTTAAGCATAGTATTCCTCCTATGCATTGAAAGGCTGTAAGGGTTATGCCTGCTCCTCGGGCCGCCAGCCCTTGCACACGTCCACCCACTCCACAAAGTTGGAAGAATACTTCTCCAGTTCTTCACAGGTCATTTCAATGGCGCTGTTGCTGCTGCCTGCAGCGGGGAATACGGTCTCAAAGCGCTGCAGGGACACATCCAGATAGGTCTTGACATTCTCCGGCAAAGCAAAAGAACAGACACCACCGGGGTCATGGCCCACCATCTCATGAGCTTCCTCAAAGGTCAGCATCTTGGCCTTGGTATGGAACTGGGCCTTGTAGCTGCTGTTGTTCACCTTGGCATCACCAGCCATCACGATGATGATGGCCTCGTCATTCACCTTGAAGCTCATGGACTTGGCGATACGGGCACCCTCCACGCCCACGGCGACTGCTGCCAGCTCCACGGTGGCGGAGGACACGTCAAACTCACGGATACGGTCGGCAATGCCGAAGCCCTCGAAATACGCGCGTACTTTTGTAATAGACATGGTTGTTTTCTCCTGTATTTTTCTCTGTTCTCAGAGTATTTTAACGAATGTCAATGCGGTCCACCGCAGTGCAAAGGCCCGTGGCGGTATCCAGCGTGAAGGTGGCACCCTGCAGCTTGCACGGGCCCTCTGCACTTTTGTACCGTCCCGGCAGGCCGCCGAGAAAGCTCTCCACGCTCTGCCACGGCTCGATGCCCAGCACGGACTCCACCGCGCCGGTCATACCCACATCGGTTAAATAGCCTGTCCCATTGGGATAGACCCGCTCATCCGCCGTGGGAACATGGGTGTGGGTCCCCCACAGGGCACTGACGCGGCCATCCAGATAATAGGCCAACGCCAGCTTTTCACTGGTGGCCTCGGCGTGGAAATCCACCAGCGTCAAATCGGCGCTCTCCTTTTTCAACAGGTTGTCCGCCGTGGTAAAGGGATCGGCGGCTTTCCAGTCCAGATCGCACCGGCCGATCAGATTCATCACCCGGATCCGGACACCGTTGACATCATAAACCGCGCAGCCACGTCCGGGAACCCGCCCGCTGTAATTGGCAGGACGGAGAAGCCACGAGGCCTCGTCCAGCAGATTCCCGATCTGCATCTTCCCAAAAGTGTGATTACCCAGCGTCACCACATCGGCGCCGGCATCGTAAATGCGCCATGCCTGTTCCGGCGTCAGTCCCACACCGGAAACATTTTCTCCGTTCACCACGGTAAACGCGATCTTTTTCAGTTTTTGCAGGGGACGCAGGTTCCGCTCCAGATGGCGCAGCCCGTTTTCCCCTACCACATCGCCTACGGCGAGTACGGAAAGCAGCATGACAAATCCTCCACGATGGCAGTTTTCCATATTAAAAATGATTGTACCATGTACGTTCCACTCCCGCAAGTCGGCATTGCGTTTTTTCCCATCTTGACTTATAATAACTGCGTTAAGATAAGATTCTCTAATTATGGGGGTGCCGTTATGGCAGTGAAGCTGGAACTCTACCGCGTATTTAAGGAGGTTGCCGAAGCGGGCAACATCTCTGTGGCGGCCAAAAACCTGTATATTTCCCAGTCTGCGGTAAGCCAGTCCATCAAACAGCTGGAGACCTCTCTGCAGGCGCGGCTGTTTGCCCGCAGTCCCCGTGGCGTGACGCTCACCAGCGAGGGACAAATGCTCTACCAGTATGTCCGCAGTGCACTGGGGTTATTGGCCACCGGGGAAGATAAACTCTCACAGGCCCAGCAGCTGCTGTTGGGCACGTTGGTCATCGGTGCCAGCGACACCGTTACCAGCTTTTTTCTCACGCCCTATCTGGATGCTTTCCACCGCCTGCATCCCGGTATCCGCCTGAAAATCGTCAGCGGCCGCAGTGCCAAAGTACTGAGCATGCTGAAATCCGGCGCGGTGGATATTGCCTTTGCCTCCTCCCCCGCCGATCCCGCGATTGAGAGCTGGCCCTGCTTTGCCACCCACTCTGTCTTTGTGGCAGGCAGCGAGTACCCCTGTGATTTCGACCACATCTACACCCGACAGGAAATCGCAAACTTCCCCCTGATCCTGCTGGAACGCAAGGCCAGCAGCCGTGTCTTTTTGGAACAGGAGTTCCTGAAAAGCGGCGTCTCTCTGATGCCGGAGATCGAGCTCTCCTCCCGCAGTCTGCTGGTCTCTTTAGCCCGCATCGGTCTGGGCGTTGCCGGTGTAACACTGGAATTTGTGCGAAAGGATTTGGAAGACGGGTCCATTCGCGCGCTGAAAACCGACTTTGCCATTCCCGCCCGCAGCGTGGATATGTGCACCCTGCGGGATGTGCATCCTACTGCGGCAGCTACCGCCTTCATGGAGATGGTGCGGAAAGGCAGGCTCTGAGGCTATGAATTTTCTGCTCCTCATTCTGGAACTGTTAGGCACGCTGGCCTTTGCCGCCTCCGGCGCACTGACCGGGCTTCGAAAAAACATGGATATTTTCGGCGTGTGCATTCTGGGTCTGACCACCGCCGTGGGTGGCGGCGTCATCCGCGATCTCATTCTCGGCAACACACCGCCCGCTACCTTTCAAGATCCCGTCTATGCCACAGTGGCTCTGCTGACGGCGCTGGTGCTGTTTCTTCCCAAACTGCGGCACTTTCTGATGCACAATGTCCACCTGTTTGACCGCGTGATGTTCTGGATGGATACGGTCGGCCTTGGTATTTTTACCGTGGTAGGCATCCGCATTGCCTATGCCCATGTGCCCAATGCCAGTTTGTTTCTGCTG
>JAZRCP010000073.1:0-4344 GCA_045659825.1 Dysosmobacter sp. | reverse complement strand
CCTGAAGATGCACGGCGGCGGCCCCAAGGTCACTCCCGGCGCTCCCCTGCCCAAGGAGTACAAGGAAGAGAACCTGGAACTGCTGGAAAAGGGTACCTGCAACCTATTCCACCATGTCAATACCATCAAGAAGTCCGGCATCAACCCCGTGGTCTGCATCAACCGTTTCTACACCGATACCGATGCTGAAATCGCTCTGCTGAAGAAGCTGTGTGCTGAGCGCGGTGTCCGCTGCGCTGAAAGTAACCACTGGCGTTACGGCGGCGAAGGCGCTGCTGAGCTGGCCCGTGTGGTCGTGGAAGCTTGCGAGGATCCCGTGGATGTCAAGTTCCTGTACGATCTGGATATACCCCTGCGTCAGCGCGTTGAGCTGATCGCCAAGGAAGTTTACGGTGCTGACGGTGTTGTCTGGCAGCCCCTGGCCGTTCAGAAGGCTGAGCGCTTCGAGTCCGATCCCAAGTACGCTGACTACTGCACCATGATGGTTAAGACCCACCTGTCCCTGAGTGACGACCCCACCAAGAAGGGCGTTCCCACCGGCTGGAAGCTGACCATCCGCGACATTCTGGAGTACGGCGGCGCCAAGTTCCTGTGCCCCATGGCCGGTACCATCTCCATGATGCCCGGCACTGCTGCTGACCCCGCTTACCGCCGTGTCGATATCGACACCGAAACCGGCAAGGTCTCCGGCCTGTTCTAATTCACATTACCCCAAGGCACAGGCGGGAAACCGCCTGTGCCTTGTGTGGCGTTTAATAAACCCTTTTTAGGGGAGGGTCTTGACCCTCCCACATGAAATACGTAGAATTTCATGTCATTGCGAGCCCCGATAGGGGCGTGGCAATCTCCCGGTGCCATCTACCCAAACGCACAGCGGAACGAAAGATTGTAACTGGAGATTGCCACGTCGCTGACGCTCCTCGCAATGACAAAGTTTTACGCGGTTCGATCAAAGCAACCGCCCAATTTTCGTAACATTTAGGGAGGGTCAAGCCCCTCCCATACAATACCTTTTTTAGGAGAATTATCATATGGACATGACTATGGCAAATTGCCGTGAATTCGTTTCCGTTCTTGCTTCCGATGCACCCGCTCCCGGCGGCGGCGGCGCTGCTGCTCTGGTGGGTGCCATCGGCACCGCTCTGGGCAACATGGTTGGCTCCCTGACTGTGGGCAAGAAGAAGTACGCAGAGGTGGAAGCCGAGATCATCGAGCTGAAGGGCAAGTGTGACGCTCTGCAGAAGGAACTGCTGGATCAGGTGGAAGCTGACGAAGTGAACTTCCTGCCCCTGGCCAAGGCCTACGGTATCCCCAAGGATGACCCCACCCGTGACGCTGTCATGGAAGAGGCCACCATCATTGCCTGCTCCACCCCCATGAAGATCATGGAGCTGTGCTGCCAGGCCATCGACTACATTGCCGTTTTTGCCGCTAAGGGCAGCCGCCTGGCTGTTTCCGATGCCGGCTGCGGCGCTGTGATCTGCAAGTCCGCTCTGCAGGCTGCTTCCCTCAATGTTTTCATCAACACCAAGACCCTGAAGAACCGGGAAGTCGCGGAAGAGATGAATGCCAAGGCCCTGAATATGCTGGATGTCTACGGCGCAAAGGCCGACGAGATATTCAATACCGTCAAAGCCGGCTTCGGCGTGTAAAAACTTTTATGTCATTGCGAACCAGTGCGCACACTGGTGTGGCAATCCCCCGGATGATCCGGAATTTTTAGGGGATTGCCACGTCGCTTCGCTCCTCGCAATGACAGCATGATTTATATTTTGGAGGAAATAAAAATGGCTAAGAGATTACTGGGTAAAGAAGTCAACGAGGCGCTGGTTGCCGCTCTGCAGACCCGTACCGCTGCTCTGAAGGATAAGGGCATCGTCCCCACTCTGGGCATCATCCGTCTGGGCGAGAACCCCTCTGACCTTTCCTACGAGAAGGGTGCTACCAAGCGCGCTGAGGAAGTTGGCGTTGCCGTTAAGAATTACATTCTGCCCGAAACCGCTACCAAGGAAGAAGTTCTGGCTGTCATCGACGAAGTCAATGCCGACGCCTCCGTTCACGGCGTACTGATGTTCCGTCCCCTGCCCAAGCATCTGAAGGCGGATCAGGACGAGATCTGCAACCGTCTGGCTCCCAAGAAGGACGTGGACTCCATGACCCATATGTCCAACGCCGGCGTTTTCGAGGGCCAGGATCTGGGCTACGCTCCCTGCACTCCCGCTGCCTGCATGGAAATTCTGGACTACTATGGCATCGACTGCAAGGGCAAGAACGCTGTCGTAATCGGCCGCAGTCTGGTCGTGGGCAAGCCCGCTGCCATGATGCTGATGGCTAAGAACGCCACCGTGACCGTCTGCCACACCAAAACCCTCAACACCGCTGAGATCTGCAAGAATGCCGACATCATCGTCACCGCTGCCGGTGTTCTGAACAGCCTGACCAAGGATTTCGTCCGCGAAGGCCAGATCGTCATCGATGTTTCCATGAACTGGAATCCCGAGAAGATCACCTCCAAGGGCAAGGGCGGCATGTCCGGCGACTGCGTGTTCGACGAAGTCGAGCCCATTGTCGAGGCCATCACCCCCGTTCCCGGCGGCGTGGGCGCCGTTACCACCACTGTGCTGATGAAGCATGTTGTGGAAGCTGCTGAAAAGATCTAACTGAATCACCAGCCTGCATAACTGACAGTGAAAGCGGACGACCGCAAGGGAGTGCAGGTGTTGTATGCCGACTGTCTGGGCAATTCGAACACATTGGGCTCGGATTGCCCAGATTTTGTAATTTGAGGTGTATTATGAATAAAATAAAGAACCTTTCCGAAGGCAGTTTTCTGAAGCTCTTATTTGCCTTTCTGAGCGCCTGCTTTATCATCGCCGCTGTGTGTATGCCCGACCGGGCGACCATGTTCTCCGGTCTGTGGAACATTCTAACCCAGCCCAGCAAGATCTCCGCTAACTATTTCGCCATGGGCGGCTACGCGGCCACTTTCCTGAACATGGGTCTGGTGGCGCTGATCAGCCTTCTGCTGTTTATCGTGTTCCGCGGCACGCCCAACAACGCCTCCACTCTGGCCGTGATCCTGACCATTGGTTTCGGCTCCTGGGGCATCAATGTGCTGAACATCTGGCCTACCGTTCTGGGTGTCATCGTCTACGGTCTGGTGAAGAAGGAAAAGATGGGTGGCTTGGTGAACGCTATGCTGTTCTCCACCGGTATCGCTCCGCTGATCACCGACCTGCTGATCCGCTACCCCAATGCGGAAGTCATCGGCTTTAACCCTCTGGGTCTGGGTCTTGCCCTGTTTGTAGGTTTGATCATTGGCTTCTTCCTGCCGGCAGGCCTTGCCCACTCTCCCAAGGTCCACAAGGGTTTTGATCTGTACTCCGCCGCTCTGCCCATCGGTATGACCGCATTCTTCCTGAATGCCACCCTCTTCAAGACCATGGGTGTCAGCCTGCCCAAGGCTCTGTCCGATATCGCTCCCGAAAGCATGCAGGTTGCTTCCCAGATGACGGTAAACATCTTTTGCTGCGCCGTTTTCGGTCTGTGCATCGTGTTTGCCTTTATCCTCGGCTGCAAGCCCAAGGATTACTGGAAGCTGCTGAGTGATCCCGCACTGGTTACCAATTTCTCCTCCACCTACGGCAACGCCACCTTCCTGATGAATGTGGGCGTGTTCGGCCTGTTTATTCTGGGTTACTATAACCTCATCGGTGCCACCTTCAACGGCATCACCTTCGGCATTATTTTCTGCATGCTGGCTACCTGCAATTCAGGTTCCCATCCCGGCAATGTCTGGCCCATCATGCTGGGTTACTTCGTTGCTTCCGTGGTGTTCGGCTGGATCGCTCCGTTGCTGGGCGGCAATTTCACCTTCCAGATCAATGCTCAGGCCATCTGCGTGGGTCTGTGCTATGCCAACGGCCTCAGCCCCATTGCAGACAAGTACGGTTGGCGCTACGGCTTCATTGCTGCTGTGATGCACTACCTGCTGGTCACTTCCGTGCCCACCCTCCACGGTGGCTTCTGCCTGTACAACGGTGGCTTCACCGCCGCACTGATCTGCCTGATCCTGGTACCCGAGCTAGAAAAGTTCTTTAAGACCAAGGAAGAGCGCAAGGAAGCAAGACTTGCCAGGAAGCAGTAATTCTTCATAAAATCAAGCCGACCTATGAATCATAGGTCGGCTTCGCCTATCGAAAAGTACAAATTGGGATTTATCGCTCCGTTTGGAGCGCGAAGCGCGAGGCTTCCCCTCGAGGGGAAGCTGGCATTTGCGAGGTACGAGCAAATGACTGATGAGGTGGTGTCGCAAAGCGACAAAATGGCAAAAATGCTGCTTCG
>JAZRCP010000072.1:0-21465 GCA_045659825.1 Dysosmobacter sp. | reverse complement strand
AGTTGATTTATGACATTGTCTTCCTAAGACCGCTTGGCCTCCGACTTTCTCCTCCGGCGAAAGCTTATCAAAATCATAAATACGAATCACTGCTTGGTCACCTCAGTCAGTTTATTCAGCAGCGTGTCGATCTCCTGCCGCTTGAACTGGTAGCTTCCACGGTTGGCAATAAACCGTGCGGAAATCGGCATAAACTCCGTCAGCACCGCCAGTTCGTTTTCCTTCAGCGTGGTACCGGTCTCCACGATGTCCACGATCACGTCGGACAGTCCCAGAAGGGGAGCCAGTTCAATGGAGCCGTTCAGCTTGATGATATCTATATCACGCCCCTGTGCGGCGTAATAAGCCTTTGCGATGTTGACGAACTTGGTCGCCACCCGCAGGGTGCGTCCCGGATCGTCCACAAAGTCCTTATGGCCCGCCACACACATGCGGCACTTGCCAAGTCCGGTGTCCATCAGTTCGTAAACATCCGCGCCGGACTCGGCCAGAATGTCCTTACCCACGATGCCGATGTCCGCGGCGCCATGTTCTACATAGATGGCCACGTCGCTGGGCTTGACAAGGAAGTAGCGGATACCGGCCTCCGGATTTTCCACCACCAGCTTGCGGGTCTCGTTGTAGTTTTCGGGGCAGCCATAGCCCACACCGGCCAGCAGGTTGTAAACCTTGTCACCGAGGCGGCCCTTGGGCAGCGCCACATTCAGCATGACCTTGCCGTTTTCCGCCGTTTCTCCGGCAGGACGGGCCAGCTCATCTAAGTACAGGGCAAACCCGATGGCGCGGGCACCCTTGCGGAACTGCTCCGCCAGCGGGTCATACCGGCCGCCCTTCAGCACCGCGCGGGGCAGGCCGTCCAGATAGCCCTGCATCACAAGTCCGTTGTAATATTCCATATTGCCCACGAGGGACAGGTCGATTCGCAGCTTTGCCGTGTCACCCTGTTCTGTCAAGCGGCTGCACAGTCCGCGCAGTTCCTCCAGTGCCGCACCCATGGGGGCATTGAGGGCCAGCGGCTCCGCCTCGGCCAAAACCGCCTCCCAATTACCGGTGAGGGTGTTCAGTTTCCGCAGCGCATCTGTTCCCTGTCGGGACAGGCCTGCTTCCGCCGCGCATTTTTGCAGTTCGTGGGCATTGCGGTCGCGGATGCAGTTCAGCAGGCGGGGGCGGATGCTCTCCGGCGCACCGACGGCATCCAGCAATCCGGTGACAAACCCCATGTGGCTCAGTTCCAGCACATAGTCCCGCTCCGTCACAGCAAGGCTCTGCAAGGCCAGCGCCACCGTCTGGGCAGTAACCTCGTCATCCACCGCGCCAATGCACTCCAAACCCATCTGGCTGATCTCGCGGAAGGTGTGGCTCTCCTGACTGGGACGGTACACATTTTCAGAATAGTAGAACCGTCCGCAGCCGCCCTGCTCCACCTGTGCATTCTTGGCAATAGACAGAGTCACGTCCGGCTTCAGCGCCAGCAGACGGCCATCCAGATCGGTAAAGGTAATGACCTGCTCGGAGGACAGGAATCGCCGGTTCTCCTGATACAGTCCGTACTCCTCAAACCGGCCCATATGGTACTGGCGGAAGCCCGCCTTTTCATAGATCATTCGCAGCTGCAGCGAAAAGCGCTCCTGCGGCTTCAAAACATTCAGATCCAGTTCCATGGAAAAACCTCCCTGCGGGCATACTGCGCCCTGATCGTTTCATGGAGTTCATTCTACTTCATTGTATTACCAAAGTAAAGTGCTAATTCAGTAGCAAGCGAAATTCTGCTATTTGCACAAAGTCCCCTGAAACAAAGAAAGTGATACAGGGAAATTTTACACCCTGTATCACTTTTTTGCAATCTGTTATTCAATGCCGTCGGCTGATTCGATGGTAAAACAGAAACCCAGATGGTTCTCTCCCGTTTCGGATGTGGGGATCGCCATATTGGCGCCGCCCGCATAATCGTATTTGTCCAGTTCGATCTCCCACCGGATCACCACGCCGGATTCCCGGATCTCAAAATCCTCGCCCCAGTCCTGATCTTCCAGCTGTTCCAGCAGCCGTTTTCGGTGAAACGACCAGAAAGGAGCCTCCTCCTGTGCCCAGACATAGGAGGGGATCAGCTCCACCGCCTGCATAACAGGCAGTTCCACCCAGTCAAAGCAGTTGTCCCGCTCTCCTTCTATGGTGATGGCCCTTACTTGTCCGTCTTCCACGGTGTAGAGAAGGTCCCGGCTCCCCGACCAGTCATCCCATCCAAGCAAATCGTCGATATAGATCACCGTGGCGTTGGGGTTTTCCGGGACGGTCTGCCATGCACCGTTTTCATCCAGATATTTGCGGCTGTTGAGATTCAGATACTTGTTCTGCCGGTTGTAGTTCTCCGCAAATTCCGCCACGGTCAGTTCACCGCGGTTTGGCGGAAGTTGCGCATAGCTGTTCACCGCCTCCGCAGCGAGCAAGGCCGCCACGCCCACAGCCGCAAGCGCCGCAAAGCATTTCCAGTTCAGTGGCTTCACGGTGTATGCCACCTCCGCGTCCCACGGCTGGGGCTCCTCGTTTTGTCCCCGTTTCAAACTGCGGTACATCTGGATCCACGACCAGATGGGAATGTAAAAGCCCATGCCTTGCCACAGCATCAGAAAATGGCGGGTGTATGCTTCGCTCATGGTCAGCTTCCCACCAGCAGGGTTCCCCAGCCGCAATCCCAGAAGCGCCTTACCCGGCGTCGTGCCTGTCAGAGCAATCAGCGCCGGTTCCAGCGCCAGCGCCAGCAGCACCATCAGGATGGTATCCGCAATGCCCGGCACGTTGGCAGGATTGACCCCAAACAGTCCAAACACCACAACCAGCAGCAGCGACCACAAAAGTTCATCAAACGTGCGGGCGAAAAAACGCCGCCACGGACAGTTTGCCACCGGCAGAGCATCCTTTTCCGGCAGGGCGGGTGCTGCCTCGCCCTCATCCAGCTGCCGCAGGTATTTTTCCGCATTCAGTGTCGCAAAGGTCTCGCCGGAATCCCGCAAGGCGCCGCAAACCTGCTCCACCCGTTCCAACGTCTGTTGTTCCTGCCGCACTTCACCAAGCCGCCGTTCCAGCACGCTCTCCAGCGCAGTGGTTCCCGCGGCAAGTTCTTTCAGTTCCTCGATGCTGACGCCCAGCCGCCGCAGCAGCTTGATCTTCTCCAGTACCACCAGATCGTCTTCACTGTAATCACGGTATCCGTTTTTCTCCCGGGCAGGCATCAGCAGTCCCTCCGCCTCGTAATAGCGGATATTGGCCTTTGCCACACCGGAGCGGCTTTCGATCTCCTTACTTGTCATGCGCACCGCCTCCTTTGCCCTTACCGTACACCCTCAAGTAACTTGAGGGTCAAGTGTTTTCTTGCAAAATCACTCCGTTTTCATGGTCACGAGCCGCCGCACAGGGTCCAACTGCTCACTCTCAGCGCTGACAAAGTGCTCCGCGCCCAGCAGCGGCATCATGTCGCTGTGCTCCTGCGCCATGCGTTCCAGCGCCCGTTCCACCGCGATGGCCAGCCGTCCGTCTGCAAAGGCTTCCGACTCTGCCGCGGCAGCCGCCGTGGTACAAAGCCGCTCTGTGATATCCAGCACAGGGACCTCGTCCCAGATGCGCTCCGTCCGGCCAAATCCGTCGGATGGCGTACCATCCTCCGCAAGCGCTTCACGGTTCCAAAGCTCCGCCATATCCGCACGGATGTCATCGGGCACCACCAATGCGTCGATCTCCTCCATGGCCGCCCCACGGAACAGGTCCTCGTAGCTTCCATAGCGCTTCACATCCGGTAGTGCTGCCAACCGCTCGCCCTCGTATTCATCCCAGAGCCACAGGTCAAAGGCATCACAACGCAGTTCGTCCTCCGCCACGATGCCCCAGCGGGCATGGCTCACCTCCATCCATGAAAGGGGCTTTCCCGTACCTGCACGCTGAGCAAGCTGTCCACCATATTCTGTGGGTGCAGCACAAATCAGTGCCTGCTGGCCCGGTTTCAGCGTACCGTCATCTGCCTCAAAGGCATCCACGCCCAGCAGTTGGGTCTCTCCGCCGTACAGCACAAACACCTCCGTCGGCAAGAATGCCAGATCGATGTTGCCTTCTGCCAGCGTTTCCGCCGTACCGGCGTGGGAAGCGCCCACCGTCACCGTCACCTTACCGATCTTTAGATTGCCTTCCTCTTCCAGATACTGCTTTAGAAGGGCAGGCAGTTCCTTCACCGCGGTGGTCAGCTGGGTCGTGGTCAACCTGCCGCGGGAGATTTCCACTGCCAGTTCATCGATTTCTTCTGTCTCCTCCGGCACGATCTCCTCCACCGGCGGAGGCGTCGGATCCTCCGGCGGCACAATTTCCTCCGGTTCCTGTTTCCGGCATCCCGCCAGCGTCAGAAGCAGGATGAATATGAGCAGCAATAACCCTTTTTTCTTCATAAGCAGCTCCTTTGAATCCCGCCCTTTATGCGGGATTCCGTTCGGATTCCTCAATTCTTCTCAAACAGCGCCGCAAGGCTTTCCGTATAGGGCGCGCGGCAGATGCCCTTTTCCGTGATGATGCCCGCGATCAGCTCGTGATCCGTCACATCAAAGGCCGGATTGTAACACTTGACCTCCGGCAACGCCATGGACCTTTCATACCACATGGTGCGGATCTCATCCCCGTCGCGCTCCTCAATGGGAATGTGGGCTCCGTCAGGGCAATTCATATCGATGGTGGAGGTAGGCCCCAGCACATAGAAGGGAATCCCATAGTGCTTCGCCAGAATGGCTACGCCGGAGGTCCCGATCTTATTGGCGGTATCGCCGTTGGCCGCCACCCGGTCGCAGCCCACAAAGCAGGCCTGCACCCAGCCGTTTTTCATCACGATGGATGCCATGTTGTCACAGATCAGCGTCACATCCACCCCCGCGCGCTGCAGCTCATAGCTGGTCAGTCGCGCTCCCTGCAGCAGAGGTCGGGTCTCGTCGGAAAACACGCGGAAGTGCATACCCCGTTCCGTACCCAGCAGGATGGGGCCCAGTGCTGTTCCGTAACGGGAAGTCGCCAGAGGTCCGGCATTGCAGTGGGTCAGGATGCCGTCGCCATCCTTCAAAAGCGACAGTCCGTATTCGGAAATGGCGGTACACTTTGCAATGTCATCCGCATGGATGGCCGCCGCCTTTTCATACAGCGCCTCCAGCAGTTCCTCCCGAGGCAATTCCAACTGCCGCTTTGCCTCTGCCAGCATCTCCTTCAGCGCCCAGCTGAGATTCACCGCCGTGGGGCGGGAACTGTTCAGATAGTCCGCAGCTTTGCGCAAGGACGCATAAAACTCCTCCGCCGTACCATGGGGAATCTGCCGTGCCAGTGCATACAGCGCATAGGCCGCGCAGATGCCGATGGCAGGTGCGCCCCGCACCTGCAGCAGCTTAATGGCCTGATACATCTCCGTTGCCGTTTCCAGGCGCAAAAATACTTCCTCGCCCGGCAGCCGCGTCTGGTCGATGATATACAGTGCCTCCTCCGCCTTGTCATAGCGGATGTTCTGCACATGGGTCACCTGTTGCATATCGCTCATAGCGTTATCCTCACTTCGTCTCTTTCAGCGTCCGGTACATGCCCCGCAGGTTCTTCAACCGCTGCACTTGCGCTTCCGTCAGCGGCACAGCACCACCCAGTGTGCGGGCATTCATCACGATTTTCGCCGTGTGTTCCACGGTCTCCAGCCGGTCGAAGGCCTCCCACAGGTCGCCGCCCCACGCAAGGGAGCCGTGGTTCGCCAACAGCAGGGCGTTGTGGTCCGCCAGATACGGCCGCACGCTCTCCGGCACCTCTTCCGTGGACAGCATGGCGAAGGACGGCGTACAGGGAACTGCTCCCAGACCCAAAACCATCTCTGCGAGATACGGCTCCTCCAGTCCCTGCCGGCAGACGGCAAAGGCCGTGGAGACCGGTGGATGGGCGTGAACGACCGCGTTCACATCCGCCCGCATCCGGTAAACCTCCAGATGCAGTTTTCCCTCAGAGGAGGGGTGGCGTGTTCCTTCCAGAACCCGTCCCTCCAAATCGGTCACCACCAGCATCTCGGGCATCATCCGCCCCTTACTGACGCCGGAAGGGGTCATCAGCAGCCGATTTTCCCCGACGCGCAGGGAGATGTTGCCGTCATTGGCCGCCACATAGCCCCGCTCATACAACAACCGGCCTACCTGACAGACCAGTTCCCGTTCTGTCTGATACGTCATGGCATTACACCCGCACGATATAGCCTTCCTTGCGGGGCTTAGGAGCAGGGGTCTCTCCTTCGGCATAACCGAGGATGCAGGTGCCGACACCCCGCAGGGTCTCGGGCAGATTCCACTTGCGCAGCAACTCCTTGCCCTCCGGCAGGTCAAAATACTCCTTGGCGCGGTTGATCCAGCAGGAGCCCACGCCTAAAGAGGCCGCCGCCAGCATCAGGTTGCCCATCACCAGAGAGCCGTCCTGCAGCCAGTTGGCCTTTTCCCCATCCGCCAACACAACCACTGCAGTGGGCGCACCGTAGAAAGGATCGGTGCCGGGACGGCCCTGGATCTCCGCATTGGCGGCGGAGAGCAGTTCCAGCGTCTCCTTGTCCTGCACCACCACCATCACAGGAGATTGCGCTCCCATGCCGGTGGGCGCCCAGGTGCCTGCTTCTAAAATCGCGTTCAATTCCGTGTCGCTGATCTGCTCAGCCTTATATTTGCGAATGCTCCGGCGGGTCCGGATCGTCTTTAAGGTCTCGTTCATATTCGTATCCTCCTTTAAAATTCTATCACACTTGTATCATACCACGTTTCTCTCTCCGCGCCAAATACTATCTCTGCAATTTTACAAAAGCTGCTTCCCCCGGTCTTTTTCAAAAGTCTTGCCGGTCATAACGCCCTTCTTCGCCGCATAGACTGAACCACCAAGAGGCGGGGAGTGTTTCATGTTGAAAGGGAATATGGAGGAGCGGGCGGAACGCCTTGCTCTTTACATTATAGAGAACCGGACCACCGTCCGCGCCGCCGCGCAGAAATTCGGTGTCAGCAAATCCACCGTACACAAAGATATCTCCGAGCGGTTGCCGCTGTTCAACCGTCCGCTGTACCTGCAGGCCAAGGAAGTACTGGACGTCAACAAGGCGCAGCGCCACATTCGGGGCGGGATTGCCACCCGAAAAAAATACCGCGGCATATGAAAAGGAGGGGTTCCATGGCATACGGGTCCTGCCCACACCAAAAAAAAACGGTTCCCCCACCGGCTCCAACCGCCACACCTTTGCCGCCGGAACCGGAAATGCGCCGTTGGCGGCATCCGGTGGATGCAGATACCGCATCCAATCAGGCCTCTACACACTATATTCACTGCGCTATGGCATATCAGAATCAATTGCTGGCGGAGATCAAAACCATACTGGAGCAGATCGCGCTGCAAGGCGGTCCGAAAAAAGGCGAAAAATAGCGGCTGCCCCGCTATTTTTCTCTTGTGTTTTACAGGGACGGGCTATATAATATTTCCAATGTTATGTAAATCTCCCCGTATGATAAGGAGCGTTGTTTCTCATGCCCAGAATCCCCCGCCGTTTCATTTACAGCGCCGGCCGCATCCTGCTGATCGTGCTGTTTTTAGGCGTTGCCCTGTTCGCCGGCAGTCGATGCCTGTTCCGCGCACCGGAACAAACACCTGCCACTCCCACCGTGCCGCAGCAGCCACCCGTAGAGGAAGAATCTGACGCACAGGCAGAAGCCGAAGCACTGGCCGCGGCAGAAGCCCTCCGCAGACACACCGAGCGGAAAGACAATTTCTATACCATCCTGATTTCAGGTGCGGACGATCAAAACGGCGGCTGCGACACCAACATCCTGCTGGCAGTCAATGTGGACGGTGGCTATATCCATGGTGTCAGCATTCCCCGCGATACCAAGGCCATCATCCGCGGTGAAAAGCAGAAGATCAACGCCGCGTATAACATCGGCGGCATGGAACTGATGAGTGAAGTGGTCTCCGACCAGCTGGGTATTCCCGTGGACTATACGGTCTTAGTGGACCTGCAGGGTTTTGAGGATCTGGTAAACGCCATCGGCGGTGTTACCTTTAATGTCCCCATCGACATGGATTACGATGATCCACTGCAGGACCTCTCCATCCACTTCACCGCAGGCACCCAGTATCTGAACGGCGAGGATGCCCTGAAGGTCGTTCGCTTCCGTCACAATAACGACGGCACCGGCTATGGCAGCGAGGATATCGGTCGGATGGAGACCCAGCAGAAGTTCCTGAAAACCGTAGCCAAGCAGACACTGACCGTGAACAATCTGGGCAAGATCGATGAGTTCGTGAAAATCTTCCAGGCCTATGTGGACACCGACCTGACGCTGGGCAATCTGGCGTGGCTGGGTAAGGAAGCAATTGGCATGGGCGTGGAAAACATCAATTTCTCTACCCTCTCCAGCAACTGGAACTCCCCCTACATTTATCTTGATCCCGATGAAACGCTCGCTCTGGTCAACCAGTATCTGAATCCCTTTGTGGAAGACCGCGTTCCGGAAGATCTGAACATTCCCGAATAATTCGTGTCCCCTCCCCGAAAGGAGGTCCCTTTGAAAAGACGACTCCCCGCATTGCTGCTGAGTGCGTGTCTGCTGTTGACGGTTCCCGTCTCCGCAGCGCCGGACAGCACCGCAAACTTCACCCGCAGTAAAACCTACAGCGGCCAGTTTTCCGATCTGACCGCCGAATCTACTTTTTATGCCAACATTTCCGCCCTGTATGAATACGGACTCTCCGTGGGAAAAACCGACGGCAGCTACGGTGTAAAAGATTCCCTGACGGTAGGACAGGCCGTGATTTTCGCAGGCCGCATCCGCAGCCTGTACCGCACCGGCGATCCGGAAGCAGGCCCCGCCGCCTATCCGGTGGAAAATGGGCTTACTGCCACGCCGTACCTGCGTTACCTGCAGGCGGAGGGCGTGCTGGATGATGCACTGAATCCCCAGTTGATTGCCGTGGCCACCCGTGCGCAGATGGCCCACATTTTAGCAAATCTGCTGCCGGAGGCGGCGCTGCCTTCCATTCACACCGATCTGGTGACCCGCTGTTACGCCACCGGTCGTTTCATCCCCGACGTGACAGCAGCCACGCCCTATTACGGAGACATTCTCACCCTTTACCGCAAGGGTATCAGCATCGGCAGCGATGCCGCCGGCTCCTTCCTTCCGGATGAACCCATCACCCGCGGTGCTGTGGCCGCCATGCTGACGCGGATGATCGATCCCTCCCTGCGGGTGACTCCGCAATGGGATCCGGCTTCCGTGTTCTCCGCCAAAGGTACCACACTTGCCTCGCTGGTCAAACCGGGAACCTATATTCCCACCCCGGCTACTGCCGAGGAAATGGACGAGAGCATCCGCTCCATGCTTTCCTCCGGGAGTAATGTTTTGACCCTGAAATATCCCTCTTTGACCATGGTGCAGGCACGAGAAGTGATGATGCAGGCTCTTTCCGCTGTGAAGGTGTATTGTGAGCAAAGCTATAATCACGCCACCTGCACCTACGCCCCCAACGGAGAGATCATCATTACCTTTTCTGCTTCGACCACAACCGAAACAGACATCTCTTACTACCGGGAAACCGCCTTACAAGCCGCCATTGCCGTCCATGATGAGCTCTGGCGCAGCGGGATTTTGCATGAAGGCATGAGCCAGTGGGAGAAAGCATGGGTGTACTATACTTGGATCTGCCAAAGCTGCGTCTATGACCAGACCGCCGGGGACGATTCCATCAGTCACCTGCCGTACAGTCTGTTTACGACAGGGAAAGCCGTGTGCGACGGCTATACCGGAGCCTACAACCTGCTGCTGAAGTTGGAGGGCATCGAGTGCAGCGCCTATGTGCAGGGCAGCCACATCTGGACAGTCGCCACACTGGACGGTACGGACTACCACATCGACACCACATGGGGCGACAGCGGTAATGACATCAACTACGTTTTCTTTGCCATGACTCCCGCACAATCCCTACTCTATCACAAGTAAGCAAATAGCCCGTGAACCTTTGGTTCACGGGCTATTTTTATGCAAAATTCTTGTAGTACGCCACCAGCATATCCACCACGGTGCCGTAGGACTGGATTCCTCGTTCGTCTCCATAGGACTTTAGCAGTCCGTCATAGACGGTGGTGGATGCCTTCTGCACCACGGTATTGTCGAACTGTTCCCAGTACTCGTTGCTATAGGTCAAATCTGCCTGTACCCCTTCGGGAAGCTGATCGCGAATCATCCAGTATAGATCCGGACTCAGTCGGTACAGGGCGTTGCCCACATGGATAAACGCCTTCAGCCAGCCGGAATACACATATTCCGCTTCTCCGCTGGTGGTGGCCGCCAGCACGGCGAGGAAGTTACACTCCTGCTCTGAGGCAATCCCCCGCTGATGGGCCAGCTCATGGGCAATGGTGGACGGCAGCATACAGGCCGGACTGTCCACATTCACATTGGACTCGCCGGTGTAGGCACAGTAGAAACCGGTGAAATCCATCCGGCTCATCAGGCGGGAAAAGCGCATGGCCTTGACACCCGGATCATCAAATTCCATAAAGGGAAATCGCTGCTCCACCGCACTGTAAATCTCCGGTGCCTTCGCCAAAATTTCTTCCCTGGGCACGGCAAACACGCCGTTTTCATCCCTCGGCACAGCATCCGCGGCCTCCAGCAGCTGACGAGCAACATAGACGGTCACTTCCAGCAGTTCCTCCGGTGCCACCGGTTCGGCGTAGATGCCGGACTTTTCCTGAAAGCTGTCCGTCCAGAAGTTGACGCCCCACAGCAAACTGAAGCAGGCGTACAGGGAAAGGCCTGTGCAGGCCGCCCCCAGCACCGCGCCGTAAAACCGCTGCCCGCGCCGTCCTTTCGCTCTGGCGATGGCGATCACGCTCCAAACCACATACACCACCGCAAACAGCACCAGCGCCGCTGTCAGCACCTCCATCACGGAAATCTCCGTCAGGTAGCACAGCTTTCCAAGCCCTGTTTTCAGCGGTGTCGTCACATAGTCTGCAAAGGCGTTCATCCATGTACGGTTTCCCCGGCAGAGGAAATAGGCTGCCAGCACCAAAAGGTCTGCCAGCAGCCAGATATGCAGTTTTTTATAGTTCAGAATCCATGCTTTCATCTTGAATATCGGTTCCGCTTCCGGGCTGTATGCCCGGTTTTCATATGGGTGTTGCCGCGCGGTCACGTTACTCCGCAGCAGCCAACAGCTGCTTTGTATAGTCTTCTTTGGGGTGGTCGAAGATCTCCTCCACCGTTCCCTGCTCCAAAATACGGCCCTGCTTCATCACCAACACCCGGTCACACAACTGATAGACCACATTCAGGTCGTGGGAAATGAACAGGAAGCTGAGGTCCAGTTCATCCCGAAGCTGCCGCAGCAGCTGCAGAATCTGTGCCTGAATGGTCACATCCAGCGCGGAAACCGGCTCATCAGCAATGATGAACCGCGGGCGCATGATGAGGGCTGCTGCAATACTGACACGCTGCCGCTGTCCACCGGATAGCTCGGAGGGCTTTGCCGCAAGGACTTCCTCCGGCAGTTCCACCCGCTCCAGCATCTCCCGCACGCGGCGTTTGCGCTCCGCGGCGTCATACTTGCCGTAGATCCGCAGGGGTTCCTCTAAAATCCACGCCACCGTGTAGGCGGGATTCAGAGAACTGTACGGGTCCTGAAAAATCATCTGCGGGCGCTTCGTGTAATGAATCACTTTCCCCTGATCCGGTTCCACCATGCCGAGAATCGTACGGGCCAGCGTGGATTTTCCGGTACCGGACTCGCCCACAAGACCGAGAATTTCTCCCCGGCGCACATCAAAGCTGACATCGTGCAGCACTTCCTGATAGGTCTTTCTCCCGAATAAACCGCCCTCACGGTAACCGCTGGTCACATGATTAAGGGACAGCACCAGTTCTTCACTCATGGCTGCTCCTCCTTTCTGCGACGGGTGGGGATGGCGGCAACCAAACGCTGGGTGTAGGGATGCTGCGGATGGTGGAACACCGTCTCCGTCTCGCCCTCCTCCACTAACACGCCCCTCTGCATCACGGCAACGCGCCGGCACAGCTTGCGCACTACGTTCAGATTGTGAGAGATAAACAGCATGGAGATGCCGGATTCCCGGTTCAGCTTCTTCAAAAGGTCAAGAATCTGTGCCTGAATGGTCACATCCAACGCGGTGGTAGGCTCGTCCAGCAGCAGCAGGCGGGGCTTGATAACGATGGCCGCCGCGATCATGGCCCGCTGCAGCATGCCGCCGGAAAGCTCATGGGGATATTTGCCGTACACCGTCTCCGGATCGGGCAGTTCCACTGCCGCCATGGCCTCCAGCGCCATGCGGCGGCGTTCTTCCTTCGTCAGCTTCGTGTGGATGAGGAGAACCTCCTCCACCTGTTCGCCGATTTTCATCAGCGGGTCCATGGAGCTCATAGGCTCCTGAAATACCACGCCGATCTCTTTGCCGTGGAGCTTTCTCAGCTCTGCGCGGTCAGCATGGAGCAGGTCTTTCCCGTCCAGCAAAATCTCGCCGGTATACTGGCACTGCCTGCGAGGCAGGAGACCGGCAATGCTCATGGCGGTCACGCTCTTGCCGGAGCCGGACTCACCCACAAGGCCAAGGATTTCACCATCCTCAATGTGCAGGGAAACGCCGGAAACCGCCTCCCGGTCCCGGTCGTGGAATTTCACATGCAGGTCACGAATTTCCAGCATCAGTCCACCTCCCCGTCCCGGCGCTGCAGGCCCTCACCGATCAAGCCCACGCCGAAAATCAGCAGCACCATAAAAAAGCCCGTGCCAAGGGCATACCATGGTGCCGCACCGAACATACCCTGCGCCTCGGAGAGCATATAGCCCATGGAGGCATCAGGCGGTGTCACGCCAATGCCCATATAGCTCATGGACGCCTCCGCCAGCACCGCGTTGTTGAAGCCGATGGTGATGGCAGGCAGCAGCACCTGCATGATGTTGGGCAGAATATGTACCCACAGAATTCGATTGGAGGATGCCCCCATCAGTCGGGCACTTTTTACATAGTTGGCGTCCCGCAGGCCCGCGTAAGCGGTACGGGTCACGCGGGCAAAGCTGGGAATGAACACCAGTCCCAGCGCCAGCACTACGTTGATGGTCTTGCCAGGCCCCATGATACTGATGATGACCATGGCCAGCAGAATACTGGGGAAGGCCGTCAAAATGTCACCCAGACGCATCAGCACTGCGTCCGCGAGGCCACCGAAATAACCGGTCAGCGCACCCAGCAGTGTGCCGAACACAGCACCGATGACCACAGTAGCAACGGCAATGGCAAAGGTAGTTCCCGCGCCCTTCATTACGCGGCTGAAAATATCGCGTCCGAAGTTATCCGTCCCCAACAGATACTGCAAAGAGGGCGGTGCAAACTTGGGTCCGATGCCCATCTCGTTGGGATCGTAGGGCGTCCAGAAGTAGCCCATCACGATCAAAAGCACCAGCACGCCGGTCAGAATCAGACCTGCGGCCAGATAGCCGTTCATGCGCGTCTTTTTCATGCGTCACCTCCCAGCTGCAGGCGGGGGTCGATGCAGGCATTGACAAGGTCTGCCACGGTGCCCGCCAGCACCACCCAGAACGCAAGGATGACCACAATGGCCTGCACCACGGGATAGTCGCGGTTGGCGATGGAAACCACCAGCATCCGTCCCAGTCCGGGAATGCCGAAGACCTGCTCCACCACGATGCCGCCGGCCACAATCTCCGCCATGGTCTGGGCAAGAAACGTCACCACCGGCACCAGTGCGTTTTTCAGCACATGACGGCACAGCACCGCACCGCGGTCATTGCCGCGGGAGATGGCGGTACGGATATAGCTTTTGCGCTGCTCACTGCGAATGGTGCTGCGCAGCATCCGCACCGTCATGGCAACGCGGGGAATGGCAATGGCGACGGACGCAAACAGCAGGTGCTTCATGGCCACGGCAAAGTTCGTCAATCCGGGAAATGCGCCCGGTGTGAACCAGTGCAGGATGGTGCCGAACACCCACGAGAGGATCATGCCCGTGAAAAAGGGTGGGATCGCCATAAACAGCTGGTTGCCCGTGGTATGTGCCGCGCCGAAGAGGCCGCCGGAACGCTGGGCAGACCAGATGCCCAAGGGGATGGAGATCACCGTAATGATCACAAAGCTCAACAAGCTCAGGCACAGCGTCACCAGAATTTTGGGAGCCAGCAGCTCACCCACCGGCTGGTAATAGTCATAGGACATGCCCAGATCGCCGGTAACAAAGCCCAACAGCCAGTCGCCGTAGCGCACAATTAGCGGACGGTTCAATCCCATCTGCTCCCGCAGGGCCGCCAACGCCTCGGGAGTTGCTTCGGTTCCCAGCATCATTTCCGCAGGGTCGCCGGAAATCAGATCAAACGCAAAAAACGCCAGAAAGGAGACAACAACCATGGTCACCAGCAGCGTGGCTATGCGTTTTGCCGCGTACTTCATGCGTCTCGTCTCCTTTCCGAAAAGCTCATATGAATTTTCAAACTTATGCGTAACGGATGGTGGCGAGATCCATCACATAAATGGGATAGAAGGTCACGCCCTCCAGTCCCTTGCGCAGGGCTACCATATCGGCCATATCCTGAATGTAGACGTTGGCGGCATTCTCCGCCAGATTGCGGGTCATTTCCCGGTAGATCTCCGTCTGCTCCGCATCGTCATAGCAGGCCTGTGCCTGCATAAACAGCTGATCATACGCGTCGTTATCGTAGTTGATCATGTTCTTGGAGTGGGTGGAAGTCCAGCGTTCCAGCAGAGCACGGGCAGTCATGGTGCTGGCGTCGAATCCAACCATGGTGGACTGGAACTGGCGGCCGCCGTAGACGTCAGACAGCCAGGTGCCCCATTCCACCAGCTGGATCTCAGCGGTGATGTTCACTTTCTTCAGCTGCTCCACCACGACCTGTGCGGTGTCGATGTGAGGCTGATAGTTGGAAGGAACGGTGATGGTCATGGAGAAGCCGTCGGGATAACCGGCGTCTGCCAGCAAGGCCTTGGCCTTTTCCACGTCGTAGGGGTAGTAATTGTTGAGGCTCTCGTCAAAGTACTTGCCGAAGGCCGGATACATGCTGGAACCCAGCAGGCTTCCGTAGCCATCAAAGGCCAGGTCGAGGATCTGCTGCTTGTCCACGGCATAGCACAGTGCCTGACGGACGCGAATATCGTCAAAGGGTTTCTCGGCATGGTTCAGGTACAGGGCCTGCACCAGATTCATGGTGCCTTCGATGACGTTGAAGTCCTCGTTCAGCTGGCTCACCTGCGTACTGGTGAGATGGCTGAACATATCCACCGCACCGCTCTTCAGGCTCATGAGGATGCTGTCGGCATTCTCGATGATCTTGAAGGTCACCTTGTTCAGATGGGCAGGGGTGCCCCAGTACTCGTCAAACTTTTCCAGCACAATGGAATCCTGCGCCGTACGGGAAACAAACTTGAACGGGCCGGTGCCCACAGGCTTGGTGTCCTGCTCAGCGTAGTCCGTGGGCAGGATGGCGACGGTCAGATAGGACAGGAACTCGTTGCTGGGTTCCGCCAAACCGATCTCCACGGTGCGGCCGTCCGGTGCCGCGGTCAGATAGGCAATATTAGCAAAAGCCGCTACCTCTTGCACGCCCTCGTCAGAGGCGTCCCGGCAGCGGCTGATGGAATTCACTACATCCTCTGCCGTCACCGTGTCTCCGTTATGGAACTTCACACCTTCCCGCAGGGTAAAGGTGTAGGTCAGTCTATCCTCGGAAATGGTATACTTTTCAGCAACAGCAGGGGTCAAATCTCCCGTAGAAGTGGGCTTTACAAGGCCCTCAAACACATTGAACATGACTTCTTTGGTTCCTGCCGCCACCGCTTTGTGGGGGTCAAGACTGTCGTCCAGATCCTGTGCGATGCCAACGTTCAGTTCGTTGGCTGCTGCCCGATCCTCCGGGGTCTGCTCTGCGCTGCCGCCTCCACAACCGGTGAGTACGGTGCTCAGGAGTGCTCCCAAAAGAACGAGCGCCAAAATTTTCTTTTTCATGATGTTTCTCCTTTTCATCACCGCCCCTTTCGGTGGTCGGTGTGGCTTTTGGCCATGACAGAAAATTCGGCTCTATTCAATTGTAAAAATTCGAGCCTTGCGGAGCGTCAAAGGGCGCTCCGCAAGGCCTTATTTTACAGGATATATGCTGTAATTGCAAGAGAATTCACTGTTTTTCCGGTGTTTTCGGTGTCTCCTCCGCTGTCACCGGCTCGCTGGTGGCGTAGGCAACCGTATCTACCGGCAGCTTCTTTCTCTCCAGATTTCGCTCGATCAGGAACGTAGCGAGGCTGAACAGGCAGGCGCATACCGGCACACCGAAGAACATACCGATAAAACCAAAGAAATGTCCGCCGGTCAGAATCGCCAGAATGACCCAGATACTGGAAAGGCCAGTCTTGTCGCCCAGAATGGTGGGGCCGATCACATTGCCGTCCAGCTGCTGCAAGGCCAACACAAACAGGGCGAAATACACTGCCTGAATAGGAGACACCAGCAAAATCAGGAAGATGCTGGGAATGGCTCCAAGGAAGGGGCCGAAGAAGGGGATCACATTGGTAACACCCACGATCACGGACACCAGCGGGGTATAGGGGAATTTCAGGATACTGCAGCCGATAAAGCACAGAATACCGATGATCAGGGAGTCCAGCAGCTTTCCGCGGACAAAGCCGGAGAAAATACTGTCTGCCTTGCGGGTTCCCCGCAGGATCCACTGCACCTGATTTTCGCGGAACAAGCCATATGTGATCTTCCGGGAATGGGCGGCGATCCGCTCCTTGGTGGCAAGGAAGTACACGGAAACGATCACGCCTACCAGCAGATCGCTGAAAAAGCCGATCACACTAAACACGCCGCCGGTCACGGCCACGATCAGGTTCTGTGCCTGAGGCAGCGCTTCGGTTGTAACCCAGGTGCTGATCCGCGCATAAACCTCCCGCACCTGCTCATTGAACCACGCTTCCAGACTGGGGTTCTCTTCCAGCAGATGCTCCACCCAGCCGCTAACGGTCCAGTAGTAGGACTCCGCGTTGGCGATCAGCTGCTGCACACTCTTATACAGTTCGGGCACCAGCACGCTGCCCAACAGATACAGCAGTACGCCGATTGCCGCCCATGCCAGCAGAATACTGACCGATCTCGTCACAAAAAAGGGCAGGGTTTTCTTCTTCCCGACTCGCTCTTTCACACCCGGCGCCACGCCGCGTTCAAAAAAGTCCACCACAGGCGCTAACAGATAGGCCATAAAGGCGCCGTAGAGGATCGGCTTCAGGGCGTCCAAAACTTCCTTTCCGAACCGAAGCACCCACTTGGAAGCAAACAGGGTGTCGTAAAATACCAAAATGGCACCGACGGTGCAGAACACAGCCAGTCCCTTCGCCACATATTCCTTTCTCTCCTTCACGGCCATTCCCCCTCTTTCTTTGAATTTATTCTACATGGCATGCTGCGGAATTGCAATCCTGTTTTTCCCATGCTATACTGTCCTTTACAATGCATTAACATTCGTTTTTTCTGTGCAGGAGGCACTTTTTGCTATGAAACAGCAAAAGCTATTATTCATTGTCAATCCCGCCGCGGGCCGTACCAAATCCCGGGCGCCGCTTTTTGACGCACTGGCCCGTTTTTCCGAGGCCGGGTATCTCCTCTCTATTCATATTACCACCGGCCGCGGAGACGCCACCGCCGCCACCGTGCAAAACGGTGGAAACTATGACGTGATCGTTGCCGTGGGCGGCGACGGCACACTGAACGAAGTCATCTCCGGCCTTATACAGCTGGAGAACCCTCCCCTTCTGGGCTATCTGCCCTACGGCAGCACCAATGACTTCGCCTCCAGCCTCCATCTTTCCCGCTCTCCCGCCATAGCTGCGGCATCCATGATCCGCCACACACCCCGCCGGCTGGATCTGGGCCGCTGGAACGACCGCCACTTTGTCTATGTCGCCTCCTTCGGCGCGTTCACCCGCAGTTCCTACGCCGCACCACAGGCCGCCAAAAACGCACTGGGCCACTTTGCCTATATTTTAGAAGGCATGAAGGACCTCAATTCCCTGCGCCCTTACACCATCCGCCTCACCGCCGACGGCGAGGTACTGGACGGAGAATACCTGTTCGGCGCCGTATGCAACTCCACCTCTATCGGCGGTTTGATGAAGCTGGATCCGGAGCGCGTCGTGCTTGATGACGGCAAATTTGAACTGCTGCTGATTCCCAATCCCAAAACCCCTGCCGACTTGCAGAAGTTGGTGCTGGCCCTGTTGGAGCAGCAGTATGACCGGGAGGGTCTGATATTCCGTCATGTTTCCTCCATTTATCTAAAAACCGCCGAGGATTTGCCGTGGTCGCTGGACGGCGAGTATGCCCCCAGTGCACCGGACGTCACCATCGAAAACCGTCAGCAGGCGCTGACGATGCTGCTATGACGGCCCCGCTGGACGCCCTGCGCCGTTATTACGACGGACGCAAGCCGGAACTGATGGGCGCCCGGCACCGCTTTGCCGTGCTCTGCCCCCTTGTGGAGCTGGACGGCGAACTGCATCTGCTGTTTGAAGTCCGCGCTGCGGGTCTCCCGCAGGCAGGGGAAGTCTGCTTTCCCGGCGGCCATACGGAAACAGGAGAATCCGCTGCCGTCTGCGCACTGCGGGAAACCGAGGAAGAACTGGCCATTCCCTCCGCAGAGATTACCCTGCTTGCTGAAATGGACTTTCTCTACCGCCGCCAAAGCCTACTGCATCCGCTTGTGGGTCTAATTTCTCCCACCGGTATGGACGCCATGCGCCCCTCTCCGGACGAAGTCGCGGAGGTATTTACCGTCCCCCTGCGTTTTTTCTGTTCCACCCCGCCAGAAGTCTACGCCTATGACCTCCATCCGCAGGTGGGGGAGGATTTCCCCTATGATGCCGTCGGCATCACCCGCAATTATCCGTGGGCCCGCGAGCACATTGAGGTGCCCATCTGGCATTACAAAGGCCATGTCATCTGGGGCCTGACCGCCCGCATCGTCCGCGATCTCATCTCCAAACTGTAAAACAAGAGGACTCCCGCCACGGGAGCCCTCTTTCCTTTTGTCATTATAAAAATCTGGGGTCAAAGCCGATCTGCTTTTCCAAAACACATCCGCCGTCTGCTGCCGTTTCGACAGGTACAAATCCACAATCGGCAAAAAATGTCTGATGGAGGTTGCCCTCCGGCAGAACGATCCGCAGGGCATTGCACCCACGGGGCCGCCAGTAATACACCGCCTGCCCCAGCAGCTGTATGCCATAGCCACGCCGCCGCAGATCCTCCCGCACCCAAAGCGCCGTAATGCAGCCGTTTTCTTTTCCCAGCTGCACCATTCCAACCGTTTCGTCATTTCGATAGGCTACCAGCGTATCGCCTGTGCCCGCCGTCATGCCACCGGTCAGTTCCCGGAACCATTCCACCTGCTCCGGCAGCTTCAGCGGCTCATACCGCAGTCCTGCCTCCACAGCAAAGGCGCGTTTGCTCACCTTCTCTCCCCCCAGATACTCCGGCGTGGTCAGGTGACTGTTGTCGTTTTGGAACACGATACGCAGTTCTCCATTCTCCCATGTAAGGCAGGAGGCCGCCGTGTTGTCTCCGGTAGGCAGCTTGCTCATGTCCGCCACTGTGTATCCCTGCAAATGGGACAGCAGCAGGCGGATGGCATATCCATGGGAAAAGAGGGCAATGGTCTGGCCGTCGTGCTTTTCCGCAAGCCGCTGCACAGCCTGCAGCACCCGCTCCAACACCTGCTCGCCCGTCTCTGCCCCCTCCACATGCCAGCGGTCCAAATGCTCCCGAAAGTCCTCCAGCTGCCGGGGGTACTGCCGCTCCAGGTCGCCCCATGTGCAGCGTTCCCACACGCCCACATTGATTTCCCGCAATGCCGGTTCCTTGTGAAGGGGCAGTCCCTTGGGCAGGAACACCGCACTGGCCGTGGCGCAGGTGCGGTACAGGTCGCTGCTGTATACCGCATCAATGGAAATACCGGCAAACCGCCGCTCCAGCGCCTTGACCTGACGCCAGCCGCGGTCTGTTAAATTGCTGTTGTCCTGTCCCTGCGCAATGCGGTACAGATTTCCCTCCGCCTCTGCGTGGCGGACAAGATAGACAGTCGTCATCGGAATCCCTCTCTTTTCATCCGGTTTCTGCACCGACTTTCCCAGCCGCCGCAGGATCTTTCTTTATAGTTTCATTATATCTCCATCCACTTTCTCTGACAACCACGGCAGGCAAAAAAGCAGCGGCCAAACGCCGCTGCTTTTTGATGTGCTTTTTACAGTTCCGCAGCCAGTGCCTCGAGCTGGGCACGGCTCTCGTCGTTCAGGGCAGAGACGATCTTCACCGTGGTCTCCGCGTAAGTCAGGTTCTTGCTCTTTTCCAGCATGCCCTTCATCACGCGGGCCGCCACAGGGCCCCAGCTGCCGTTCTCAATAAAGGCAACCGTGCGGTTGGTAAAGCCGCGCTCCGTCAGGTGGTCGATGAATGTGCGCATAAAGGGGAAGATATCGCCGTTGTAGGTGGTGGTAGCCAGCACCAGCTTGCCGTAGCGGAAGGCATCCTCCACCGCCTCGGCCATGTCGCAGCGAGCCAGATCGTTGACAACTACCTTGATTCCTTTCGCCCGCAGTTTCTCTGCCAGCAGCTCCACCGCTTTCTTGGTATTGCCGTAGACAGAGGTATAGGCAATGACCACACCCTCAGTCTCCACCGCATAGGAAGACCAGATGTTGTAGAGGTTGAGGTAATAGCCCAGATTTTCGGTCAGCACTGGGCCGTGGAGGGGGCAGATGGTCTGAATGTCCAGTGCAGCTGCCTTCTTCAGCACCGCCTGCACCGGTGCACCGTACTTGCCCACAATGCCGATGTAGTAACGACGTGCCTCGCAAGCCCAGTCCTCTTCCACATCCAGTGCACCGAACTTGCCGAATCCGTCAGCGGAGAACAGCACCTTGTCGCAGCTGTCATAAGTCATAATGACCTCAGGCCAGTGGACCATGGTGGCAGTGATAAAGGTAAGGGTATGGCTGCCGAGAGACAGCGTGTCGTTCTCGCCCACCACAATCTTCCGGTCGGCAAAGTCTGTGCCGAAGAAGTTCTTCATCATCACAAAAGCGCGGGCAGACGCCACGATCTTTGCAGCAGGATAAGCCTCCATGAATGCGTGGATGCTGCCGGAGTGGTCAGGCTCCATATGCTGCACGATCAGATAGTCCGGTTCCCGTTCACCCAGCACCGCCTTGATGTTGTCCAGCCAGGCCTGTGTAAAATGTACGTCCACAGAGTCCATAATGGCAACCTGCTCATCCAGAATGGCGTAGGAGTTATAGGCCATGCCGTTGGGTACTACATACTGTCCCTCGAATAGGTCGATCTCGTGGTCATTGAC